>JAIFLK010000019.1 GCA_020049115.1 Chloroflexota bacterium | reverse complement strand
AAAGGGGTGATGATAACATGTAGTGGTCGTTTAGGTGGCTCTGACATGGCTCGTCGGGAATCACAACGTGAAGGACGTATTCCTCGTCATACTTTGCGGGCTAATATTGACTACGCTTGTGTTGAAGCCTTGACCACGTTTAGTAAAATTGGAATAAAAGTTTGGGTCTATAAAGGTGATATTCTGCCGAAGCCCAAAGAGGAAAATGTAGTTGCTTATGCTGCCTCCTAACACGAGGTTGTAAAGCTGCATTTTCACTTCACAGTGTAAAACATACTGAGGTTCGTACTATGTTAATGCCAAAAAGGGTAAAGTATAGGAAGCAAATGCGGGGCCGTATGAGAGGGCAAGCCTTGCGCGGGGCCAAAGTATCTTATGGTGACTTTGGTTTGCAGGCATTAGAACCCTGCTGGATGACTAGCCGCCAAATCGAGTCAGCCCGTCGTGCGATTGTCCGTTATGTCCGTCGTGGTGGAAAGTTGTGGATCCGTGTGTTTCCAGATAAACCAGTGACTAAAAAGGCTGCTGAAACTCGGATGGGAAGCGGTAAAGGTCCCGTTGACCATTGGGTGGTGGTGGTTAAGCCAGGTCGGATGCTTTTCGAAATAACTGGTGTGTCTGAAGAGGTGGCTAAAGAAGCCATGCGCTTAGCTTCACATAAGTTGCCCATTAAAACTCAGTTTGTGCAACGAACTGATTAGGAGTGTAAGCCATGAATGCACCTGAAATTAGAGGTTGGTCTAACAACGAAATTCAAAAGAAGTTAGAAGATGCCCACCATGAGCTTTTTAATCTGCGTTTTCAATTGGCGGTTGGTCAGATAAAACAATTTGGTCAATTTAAGCAGCTTAAAAAAGATATTGCTCGAATGAATACCATTTTAAATGAGCGTCGGCTTGCTTCCTTATCATAAAAGGTAGAGTTAGAATAGGTATTATGGCTAAAGAACGAAGAAGAATGTTAATTGGTCGTGTGACCAGTAATAAAATGAATAAAACCATAGTGGTTCAAGTTGAGCGTTTACGTCGGCATCCACGCTATGGTAAAGTAATTCGTTTTCACAAACGATATAAGGCTCATGATGAGCAAGAAAGTGCTGGAATTGGCGACGTGGTTAAAATTATTGAGTCAATGCCAATCAGTAAAGAAAAACGTTGGGCTTTGGTTGAAGTTTTAGAGAGACAACAAGTAGAAAGCTAAAAAATTACTATGTTAAGATATAGTGATTTGTGGAGCAATTGTTATGATACAACAAGAAAGCCGTCTCAAAGTAGCGGATAATAGTGGAGCCAAAGAACTTTTGTGTATTCGAGTTGTGGGTGGTTCCTCTCGGCGTTATGCTAGTATCGGTGATGTAATTACTGCTTCAGTTAAGCAAGTTTCCCCTCATAGTACAGTTAAAAAGGGGGCTGTGGTAAAGGCTGTGGTAGTAAGAACTCGTAAAGAAATCGGTCGTCCAGATGGTTCATATATTCGGTTTGATGATAATGCCGCGGTTATTCTTGACTCTGAAGGGCAAGGGCCTCGAGGTACACGTATTTTTGGGCCGGTCGCTCGTGAGTTACGTGAAAAAGGTTTCATGAGAATTGTTTCCTTGGCTCCGGAAGTACTTTAGAACTTGTTCTAGGTAAGAGGTTAAAATGCAAAGAATTAAAAAGGGTGACCTAGTTCAAATTATTAGTGGAAATCAAGTTGGGGTTCGTGGAACGGTTGAAGAAGTTATTCGTGCTTGGTATGTAGACCAACAAACGAAAAAACGAGTGAAATTAGACCCCAATAAAGATTTAGTCAGAGTTGAAGGTGTTAATGTACGTAAGAAACATAAAAAACGTACTGCACCTAATGTACCTGGTGAGATTGTTGATATTACCACTCCAGTCCACATTTCTAACGTTATGGTAGTTTGTAGGAAATGTGATGAAGCAACTCGAGTTGGTTATAAGCAAGATGCTGATAAAAAGACGCGTTTTTGTAAACGCTGTAATTCATCCATTGATGCTTAATACTAGTAATTTATCTTCATTAACTGAAACTGTTGAATGGAGTGCGGAATAATAATATGGCTGTACCTCGCTTAAAAGAAAAGTATAAGAATGAAATTGTTCCGGCTATGTTGAAGGAATTTAATTACTCAAACCTTCATCAAGTGCCACGTATCGAAAAGGTTATTGTGAATATTGGCCTTGGTGAGGCGTTGCAAAATGCTAAAGCCTTAGAAAATGCCACAAATGACCTTAAGGTAATCACTGGACAGCATCCTATAGTGACTCGTGCTAAAAAATCTATTGCAACCTTTAAACTACGAGAAGGCCAATCCATCGGTGCTAAAGTCACTTTACGTGGTAGCCGCATGTGGGATTTTTTAGATAGGCTGCTTAATATTTCGTTGGCTCGTCAACGAGATTTTCGTGGAATTTCCTCTGATAGTTTTGATGGTCGAGGTAACTATACGTTAGGGTTAGCCGAGCAATTATCTTGGCCAGAAATTGACTACGATAAGATTGATAAGGTTCGTGGAATGGGGATTACCATCGTAACAACGGCTGATAATGATGAAGAAAGTCGTAAAATGTTAAGCCTAATGGGAATGCCTTTTAGAGGGAGATAACAAAGATGGCTAAAAAGTGTATGGTGGTTCGAGAAACACGCCGTAAATATGCTGTACGTGTCCGTAATCGTTGTAATCAATGTGGGCGGCCACGAGCTTATATACGTCGTTTTGGCTTATGTCGTATTTGCTTCCGTAAATTGGCTAATGAGGGTAAAATCCCTGGTGTTGTTAAGTCTAGTTGGTAAACTTAGCCGAGCATGTCTTTTATTTTAGTTGAAGAGAGGAATTTGTATGAGCACAACTGATCCAATTGCCGATATGCTGACCCGTATTAGAAATGCTAGTCTTGTTCAGCATCCTCATGTGGCAATGCCTACTTCCAAAATGCGGCAAGCTATTGCTATTCTTCTGAAAGAAGAAGGGTTTATTCAAGATTATGAAATTCTGCCAGGAAAAATTAACTCGGTGTTACTTATACGCTTAAAGTATACTCCTGAACGCCGCCCCAAAGCAGTTATTGGGGGAGTACAACGTATTAGTAAACCTGGAAAAAGAGTTTATTGTACTACAGATAAAATCCCAAATGTGAGAAGTGGTTTAGGTATTTCTATTGTTTCTACCCCTAAAGGGGTCATGACAGGTAGCCAGGCACGACGTAAGCATGTAGGTGGTGAAATCCTCTGTTACGTCTGGTAACGTTGTAGGATTTAGGAGATTTTTCTATGTCAAGAATAGGTAAACTACCCATCCCTCTTCCTAAAGGTGTTACAGTAGATATTAATCGTAACTCTGTTAGAGTTAAAGGTGTAAAAGGGGAGTTACAACAAGATTTTCCACCTGAGATTGGTATTAAACAAGAAGATGGTCATGTTGTTATTACTCGACCTAGTGACCATCGTTCTCATCGATGTAAACATGGTCTTGTACGAGCTTTACTTGGTAATATGGTAGCTGGGGTTAGTCAAGGTTTTACACGTGAGTTGAAGATTGAAGGTGTTGGTTATCGGGCGAATGTGCAGGCAAATAACCTGGTTCTAAGCCTTGGCTATTCTCACCCAATTGTTTTTGAGCCTCCAGCAAATGTCAGCTTTTCGGTTGATAAAACAGGTACACAAGTAATAGTGAGTGGTATGGATAAAGCAGTTGTGGGTGAAATTGCTGCTCGTATACGTCGAATGCGTCCACCAGAACCCTATAAGGGTAAAGGTGTACGATATGTGAATGAAATAATCTTACGTAAAGCTGGTAAGGCTGGTAAGGCTAAATAAGAGGTTTCAAAGATTATCATTAATCTTTGAGGTTTGATTAACGAGGTAATTATGAAAAAAATAAATCCAAGTTATTTAGCACGACAACGTCGCCATAAACGTGTACGAAAGCAACTCTCTGGTACATCTGAACGACCTCGCTTAAATGTTTTTCGTAGTTTATCCCACATTTACGCGCAAGTAATAGATGATATTCGAGGAGTGACTATTGCCTCAGCTTCTACTTTAGACTTTGGTGTTAATCAGGTATCAGAAAAACATTCTAAAACTGAGCAAGCGATGATGGTAGGTAAATTAGTGGCCGAACGAGCTTTAGGTGCTGGGGTTACTAAAGTTGTTTTTGACCGTGGTGGTTATAAATACCATGGTCGGGTGAAAGCACTTGCAGATGCTTCTCGCGAAGCGGGATTGGAGTTTTAAGGAGAGTTTTATGGCAAAACGTGAATTTCAAGAAACAGTTGAAGAGCTAGATGAACGAGTAGTGCATATTGCAAGAACTGCTAAGGTTGTGAAAGGTGGACGACGTTTTAGTTTTCGTGCTTGCGTCGTTGTGGGTGATAATAAAGGTAGTGTTGGTGTTGGTGTTGGTAAAGCGCGTGAAGTTCCTGAAGCGATTCGTAAGGGTTCAGAGCGAGCTAAACATAACATGCGTAAAGTTGCTACGACTGATACAACTATTCCCCATGAAATTACAACCCGTTTTAGCGCGGCTGAAGTATTTCTAAAGCCAGCGTCACCAGGCACGGGTGTTATTGCTGGTGGTGGTGTTCGGGCGGTTATTGAAGCTGTGGGTATTCATGACATTTTGACTAAAAGTAAAGGTAGCTCTAATATTCTTAATGTTGTACGAGCTACCATTAAAGCACTCAATGAATTGCAAGATCCCGCCGAAATAGCTCGTAATCGTGGTTTGCCTATAGAACGAGTTCAACCTTTTTGGGTTACAAGGAAGAATACTAATGGCTAATTTATCTAAAACATTGAGCGTTACATTAGTAAGAAGCGCAATTGGTTATGCTGAAGGTCAAAAAAAGACGGTTCGTGCTTTAGGACTACGTCGGTTGGGTCAAACAATTCAGCATCAAGATACTCCTGCCATTCGGGGTATGATTAATAAAGTATCCCATTTAGTTGAGATTAAAAATTAATTTTCAACAACCCATTTATACTGTTTAAGATAAAATTAAGTTAAAAATTGTGGAGTCAATTGGCAATGAAGTTACATGATTTAAAGCCTGCTCCTGGTAGCAAAAAAAGCAGAAAAAGAATTGGGCGTGGTATGGCATCAGGAACAGGTAAAACATCAGGTCGTGGTACCAAAGGCCAAAAAGCCCGTTCAGGTGGTGGCAAAGGTCCCTTTTTCGAGGGTGGGCAGCTACCTTTAGTTAGACGTTTACCGTTTCGTCGTGGGTTTACTAATATTCATCGGATTGAATATAAACCGGTTAATGTTAGCCGGTTGCAAGAAAGGTTTGCTGAAAGTGGCCTCCAAGAAATTACTCCTCAATTGCTAGTTGAAATGGGGATTATTAAATTGTCAGATAAAGCTGTGGCTATTTTAGGCAATGGCGAAATTACAACCTCTTTTGTTGTTAAAGCGCATCACTTTTCAAAAACTGCTAAAGAAAAAATCGAAGCTGTTGGTGGAACTGTTGAAGTTTTACCTTTGCTATAGGGATTGATAATGATAGAAGCAATCCGTAATGCACTAATTTTACCGGATTTACGTCGTAAAATATTTTTTACTCTTTTGATACTTATTGTGTATCGGGCTGCGGCACATGTTCCTGTGCCGGGCGTTAATCCATCTGCTTTGCGTTCTTTTTTGGATGCTGGTCAAGGTGGTAGCCAGGTCATTGTTCAATTTTTGAACTTACTATCTGGTGGGGCCTTAGTAAATTTTTCTGTCATGGCAATGGGGGTATATCCGTATATTACGGCCTCTATTATCTTACAGCTTCTTAATCCTTTGGTTCCTCAATTACAAGAGTTGGCTAAAGAAGGTGAACAGGGCAGAAACAAAATCACCATGTATACATACATCTTGACTGTACCCTTGGCTATATTACAAGCTTATGGTCAGGCAATTTTTATGCAAAATACCGTTCCAGACATGATAAATAATTTTGGGTTTACGGTAGATTTTTTATCCACTACTACAACTCTTTTGACAATGACTGCTGGAACTATGTTAGCTGTTTGGCTTGGTGAACTTATTACTGAACAAGGTATTGGTAATGGAACTTCCATTATTATCTTTGGTGGGATTGTTTCCAATATGCCTAGTCAAATTGCTGGTTTCGTTAGTCGTCAGGAATGGCTTAACCTTGTAATATTTACGACAGTCACTGTAATAACTATTGCTGTTATTGCAGTGGTTCAAGAAGGTCAGAGACGTATACCTGTACAATATGGGAAGCGGGTGCGTGGAACAAAGGTTTATGGTGGACAAAGTACACACATACCTTTACGGGTTAATAGTGCTGGTATGATCCCCCTCATTTTTGCACAGTCTATAATGATTTTTCCTAGTGCTGTGGCTAGCTACCTTCAGTTTAGTAGTACACCTTTTGTTGCAACCATAGCTAATGGGATAGTTCGTTGGTTTAGTCCTAACCCTTCATCTTTTCCTTACTGGATAGTTTACTTTATAATGGTTGTTGGTTTTACCTATTTCTATACTGATGTTATTTTTAAACAACAAAACCTAGCTGAAAATTTGCAACGTAATGGTGGATTTATTCCTGGGCTGCGCCCAGGCAAACGTACAGAAGAATATCTTAATCTGGTGTTGCAACGAATTACATTTGCTGGTGCTTTGATGCTTGGCTTTGTCGCTATTTTACCTTGGATTGTAAATATTATTCCTGGTATTAGCCAAAGTGGTTCACAAACACAATCGTTGTTGATTACTAGCACAGGTTTGTTGATTGTTGTTGGAGTTGTATTAGATACTGTGAAACAACTTGAAGCGCAACTTTTGATGCGTCATTATGAGGGCTTTATTAGATAGGCCTGGCTTAAGGAGATATTATCCATGAAAGTAAAACCATCAATTAAACCTCGTTGTGATTATTGTAAAATTATTAAGCGGCATGGCATTGTGAGGATTATTTGTAAAAGAAATCCTCGACATAAGCAACGCCAAGGGTAAGGAGTGAATTTATGGCTCGTATTGCTGGGGTAGACTTGCCACGTAATAAACGTGTTGAAATTGGCTTGACCTATATTTATGGTGTTGGTTTATACACTAGTCAAGAAATAATTAAGAATACCGGTATTAATCCAGATACTCGTATCAAAGATTTATCCGAAGAGGAAGTTACACGCTTACGTGATATAATTGACCATACTTATGTGGTTGAAGGTGATTTACGTCGTGAAGTTGGTTTAAACATTAAACGTTTACAAGAAATTGGCTGTTATCGTGGTTTACGCCATCGACGTAGTTTGCCTGCGCGTGGGCAGCGTACTCGAACAAATGCTCGTACAAGACGAGGAACAAGAAAAACCGTGGCTGGGAAGAAACGAGCTGCACGCAAGAAATAATAAATGTAATAATTGTATTTATTATTGTTTGCTGATAGTGAAAGGGAGTTTATGGCAAAGCAAAAAGGTCGAAAGACACGATCCGCTAAAAAAGAAAGAAAAAATATTCCTTATGGTCGGGCTTATATCTACTCGACATTTAATAATACCGTTGTGACTATTACCGACCAAAAAGGTAATGTGATTTGTTGGGCCAGTGGTGGTACGAGTGGTTTTAAAGGGTCACGTAAGAGTACCCCTTATGCTGCTCAGTTAGCTGCTAGAAATGCTGCCAAAATAGCCCAAGAAAATGGTGTTCGTGAATTAGATGTTTTTGTTAAGGGGCCTGGGCCTGGTCGTGAGTCCGCTATTCGTTCACTACAAGGTAGTGATTTAAAGCTCCGGTCAATTACTGATAGAACACCAATTCCTCATAATGGATGTAGACCACCTAAAAGACGTCGTGTATAATCGGTTTTGTAGGTAAGCATCACTTTTTTTGGCCCAATGTGTAATAGCCATTGTGGTTTATGTCTTGTGGTTTTGGAGGGTGTTTCTTGTCTGACTTTAATCTTGTATTACCTAAAATAGAAACTGAAGCAATCTCTCAAAGTTCTGGTCAATTTAGTATTGGACCTTTGGAAAGTGGTTATGGGATTACTTTAGGCAATGCCCTACGTCGTGTATTGCTTTCGTCATTAACTGGAGCCGCTGTAACATCTATTCGAGTGAGTGGTGTTCATCACGAATTTTCTGATATACCTCATGTTCGTGAGGATATGACAGCTCTTATTTTGAATGTCAAACAGCTACGCTTCAAGTTATTTCAAAACGAATCGGTTCGCTTAAGATGTGAGGTTAGAGGGGGCGGTATTGTCACTGGCGGTGATTTAGTAGGTTCTTCTACACAAGTTGAAATTATTAACCCAGAGATGCCCTTGTTAACCGCTGACTCTACTGATGTTGAACTTGACCTTGAACTAGTTGTTCAAATGGGGCGAGGTTATTCACCTGCTGAAGAGCGGGGTAAATTACCTATAGGTGAGATACCCGTTGATGCTATTTTTAGCCCAGTTCTTAAAGCTAATTATGTTGTAGAGCGTACCCGCATTGGACAATCTACTGATTATGACCGTCTGTTACTTGAAATTCTTACTGATGGTACAATTTCACCGCGTGATGCCTTAAGCGAGTCAGCTAAAATTCTGGTACAACATTTTTCGCTTGTTGCTGGTGCAACTCAAGAAGAAAAACCAGTCAAATATGACGAAAAAAGTGTTGAGCATATACCTGATAAAATCAATGAAACGCCGATTGAAGATTTAGAGCTTTCTGTGCGTGCTTATAATTGCTTGAAACGTGCTGGAATTACTCAGGTAGGTGAAATTCTAAATAAGCTGAAAAAAGGTCAGGATGAATTACTGGCTATTCGCAACTTTGGACAAAAGTCACTAGATGAGTTGATGGAACGTTTAGAAGAAAAAGGATTTCTTGCCTTGATGAATGAAGAAGACAGTGGCAGTAAAGTTTCTGTCTCAGAGTTTTTAAGCCAGTAGGAGTAGAGAATATGCGACATAATGTAATGGGGCGGAAGCTCGGTCGTTCAATGAAACATCGTAAGGCTTTGTTACGAAATTTGGCTACAGAATTATTTCGCCATAATCGTATAAAAACGACTGAAGCCAAAGCTAGAAGTGTACAACCTATTGCAGAAAAATTAATTACTTTAGCTAAACGAGGTGATTTACATTCTCGTCGTTTGGCTGCTCGGGAAATTTGTGACCCTATGGTTTTGCGTAAATTGTTTGATGAGACTGCTCATGCTATTGAAGGACGTAATAGTGGTTACACTCGTATATACAAGTTAGGCCCCCGTCAAGGTGATGCAGCTAATGTAGCTTTGATTGAAATTGTTGGGGTATAACGGTAAAATAGTTTAATTGCTTTAGTGTTAATTCAGCGATATTATGCCACAGTTGAATATGATGGTACGGATTTTTTAGGATATCAATTTCAGCCTAATGCACGTACTGTTCAAGGTGAGATAGAAAAAGTCATAGCTAAAGTAACTAAGGCATTTATACGGATTGATGGTGCGGGAAGGACTGACACAGGTGTTCACGCAGTTGGGCAAGTAATTGCTTTTAATGTTGCATGGAAACATAATCTTGAAGATTTACATCGTGCGCTTAATGCTATTTTGCCCAAAGATATTGTAATTAAAACATTAGGTATTATAACAGAACCATTTTCCCCTCGTTTTGATGCATTAAATCGTTCATATCGTTATACTATTTTCAACCAAGCATGGCCTACTATTTTGATGGCTCGTTATGCTTATCATATAAAGCCTCAGTTGAATTTAGAACTTATGAACGATGCCAGCCAATTGTTAATCGGCACTCATAATTTTGCTTCTTTTGGTAAGCCAACTCAGGGAAATAATACAGTACGTCAAATAACCCAAGCAAAATGGTCAACCATTGGCACTCAGTTAAATTTTGATATAACTGCTAATGCTTTCTTATATCGTATGGTGCGAAATATTGTGGGGACTTTAATTCAAGTTGGGTTAGGTCGGTTACAAGTTAGTCAAGTTCAAGATATTTTATTAGCCCATGATTTAAAGGCTGGTTCTTATACTGCCCCACCCCATGGTTTATGTCTGATGAGTGTAACCTACCCAGAAACAGTTAAACTATCTTAAATTTTTGTTCCCGTTGCAGGAGATAATTTGTGAGAACAGTTAGTATAAAAACCGATGAAGTAGAAAGAGACTGGTATGTAATAGATGCTCAAGGTGAAACCTTAGGCCGATTAGTTACTAAAATTGCTACGGTGTTGTGTGGTAAGCATAAACCAGTTTATACGCGTCATGTCGATTGTGGCGATTATGTTATTGTTGTTAACGCCGAGAAGGTGCATACAACAGGACGAAAAATGCTCCAAAAGAGATATTATCGTCACTCTGGTTATCCTGGTGGTCTTACCTCCATAAGTTTACGCGACCAGCTTAAAAAGTTCCCAGAGCGAGTTATTGAGCATGCCGTACGCGGAATGTTGCCAAAAAGCCGCTTAGGTGGACAAATGTATAGGAAGCTGAAAGTTTATGGTGGTTCAAGCCATCCACATGAAGCGCAAAAACCTCAAGTAATGGAAGTTAAATAACGGAGAAAGTTCATGGCAGAAACCCAATATTATGAAGGCGTTGGTCGTCGTAAAGTTGCCACCGCCCGTGTTCGTTTGCATACTGGTGGTAGCGGCACAATTAAAGTTAATGACAAACCCATGGATGTCTATTTTCCTCGTAAAGTAGACCAAGTTAATATTCAAAAAGTGCTTCAGGTGACTGGTACGGATGGCCGTTTTGATATTACTGTTAAAGTATCGGGCGGAGGAATTACGGGGCAGGCTACTGCAGTGCAGTTAGGACTTGCTCGTGCCTTATTAAAGGTTGACCCTGAGCGACGTAAGACTTTACGCAAATATCATTTGCTTACTCGTGATGCTAGAGCTAAGGAACGGAAGAAACCTGGCCTCAAGCGCGCTCGTAAAGCACCACAATACACTAAACGTTAATCTTTTCGGTTGTGTAGTTTGTGTATTTAAATAGTAATTAGCTTTAATTTAAAAAAGCTACGCAATAAGTCATTTGCGTAGCTTTTTTTACGTTAAAGTGTTATAGGACTTACGCAAAAGCTAAGTCTACCCCCCTTAATCCCCCCGACATCGGAGGGAGATTTTGCGCCCTCTCCTACCCCCCTTAATCCCCCCGACATCGGAGGGAGATTTTGCGCCCTCTCCTACGTAGGAGAGGGTTGGGGTGAGGTGTTTGCGTAAGTCCTATGTTAAAATCGGTATAAAATCATGATAACCGCTAAACCAAACATCAGAATACTGATTTGGAGTGGGCGGTCAGTTAGAAATACTTCATCAGGTGCGCCTCCATTCCCTTGAACGTGGATAATGTATAAATAACGAAAAATTCCATAGATGACGAAGGGAATTGTGAGCATCATGGCATGGTTATCGGGTAGATTGGGGGCAAAGAAAGTGTAAAAACAGTAAGTCATGACTGTGCCTGCCGTTACAATAGCAATCATCTCATCTAAAAAAGGTAGATTATATTCATTCAAAATTGCTCGTGTTTGAGAAGCCTGCCCTTTGAGTAACAAGAGTTCTTGCCGACGTTTGCCCAAAGCGAGAAATAACGCTCCAAACATAGTAAACACATAGAGCCAGGGCGAGAAGCGTTCTGCTTGAACTAATACCACTCCCCCCCCCACCCGTAGCACAAAACCTGCCGTTATGGCTAAAACATCTATAATCACAACATTTTTTAGTTTAAAAGAGTAGGCTATTTGTAAGATAAGATAACTGACAATGATAAAACCAAAATAAATATGTAAGTTAAAACTAATGGGTATGCAGATGAGCATTAATGCTATTACGGTAATTATGGCCGCTTGGGTAGAAACTTGGCCTGCTGCAATAGGACGGTAACGTTTGATTGGGTGTTGGCGGTCTTTTTCGACATCAACTAAATCGTTGATTAAGTAGACAGTGCCTGATACAAAACAAAGTATTATAAACCCCGCTAGAGTATTGAGGGCAGGTAAAAGGTGGAATAATTTTAAGTCGAAAATTAGAGCAGTGAAAATGAGGCCATTTTTGGTCCATTGTTTTGGCCGTAGGGTTTTTAAAATTCCGATGAGCAAAGGTATATCTCCTTGAAGTAATTAACGGGCATGGTATCTTAATTGAATGGGTTTGGCAAGCTGAATAGCTCATAGTAAGTTGAAAATAACATGACAAAATTAAGATTAGATGTTTTATTAGTTGAGAGAGGCTTGGCGGAGAGTCGTAGTAAGGCGCAGGCTTTAATTATGGCGGGCAAGGTTGAGGTGAATAGCCAAGTTGTCACCAAGGTGGGGACAACTATTTTATCTGAAGCTGTATTAACGATTAAGCATGATTTGCCTTATGTGGGGCGTGGTGGTTTAAAGTTGGCGGCGGCGTTAGATACATTTGCGATAGACCCCCATGGGGCGATTTGTGCAGATGTGGGCGCGTCAACGGGTGGGTTTACGGATGTTTTATTACAACATGGGGCTAGTCGGGTTTATGCGATTGATGTGGGTTATGGGCAATTGGCATGGTCGTTACGGCAAGATGAACGAGTTGTGGTGATGGAACGAACGAATGTACGCTATGTTAATGTTTTGCCTGACCCCATTAATTTGGTGGTGATTGATGTCTCATTTATTTCATTGGCCTTAATTTTGCCACCGATTATTACATGGTTGTCAACGCCTGCTGCTATTATTGCGCTGATTAAACCACAGTTTGAAGCGGGGCGGCATCAAGTCGGTAAAAAAGGAGTTATTCGTGATGAGGCCGTTCATCGGGAGGTCTTAGAAAAAATGGTGGTTTTAGGCTCTCATTTAGGGTTGACTTTATTGGGGTTACGACCGTCACCCATCACAGGCGCGACGGGTAATCGTGAATTTTTGATTCATTGGGGTTGGCAAACTCCGCAAGCGTCGGCTGATGCCTTAATTTTGATAGAAAATTGTATGTTGACTCAGGACGGAAGCAGCATGGTTTAAACGGCTTTAATTGTTTGTCAGAACGCCCTCTAAATAGTAAAATTAGAGTATCAATTGGTTTTGTCACTTCTTAACAAATGTAGGTTATGGGTGGGCATTATGTTAAAATATCTTGGTGGTTCACAATCAGAGTCCAATGACTCAGAAGCCAGTAAAAATGAAACCGACGAATTGTCTCTTGATGAGCCAGGTGAACAGAAAGTATCCGTTAGCCGTCCCGTCGCCATTAGACCTGAATCGGCTAAAAAGCCAGAAACAGAGGATGAAGAGAAAGCGGTACTCAGAGAAAAAATTACTCGCTTGGAATATCGTATTACTTATTTGGAACGAATTGTTAAGGTGAGCCAAATTCTTAATACGGTGCTTACTCTACTCTTGAGCCTTTGTTGCAAATTATTATCCAATCAGCCACTGAACTCATTGACACGGATGCTTGCTCCATTTTGCTGATTGATAAAAATACGGGCGAGTTACATTTTACGGAGGCCACTGGGGGGGTGAGTGAGGCTTTACGAAATGTTTCCGTCCCGCTAGATAGTAGCATTGCGGGGCTAATTGTCCGCACTGACAAGCCCATTTTAATTCGGGATGTAAAAAATGATGAACGCTGGCATCAAGATATTGATAAAGCTCTCAGTTTTGAAACCCGTTCTATTTTAGGCGTTCCTTTAAAGGTGCGTGACCAAGTGATTGGGGCGTTAGAGGTGGTCAATAAGCGTTCGGTGGAAGGTTTTACGCAAGATGACATTCAAATTGCGACCACTTTGGCGGCTCAGGCGGCGGTGGCTTTAGAAAATGCGCGGCTGTTAGATGAGCTACAGAAAGCCTACCGTAATTTAGCCGAGATTGACCAAATTAAGAGTGATTTTGTCAATATTGCGGCGCATGAGCTTCGCACGCCCCTTGCCGTAATTTTAGGTTATGCTAGTTTCCTGCGCGAAAATGTGAAAGGTCAAGCCAGTGAACAGTTAGATATTGTTGTGAACAGTGCCATGCATCTGCGGACTTTAATTGGCGACATGGTCAATTTACATCACATTCAAAGTAATAAAGTCATGTTAGACCGTTCCGTTTTTTCATTGCGGCAACTCATTTTGGATGTATTGGATGAATTTTCCGAGTTGATGAAAGGCCAGCAACAAATTCTGACCAAAAAATTTGTGCCTGATGGCGACCCCTTGAATATTGATGCTGACCGCCAAAAAATTTATTTAGTTTTTGCTAACCTTATTTCGAATGCAATTAAATTTACGCCTGAAGGTGGGCGGATTCATATTAATTTGCAACTTAAGGGTTACAAATATCACATTAACATCATAGATACGGGCATTGGTATCCCTGAAACAGAATATGACCGTATCTTTGACCAATTCCATCAAGTGGAACCCTCGCTCACGCGTAAATATCAGGGCATGGGTTTGGGCTTGTCCATTGCCAAAGGCATGGTTGAGGTTCATCAAGGGCGAATTTGGGTGCAAAGTGTGGTTGGCAAAGGCAGTAATTTTAATGTTATTTTACCGAGCGCGCCCGATGCGTAATCATTTGAGGTAATATAACCGTATTATAAAGAAGTTAAATGTGGGTTTAGCTCCTTTATAATACGGTTGACCCGAACTTGCCAGACATAATTGTTGTGGGTGATATTAACGTAGATGTAATTTTTGCAATTCCTGCCTATCCTATCCCTGGGAATGAAACAGTTGCCTCTGCGGTTCAACTCCATACAGGTGGGTCAGGGGTGAATACTGCCATTGCTTTGGCGAAAATGGACATGGATGTGGGTTTTGTGGGGCGCATAGGGCAAGATGCTCTGGCCAAGCAAGTTTTGGTGGATTTACAGGAAGCGGGCGTAGATTGCTCACAATTACAAGTTGACCCCAAAGTTAGCACGGGGCTGATTTTCATTGCCGTGACGGCGGATGGCGAGCGCACCATGTTTAGCGCACGGGGGGCGAATGTATTTATTGATTCCCGTGCGCTAGATTTGAATTATTTTAAGTCGGCTCGATGGATACACCTTTCGGGCTACTCTTTTTTATCTTACCAACAATATGAAACTCTTCGCATGGCCTTAGATATTGCCGATAATTCGCCCCATACACGGGTCAGTCTTGATATTGGCACCGAGCCAGCCTTACGCGCCCGTTCACAAATCATCCAAATTTTACCACGGGTGGATGTTATTTTTCCTAATGCCGTAGAGTTATCGCTCCTCAGTCAAGGGTTGCCGATTGATGAAGGGGTGGATTATTTGTTAAATGAGCATAAAGCCAACGCGATTGTGGCGAAACAGGGGCGGCATGGCAGCATTTTAGCCACTGGCAATAGCCGCCTTAAGTTGCCTGCGTTTGATGTGGAAGTGAAAGATAGCACTGGCGCAGGTGACTGTTTTAATGCAGGGGTGGTGTTAGGGCGATTGGTGGGCTTAAGTTGGGGCGCATCGTTAGCTTTAGGTAATGCGCTCGGTGGCCTGGCCACAGCCCAAGATGGCGGAGCTTTAACTACTGTTACTAAAAATACCATTTTGAAACTGCTAGAAAAACATTTTTTCCATGAAGCCTGGCAACCTCACCAATCCATCTTAGAGGAATTAGCCGCTTACTTTGAAGGCGTAACTTAAATATTTAGTTATCTGACGACTCGCAGTCATCAGATAACTTCTCAAATTCATCAGAGTTCTTATGAATATTAAACAACCCAACCAACATTGGCTCATTTGGGATGGTCACTGAGGTTTCTGAAGTCGGACTATCGTCTGGGTCAGACGACAAGATAGTAAGCAGAAATTTTATTCCGTCTCCTACCAAGAATGTCCCACGCCACCGATGACTCCCGCGCTCTATACGGCTTGTGAGCGCGCCATTCACATTATTACGCCTGATGGTCAAATTATTAAAGCGGGGCGGGCGGCCATGTTTATTTTGACTGAACTGGGTTATCCCCGTTGGCTTATTGCCCCATTTATGCGCCGACCATTACTATGGTTTGTAGAATTGGGGTATCATGTTGTGGCTGAAAATCGCCCGTTGTTTAGTAAAATTCTTTTTACCGAGTGGCAATTAGCTGTGACTGAACGTGAAAATTTAGCTCCGTTCATATATAAAACGAGCCTCATTTTTGTTGGCGTGCTTTTGGGTATAGGTTTAATTTTTGCCCTTACTAAGGCTAGAATCCGCTAAGACACGCGAAGAAATCGGAAGAAAAAACTTAGCTTTTCTTAGCATACTTCGTGGATTCTGGACAATTAGTTACAATTTATGAATTTACAAGGAGTATTACATGACCGTTAGAAATATCATTATTGTGGGTTCAGGGCCAGCAGGCTTAACCGCCGCCATTTACGCCGCGCGCGGCAATCTGCAACCTCTAGTCATAGAAGGGTATCAACCAGGCGGGCAACTCATGTTGACCTCCGAAGTGGAGAATTTCCCAGGCTTCAAGGAGGGTATCATGGGGCCAGATTTGATGATAAATTTTCGCGC
Source organism: Chloroflexota bacterium (assembly GCA_020049115.1). GTDB lineage: Bacteria > Chloroflexota > Anaerolineae > 4572-78 > J111 > JAIFLK01. Next base: position 165 of record JAIFLK010000019.1, on the reverse strand, counting down.
CCAAGCTGAACGTTTTGGGGCGGAGTTCATTACCAAAGATGTCACGCGGGTAGAGTTGGCGGGCGAGGTTAAAAAAGTGTGGGTTGATGATGAACTTTATGAAGGCCAGGCCGTCATTGTATCAACGGGCGCATCGGCCAATTTGTTGGGGCTGCCCAATGAAAG
>JAIFLK010000324.1 GCA_020049115.1 Chloroflexota bacterium | reverse complement strand
CTCTCCTCTTTAACTAAAAAACTCAACTATATCAATAAGAACAAAATTACACCTACAAGGTCTTTAAGACCTTGCAGGTGAAGCCACCGCGCGTTGACCTGCAAGGTTTAAAAAACCTTGTAGGTCTCTGCCGATGGCATGTTGAACTGCCACTAACACAAAAAGCCACCGCCCCGATAAAATTTCCTTATCAGGCTGTGGCTTTCATTTTAACTTAGGGTGACATTCTTTGTCTGCTTTCATTTGCAACAACATGCTTCATTGAATAGAACGATAGACCCATTGTTTTACTCGAAACAGCCTGTTTTTGCAAATTTTAAGTGGCTATCTAACATCCTCTGTCGTAAGCACAACCCGTAGAACATTTGACATCTCCATGTAAGGGTATTATAATCGGTGGCTTGGCACAATTGCCTAAACCAAGCACATCTAAAGGACTATTTAAAGCATGGAACAACGTAATATCAATATGTTAATTGGGCTAGTTTTATTAACTGGCTTCCTCATCTGGGTCAACGCCGTCAACTTGAATTATGTCGCAAGTGAAGAGCCTGAACAGCCTTTGTGGGCGAGAGTATTAGTTTGGCAAGGTGACCAAGAACGTAGTATTAGAATCCATCAAGGCTTAGATTTACAAGGTGGATTACAAGTCGTCTTAGAAGCCGATTTACCTGCGGGAGAAATCCCCGCCGAAGGAGTTATGGATGCAGCCAAAAGCATCATTGAAAATCGGGTGAATGGGCTGGGAGTTACAGAACCTCTCGTCCAACGACAAGGTGAACGCCGTATTATTGTCGAATTGCCTGGCATTGATGACCCGAAATTAGCCATTAGCACCATCCGCGAAACAGGGATGCTGGAGTTTGTGGACGCAGGCTCAGTGCCTATCCCCGAAGGCTCAGTGATTCGCACCACCGAAGGCGACCCTAGAGGTTACAACGTCACACCTATTACTAACACCGAAAATGTAACAGGTACGGCAACCATTAGTAAACCCGTTGAGGTTTATAACCCCGAAAAAATATTCCCCACGATTATTACCGGGGGTGATTTAGCCGAGGTGAGCAACGCGGGACTAGACCCCAACAGTCGCCAAACTAGCATCAATTTCAGCCTTAAATCTGAGGGGGGCGCGAAATTTGGTGATTACAGTGCGCGTAGTATTGGCAAATATTTATGTATTATTTTGGATAAAGCGGTTTTATCCTGCCCTACCGTTAATGCTCGGATTGATACTAACGGTACGATTACGTTAGGTCGCAGCAATATCCAAGAAGGCCAAGCCTTAGCCATTCAGCTTCGTTATGGTTCGTTACCTGTTGGTCTAAATGTGGCTGAAAATCGGCTCATCGGCCCCACACTAGGTCAAGACTCGGTTCAACGCAGTATTCGGGCAGGCTCTATTGGCTTAATCGTAGTCTTACTCTTTATGATAGTTTATTATCGCCTGCCTGGTTTTGTGGCTTGTCTGGCCCTCATCATTTATGCCCTGATGAACTTTGGCTTATATAAACTCCTGCCCATCACTGTAACCTTGCCAGGTATTACAGGTTTTATCCTCTCAGTGGGTATGGCCGTTGACGCGAATATCCTAGTGTTTGAACGGCTTAAAGAAGAATTACGGGCAGGCCGCAATATGCACCGCGCCCTAGAACTTAGTTTTGAACGGGCTTGGCCGTCCATTCGGGACTCGGCTTTCAGTACCCTCATCACTTGTGCTATTTTGGCGCAGTTTGGCTCTAACTTTGGGGCCAGCATTGTAACAGGTTTTGCCATTACCTTGGCTTTGGGGGTTGTGACCAACCTCTTTACCGCGTTAGTTGTCACTCGTACGTTGCTCCGCTTTGCCGTAGCTTTAGCAGGCAACGGATTACAAAACAATACCTTTATGATGGGTTTCAATTTAGATACAAGCGGTAACCAAGCACCCACTTGGCTCAATGGTTTAATGGATATTGTGGGCAAACGTAAAATTTATTACGCCTTTTCCATTATTACCGTGATTGCAGGGTTATTAGCCATGGGCTTTTCTACCGTCCAATTTGGCACCCCGCTTAAACTCAGCGTAGATTTCACCAGTGGTTCATTAATGGAAGTATATTTTGATAAGCCCATTGAGATAACCCAAGTACGCCAAGTTTTTCAAGATTACACCTACACTGACCCCGAAACCAACATTACGACTGAGTACAAAGATACCGACGTAACCACGGCTGAACAGTTAGGCAAACAAACCATTCTCATTCGTTCCAAGTTCTTAGCGGAAGAAGCCCGCGTGGCTTTGCAAGATAAAATGAAAAGTGACCTCGGCAATTTTGAGGAACTACGCTTTGACTCCGTTGGCCCCGCCATTGGTCAAGAGGTGGCGCGCGCAGGCACTTTAGCCATCATCACCGCCGCCATCGCTATTTTGCTCTATTTGGTTTTTGCCTTCCGTACCATTGACCATGCGTTTCGTTATGGTGTGGCCGCGATTGCGGCCATGCTCCATGACATTCTCGTCACTGCAGGTATTTTTGCCTTGTGTGGAGTCTTTCTCGGTTGGGAAGTTGATGCCCTATTCTTAACAGGTATTTTAACCGTTATCGGCTACTCCGTTCACGATACCATCATTGTCTTTGACCGTCTGCGGGAAAATGTCCCCCAACGGCGCGGCGAGGATTTTGAGCTAATTAGTAACCGCAGCATTTTAGAAACCATGAACCGTAGTTTAGCCACCTCTATCACCACCCTGTTTGTCGCCCTAGCTATTTTCGCCTTTGGTGGCGCGACCATTAGCCAATTTATCGCCATCATCATGGTCGGCATTATTACAGGGACTTACTCCTCCATCTTCAATGCCGTGCCAATCTTGGTCTCTTGGGAAAATGGCGAGTTTGCCCGCCTCTTTGGTCAAGGTAAAGCTGCGGCTTAATAATTAAGCTAAGTTAAATTTAACGGCTGCTGTCTCTCAAGATAGCAGCCGTTTTGATTCCTAGCATGCCCTACCGAGTTGACATAAAGTTGACAATGCCCTCTAAATATGGTAAAAATAATCACTCAAGTTGACATAATAATGAACCACCATGATAGTGGGTTTTACCCTTTGGAGGCACGATATGAAACGTTTTTTAATAATATTAGCTGCTTTATTTCTCACGGCAACCTTCATCACCAACGCCCTCGCCGATAATTCAACCACGCACCTGCGCCTTGTCCATGCCATTCCCGACGGCCCCGCCATTGACGTGTGGCTAGATAACCAGCCCATGTTCAAGCAAGTTAAATTTATAGATATTACTAATTATATCCCCCTCACCGCCCAAAGCCACACCCTCAAAGTTATCTCCAACGACTCCCTCCTGCTTGAAACCACCATCAAAATCGAAGCCAATCAAGATTACACCCTCGCCATTGCGGGCAAACTTATTTTGCTTGAGCCTGTTTTGCTTAAGGATAATAACCATCTGCCCGCGCCAGGCATGGTGCAATTGCGCTTAGTCCATTTGTCCCCTAATGCACCTACATTGGACATGCTCGGCAGAAATGGGGTACAAGCTACACTATTTAATGAAGTGGGTTTCAAAGAAGCCGCCAATTATATCCCCTTACACGCGGGCAAATATGACTTTACCTTACATGTAGCGGATACCGAGGTCGAGGCATTGATAACCCCTAAAATGGATTTAGCTGCGGGTCAGCTTTACAGTTTATTTGTCATGGGGTTAGCGGGAGGCAAACCAGGATTACAACTTATTAGCCACATTGATACCGTGACCCGCCCCGCCATGCCGACGAAAAGCAAAGTTACCCCCGCCACGAAAGTTACCCCCATTGCGGCCGCCGTCACTAAAAATCACGATACCTTACCGATTGTGGCTGAATTTGCCATGCTCACTCATCAAGCCACCGCCAAACCACCCCTACCTGTAGTGGCTGAACTAAATCCCGCGCCCATCTTCAGCCTCGCCCCCCCCGATGCCATGCCCGTCACGGGCGCGGATGACCTTCATGCCGCCGAAGCTCCCCCTGCCATAGAGCAACCCATTGCCGTAGCCACCACCGCTGCACCCTCTTCCGCCACCATGCCCATGTTGGTCAGCCTATTAGTCATTATTAGCACTCTCATGGTCGGTGCAAAAACCCTGCAAAAAAACCCCCGCCAGGCTCGTCAACGTAATTAGGAATTAGAAATTTCCGTATCCAATAAATTCCTAATTCTTAATTCCTAATTCCTAATTCCTTGTGCAAACTATTCTCGGCAAAATTGCCCTCGCCAGCCTCAGCGTCGCCATGAGCTTACTGTTGCTAGAGTTCATGGCGCGTGGGCTATTGCCCCTGCCCTATCCCCCCGACAACAGTAGCCACTATTTCACCTGTGACCCCAATCTCGGTTGGACAGGTCAGCCCAACTATGAAGGCATTGTACAAGGGCCAGAATTTCACCAAGCCGTCAAATTCAACGCTTTGGGGATGCATGACCGTGACCATGCCGTCGCTAAAATTACCAACACCTTTCGTATTTTAATGTTAGGTGACTCCTTTGTCCATGCGTTGCAAGTGTCGGAAGCGGAAACGGCGCATCAATTATTAGAAAATAAACTTAATCAAACCGCGACCTCCCATAAAGTTGAAGTCATCAGTGGCGGAGTCGTGAATTGGGGAACGAACAATGAACTCCTCTTTTATCGTCATCATGGCCGCCAATTTCAACCCGATTTAGTCCTGCTTATGCTTTATATTGGCAATGATTTGCAGGATAATTTACCTGGTAATGTATTGACGCTGCACGGAATAAACTGTTATGCCCCTTATTTCGCCGTCTGTGATGACCAACTCAATCCTGTGCCTTTAACCTACGCCCCTAGCCTCAGCCGTTTAGAAAACAATTGTAATGAATCCCGCCGTACTTTTATCAATCTGATGGGCAAACTTTACCAAAATTCCCGCCTCTATCAACAAATAGAGCCGTTAATTATTGCTAATCAACCCCGTCAATATTTTGGGCGCGCCTACCCGACCACTTTTTCCGCCCTGTATGTGCCAAGTGATGAGGCCGAATTAGCCCACGCCTGGCAAGTCACCCTTGCCACTATTCGCCAATTGCAACAAGAAGTTACAGCAGACGGGCATGAATTTGCCGTGGCCTTAATTAGCCCAGGGCTAGTCATCCGTTTACAACTCCTTTCCCCCGCCGAACAAACTCAATTTTGGCATGATAGCCCCGCCTTTGCTCAGGCCAACGCCAACCAACCCAATCAGCGTTTAGCCGACTTTTTCCAACAACAACACCTCCCCTTTCTTGACCTTGCCCCGCCCATGGTGGCGTATGGCCGTAAGCACAATACTCCGTTATATTTGGTCGCTGACGGACATTGGACGGCTACAGGACATGAAGTTGCCGCCACCGCCTTAGCCACTTGGCTACAACAAACCCAACTAATCCCCCACCCTTAGCCATGTCGCTTACGCCAATTGGCCTAGCCATTAATACACACCTTATTAGCATAACTGTTTGATTTATAGTAGAATTGTCATTTGATATGACTAGTGGATTGTTCATTTAGTTTTTAGTACATGGTCAGACAGGAATGTCCGACCTACCAGTAGAACAGACATTCTTGTCTGTTCGGATATACTAGAAATTAAATGAACGGTGTACTAGATAGTGTTAGGACTTTCCCTTAAGGAGTGCGAAAATTTCATTTTCGCCTGTCAAAATAAAATTTTGACACTCCTGTTGGCTACCAAAATCGGCTATAAGCGAAAGTCCTAAGTGTATAAATGAGTTTTTTAGGGAGAAGTACCGTGAGTGTAGGTCAATTTTTAAAAGCGGCACGGCAAGAACAAGGCTACAGTTTAGAAGATGTGGCTCAAGTCACGCACATCCGCCTCCATTTATTAGCCGCCTTAGAAGAAAACAATTTTAAGCCCTTTCCTTCGCCCATCGTGGTACGCGGCTTGATTCGTAATTACGCGACATTTTTAAAACTCGACCCCTTGGAAGCCTTGACCCAACATGATGGACACGGCATTGTCCCCATTAAAGGGCAACGAGTCACCTCCAATGGGATTGAATACTCAACTTTGGCGATGGTGCCGCGCCCCTTCCCCTGGGAATTGGTACTAGGAGCGATGTTATTTCTCGCCGTCAGTGGTGTATTAAGCTATCTTGCTTATAATCAACTTAATCTTAACGATGTGGTCGTTGTGGCGCAACAGCCCGCCGATAACCCTGCTGCCAATATTACCCCTGTTAATGGCAATTCTGACCAACTCTTTGTCCTAGACACCCCCACCCCACTGCCCACCAACACGCCTACGCCCATTCCACCTACACCAACTCCCACCCCCATTGTTTATCGCGGCGTAACATTGGAGATTTTGGTGCTAGAATCATCATGGGTGCAAATTACAGTAGATGATGTTAGGGCCTTTGAGGGGATTCTGCAAACAAATGAAATTCGTCAATGGACGGGTGAAAAACGAATTGCCATTCGGTCAGGTAATGCGGGGGGAATTGAAATAACCGTTAATGGTATCAAAAAAGGCCCGATGGGACCACCAGGTCTAGTGGTTGACCAATTATGGGAAAAGGTGGAAGATAGTGCGAATGTCACACCCCAACCCTTGCCCACTGTAGAAACATTAGTTAATATAACTCCCACGCCAGGGCAGTAAACAATTGGAGTGCAAACCTTCAGGTTTGCCTACAATTCGCTACGCAAACCTGAAGGTTTGCACTCCAGGATATCATTTAAAATAATAAAGCCCCTCAATCATTCAGATTGAGGGGCTTTATTCGTAACTTTATGACACCTGTTTTATTTGGCGGGAGAACAGCCTACCATGAAGGCCAAAACGCCCACAATTTTATCTAAATTAAACAAACCATACTCAGTAATATCTATGAATACCGTTTGCCGCTCTAATTTCAAAAATCGCCACAGACTACCCGTTGTCACCGCCCCATAAATGGGGCTGATGGGCTGACCTTTCCGTTCATTAAAGCGTTGCGCCGCAATCATTTCGGCAATACATTGCGGGATACCTTGCGTATTATTATCATTTTTGGCCTCCACTAACACCGCGACGGGCGCGCTTAAAAATAATTGCTCTGAGGATTGTGATAAAATGTAATCACATCGCCCCGTTAGCCCCAAACTTGCATCTACCTCAAAGGTAATCCCCGAAAAGAAGCTGATTTTATCCCGATACAAATATTTCAATTCAAAAATAATTGGCGCAATGATTAGCTCAGAACGGGATTTTTCCGTGTTAATATTGGTGGCAATCGCTACCGAGCGCGCCAACATCTGACGCAATGTTTCGGGTATGGCATGGCTAGGAATCGCCTCACTGATTGGCATATCTTCAATGAAAATGAGGCCAAATTTCTGCTTTAATTCCTCTAACGTAAAATCACTGTAAGCCATTATTTTCCCCTTGTAAATTTAAGCCATTATAAGGTTTTGAACCTTATAATGGCTGGCCTGACTACCAAAAATTTACAGGCCATTACTTTTTCGGCAATGTCGGCAAACTATGATTGGGCTTCGGCCCAAAATCGGGTATTTGGGGCGGTTTCTTTTTAATTTGTCTTAATGTTTCCTTAATCGCCCGTTCTAGCTGCGGGTCTTTCCCTTTGGCATAATCTTGCGGGCGAATCTCCACCTCAATATCAGGGTCAGTGCCATAATTTTCAATGCCCCAGCCCACATCCTCAAACCAACTCGAAAATTCAGGCTGACTCGTGGTCGTGCCATCCACCAACGCATGGCGCGGCCAAATGCCAATCACCCCGCCCCACGTGCGCTTGCCGATGAGTTTTCCCAATTTAAGCATCTTAAAGGCATGGCTAAACACGTCTCCATCTGACGAAGTATGTTCATTTGCCAAAACCACCAGTGGCCCTAAAACGGAATGTAACGGATACGGCCAGGGTTTGCCATAACGAGGCAAATCATAACCCAGACGGCGTTGCGCCAGCTTCTCTAGTAACAATTGCGAAACATTGCCCCCACGATTAAAGCGTACATCAATAATCAACCCTTGCTTCTCCGACTCGGCCAAATAATAACGATGAAACTCTGCAAAACCCTGCGCGCCCATGTCTGGTACATGCAAATAGCCAATGCGCCCCTCCGTCGCCTCGGCCACCCGCCGCCGATTTTGCTCCACCCATTCCCGATAACGGGCTTTGGCTTCATCACGTAATGTTCTCACCAACACCCGCCGCGTTTTGAGTTGCGGCACTTCCTGCGCGGGCGCAACTGCCATGCCCTCATTAGTAGCTGCCGCCTCCTCGGCTGATTCCTCTGGAATAATCTCGGCCTCAGCAGCAGATGGTTCCGTCTCCCCCTCGCCTTGAGAGAGAGGGGCTAGGGGTGCGGGTTCACTTTCAGGGGGCGCGGGTGGGATTGGCGAGGTAAACCCGTTAGCAAAAGTTAACTCAACCTCAGATATGGCCCGATTGACTAATAATTGTTGCGGTGTTACCTCATGGCTAAGGCGTTGCCCATCAATCGCCAAAAGGACATCGCCCACCTTAATGCCTGTTCCCAAGCGATTCAACGGTGAGTCAATCTGCTCTAACCAATGGTCGCCTTGTACGATATGCGTAATACGGTAGCCATCCAACGCCTCATCATAGACAAAATCCGCCCCTAAAAAGCCCTGTTGATAGCGCGGCCCCCAGCGATAATCACCCCCAAATTCATACGCATGGGATGTGCCAAGTTCACCTTGCATTTCCCACACCAAATCCGAAAACTCGGAACGGGTCGCCACGCGGTCAATCAAGGCTTGATAGCGGATATAAATTTCCTGCCAATCCACCTTTGACATGTCCTCCGTCCAAAAGTGGTCACGCTGTAGCCGCCACGCCTCCCGCAACATTTGCCGCCATTCATCACTCGGCATAATCGCTGCGCTCGCCCGACTGACCATGAGCCAGCCACTCTTTCTATTAAACCCCGTCGCTGCATTATCAGGTTTCTCGCCCGCCTTAATCACCCGTAAATCTTTCCCCGCCCGATAAATCACATGGCTTTTCTTACGGGAAACGTCAAAACCGCTCACCCCACTCACCACAAAATCCTTTTTACGTTCCGCCAAATCATAGACCTCTAAAACACCCCGCCCCGCGCCATTCGTGCCATTATTTTCATGGTCAAATGCCCCCTCAACGGGAAAAGAGGAAAAGATAACTTTACCTTTCGGCAACCCCCGCAACTGCCGATAACGTGCCTCATTGATTGGAAACATGGCTAAACGCTCTTGAATCCCCTCTAAATCAATCTGCCATAATTTTTCTTCAGGCTTTTCGGCCTCAGTTTTCGCGCCTTCGGGCGGCTTTTCAGGGGGCGCGGCAGGCTTATCAGGATTTTCAGGCATCCCATTGGGCATGGGAATGAAGGGGTTAGGTAGATTTTTCTGCAATGTTATTAAATATACCCGCGTGGCAACGGGAAAACTCCAATCAAAATAATGATGGTCGCGCACAGGGTTAAATTCACGGTCAGAAAGAAAATAGATATATTTGCCGTCAGGGTCAAAACTCGGCTCAAAATCATACAGGTTATTTGGCGGTGTAACGAAATATGTCACCCCACTTTCCACATGACACAATTTTATGGCCGCCGTGTTCAACGAAGTCGGGAAATGATAAACCACCCATTGCCCATCTCCCGACCAATCCACCCGTTGAATCCGCCCATATTGACTGCTGTCCAGCACCCGAATTTTCTGTTTGGCATCAATATATAGCAATTCATAACGGTGATTGCTAATAATCATGGCATCGGTTTTAGGTGATATTTCTATAAATAACGCTCGCCCAATATCCCCGCCCTCAAAGCGACCTAACAATTTATTCTCTGTCGCCGAGTACGCCTCTAACGTCTCCTCGCCATTCACATCACTAATCATGACCAACTGTTTACCACTATTAAGCCATTCCACTAGCCGATAGCGTACCCCTTGCGGCTGCCCATATTGAATGACCGCGCCCTCCCAATTGGACATGGTAAAAGGCTTGCCCCGCATGGTCATAGCAACGCTATGACCATCGGGGTGCAAAGTGTAATGTTCCAAATAACGGGAAGCATTAACAAACTTACGGTTTAGCTGAATACGCGGGCTATGAAAATCAAATACCAGTTTAACCCCGCCCCAACCTTCCTGCGGCTGTGTCGGGTCAAAAATATACAAATCCGCGCCTGCTTGATAGATGATGCGCTGCCCATCGGTTTTAGGGTGACGCACGTAATAATCCTCATGGTGCGTCTGCCGCTGGATGTCCTCACCATTGGGCGTGCAAGAGTAAATATTGCCCACGCCCTCATGGTCAGAGAGAAAATAGAGCCGATCTCCCACCCACATGGGCGCGGCCACATTACTTTTGAGTTGCTTAAACAACGGCTTAAAATTGCCATTGGCCTCTAAATCCACCCAAATATCACCCGTGCGCCCACCGCGATACCGCTTCCAGGCCGCCAAATCATTCATCTGCCGTCCAATCGCCACCGAACCTGACGAACTATAACTAATTGAGCGCGCGGGGCCATAAGGCAATAATTCGGGATAGCCGCCCTCACGGGGCAAGGTAAATAAAGGGGTGACGCGAGAGAAAAACTGCCCGACATCACTGGCAAAAATAATTTTCTGGCTATCGCGAGTCCAGCCAACAATCGCCATACTGCTGCCCAAATAGGTCAATCGTGAGGCTGGCCCCCCTTGCGCCGACATAACATAAACCTCACCATCACCCTCCTCTCGCCCCACAAAAGCCAACCATGCCCCATCAGGCGATAGTACGGGGTCCGAGACCACGCCCAAATTGGCGGTCAAACGGCGCGCCACTCCGCCCGTTGCTGCCACGAGCCATAAATCATCTTCACACACACACACAACGGTTTCACCACAAAGGGTTGGGTATTGATAATAACCTTGGATTGTCATGGAACTCTCTTTTTGTTTTAGAATTTAAAATGTAAGAAACGAGAGGTGAGAAATAAGAGGTAAGAAATGAGAAATAAATTATTCATGCAAAACTGCCAACATCTCTAGTGTCCTGTCAAGTGTGATTTGTTGAGTCATCAAGTGTGATTTGTTGAGTCATCAGGTGACTTCTAGTCACCTGATGACTAACACCATTCCATTAATTGACGATTGACGAGACACTAGCATGATAAAACAAAATAAGCCATTCGCCAAATCGTTAGCCTAAAGGCAAAAGAGCCTGGTCATAAAAACGACCAGGCTCTTTTTATTACAACTCTGTTTCCATCAGAACAGGAGTGACCGTTACTCCCCTTGTAACATCATGATAGACCGCCTCATATTTGAGCCGATTAGCCTCGTCCACGCGCTCCACAAAAATACCGAGCGTAATCTCCGTTAAGCTCAATTGTTGACCATACATGGCCGCTTGTTGTAAGGCTTCACGATAGCCACTTTCATCGGCAAAACTTTTTAGCTCCAGCCCATACACCCGCCCATTATGACGAATGATTAAATCTATTTTGCCATTGCCCGTCGGAAACTCAGGATAAACCTGGCCTTTGCACTGAAAGAATTGTTGCAGATACATATATAAATTGAAATGATAGACCGCTTCATAAATCCGTAAATCGGTCTTACGGCGCGGCGCATCTTTCAACAACCAAGCCCGATTCTGTTGCAAATAAAGCTGATACCGCCGCAACAACGCCTTTATATCTAAACCTTGCGGCGTAAACACATCGGCTAAGGACTCAAAGGGGTCAAATAATCGCCCCAGGCCATGAAATAATTCATTCGCAAAATAGTTAAAGAGGCGTTTCTGCACAAACGGGCTAGGAAATTTCAAGTAACGCTCTGTTTCACTCACTACATCTTGGTCAATCACCCCATTCATGTACAGAAAATTAAGCTGTGGGTTATCATAATGAAACCGTTGTTTTTCACCCGTCTTGAATAACTCTAACACCCATTGACGATAAGGTTCTTGTTTAGCCTTGCTAATGATATTTAAAATGTTATTATTTGGCAATGCGTCAGTCGCGGCTGAATAGGCAATGTCAAAATCACGCCTGGTTATGGTTGCGTGATGTTGATTAAATGTTTCCGTCAACAACTCGCCAAACCAACAGGTCAAGCCAGGCTGTCCCCGAAATTCGTAATAAACCCGTTCCTTCACCCCTGCCTCAAATAGTTGACCACTCTCCTGTTCATACCAAGCCAACATGCCCATCACCTCCGCCTCCGTCAGGTTGGGAATATGTAAACCCCGTTGCACATTAAAGAGCGAACCACTCACATTTTCAATACCCAACACACTTCGCACGCCAATCAAGGCCAGCCCATGTAATAAATGTCCATTTTCACGCGTTAAGCGATTGCGCTGCATCATGTACATCGTGCGAAACTCATTGGCAAACATGTTAATGGCTTCCTCAGATAGCGCATCGAACTCGTCTAGGATTAAAATGAGGGGCTTGCTAAAATGAGCCGAGCTAAATAACGTGACCAATTCTGACCATTTTTGAATAATAGGAAACTCCCGTCCAAACCACATGGAAAGTTGGGTTATCAATACTTGTAATACTCCCGCCGCCGCCGTCTCAGATTTAGCCGATTGTATCGTAATAATTGCAACTTCAAATTGATTTTCGGCATGCAATCGCCGCGCCACCTCTAACATGACCCAACTTTTACCCGTCTGACGCGGCGCCCATACGGTAATGTAATGTCCAGCCAACAATTGTTGATAAGCTAAATCTATCAATTCCTGACGCGGCGCATGATAATGTAAGGTTTTATCTATTGGCCCGTAAGATGAAAATTTTCGCATGGCTGTCTCCTTTCATGATTAAATTTGCTCACCATCATTTTAATAACCTTACGCCCCTTTGCCAAATAGTGATTAAACTAAAAAAGCCGCTGGCCTCAGGCGAGGCTAACGGCTTTTTTTAATGTTGATTTTTTAGGCAATCACAACGATTCCTCTTGCCCCAAAATCCTTTCAAAAATAACTTGTAAATCTTCCTGCGAGAAAAAATGAATCACCAATCTGCCCTGGTCGGCCTCAGTGCGGACTAATTCCACTTGAATCACCAATCTGCCCTGGTCGGCCTCAGTGCGGACTAATTCCACTTTTGTGCCAAAGGTAGCCTCAAAGCGTGACACGAGATTACGGTCATGCGGTGTGAGTTGGGCGGGAGAAAATTTTTTAACGGGATTGGGGCTACCGAGATATTGACGGACTAAATTTTCTGTTTGACGCACCGTGAGTTGTTGCGCTTGAATGGCTTGCAGTAACTCTAATTGGTCAGGTTGATTTTTGAGGCCGAGTAAGGCGCGAGCATGGCCTTCGGAAATTTGATTGCTCATGAGGGCTTGTTTGGCTTCATCAGGGAGTTGCAATAAACGCAATGTATTAGTAACGGTTACGCGGTTTTTGCCCACCTGCTCGGCCACCGATTCTTGCGTTAAATGAAATTCATGAATGAGTTGTTGATAGGCCACCGCCTCTTCCAACGGGTTCAA
>JAIFLK010000116.1 GCA_020049115.1 Chloroflexota bacterium | reverse complement strand
CCCTATTTGCCTTATAGTCTAAGCAGACAGTTTTATTATCAAGGAGAATAGGATTATGCTAAATGGTCATCACGAAAACAAAGTTGAGGCGACGGAACTCGCGGCGGAAGCGATTGCTTGGGCGCGGCAGGCGGGGCAAATCGCCATGCACTATTTTAACAATGTCTCGGCCAGTTACAAAGACGATAACAGTTGCCTCACCCAAGCCGATTTGGAGATAGAGTCGTTTCTCACCCAACAAATCCGCACCGCCTACCCCGACCACCAACTCATTGGTGAGGAAGGCGGCCAGAGTGCCAATGGCGCGCCCACCTCGCCCTATATGTGGGCGATTGACCCGATTGACGGCACAACGGCCTTTGTGCAAGGGCTGCCTGGTTGGGGTATTTCGTTGGGCTTGCTCTATAACAAGCAACCGATTTTTGGCCTCTTTTACATGCCCCTCTTAAATGACCTCACCTATACCAACGGTAGCGGCATTTATTGTAACAATAACCACCTCAGCCAAAGCGTCCAACCCGATTGGGGGCGCAAGGGCTTCCTCGCCGTCACCGCAGGCTCACACCATGACTTTGATATTAACGTCCTTCGCAGCCGCGCCCTCGGCAGCATTGGGGCGAATTTGGTTTATACGGCGCGCGGCACCGCCACCGCCGCGCTCATTCCCAAAGCCTATTTATGGGATTTAGTGGCGGGGGCGAGCATTCTCAACCGTGTCGGCGGCGAGTTACGCTATCTATCAGGCAAAAAGGTCAATTATGATGAACTGTTCGCGGGCGGCCTCGCCCCCGAACCGATTATTGCGGGACACCCTGAATTGTTGGATAAACTCCAAGCCGAAATCCGCCCGCGTCGGCAATGATGAGTTATGAGTTATGAATTATGAGTTGTGAATGGAGTCCATTGTGGTCTAGTCATCAGGTGACTTGAAGTCACCTGATGACTACATCTTACAGGTAATATTTTTTTACGGACAGTCCGCAAAGGATTGCGGACTCCACTCATAACTCATCACTCATCACTCCTAGCCCCTCCTTTTGAAAATCAGCGATAGATAGATATACTTAACACCACACAAGACATATCATGTTCTACGCTGAGGTAATTTCAATGGTGCCGACAATTCAAAATCCAGGCTTTTTTACGCTGCCGCCACAAGGTGAAGACATCTTACAAGAGATGTTCGCAGGGTATAAACGGATTGTCATTAAAGCAGAATTTAGCGGCGGCTTTAGCGGCAGCCGCGTATTTTTAATCCGCCCCATCAAAAGTGATGATACCCCCGCCCTGCCAACGGTGGTCAAAATGGCCTCCGTGTCGCTCATCGAAAAAGAGTGGCAAGCCTATCAAAGCTGCATCCATGACCGCCTGCCCGATGTGGCGGAGGTGAAAGGGCAGCCCATTTTGCTCAAGGGCAGCGATTGGGGCGGCTTGCGCTATGCCCTTGTCGGTGATGGCACTTCCAAAATTGAGCCATTTGACGAATATAGTTGTCGGGCAACCGTGGCTGACCTGCAATTTGTGGTCGAAAATCAACTGCTCAACAGCCTCAAACAGATTTGGCGATTTGGCCGCCAAACCTACCCCGAATTACCATTACGGGTGCGTTATGACCGCGTGTTGCCCGTCAACCTGCTGCTACAGCCGCAGCCCCTCCCGCCTGAAACCACCCTCACGCCCATCAGCCCGACCCAATTGCCCCACCCTAACCTGCTCAAAATTGGCGATTATGTGCAATTAAAGGGCTTTCTCGTCACCAAAGTTGATTTAATCCGCCAAACCATCACCCTGAATTTGCCCACACCAGAGGACGGTTCACGCCAATCTTACATGGTGCGGCTGCAATCGGTGGAGGGCATGGCCGCGTACCAAATCAATCAAATTATTAAGCCCATCATCGGCCAAGTGATTGAGACCCGCCAAAGTCGCCTCGAAATGGAAACGCAACAATTACTCGGCTCGGCTGACCTCATGCAGTCGCCGCAGGTAACGTTACCTAACGGGCAAAAACTCCCCAACCCCCTGCACGCCCTGCCCCATATTTTGAACGGCTCGCACCATGTTTGGGTAAGTTACATTCATGGTGATTTGAATTTAGGCAATATCTTGGTTGCCCCTGAAACCCGCGAAGTCGGCTTGATTGACTTTGCCGAGGCACGGCAAGATTATGTATTGCATGATTTTCTGCGGCTAGAAACGGAGGTCATGACCCATGTGGTGGCGGAGATAATTCGCCGTTATGATTTGCCGCCTGCGCTGACGATTTATAACTTTTACTTACAACTTTATTGGGCTTCGCAACGAGATAACCCCGCCATTCCGCCCCTGCCCCATGCCGATTTAGCTCGCCCCTTCGTTATTTTAGTCGCGATTCGCCAAGTCGCACGCCGTTATTTGTTCAATTTTGATGACTTTAACGAATATTACGAAGGTCCGTTATTTGTTCAATTTTGATGACTTTAACGAATATTACGAAGGTCTCATCATGTATTTGATGGGCGCGCTCAAATTTAGAAATTTAGATTTATTAACCAAACAAATCGCCTTTTGGGGCGCGGCCACCACGCAACAATTAGTCACCCATCCGCCCGAAAAACCACCCCTTGCGCCCCTTTCGCGCCGCAAAATTTATTCTGCTTTATTACTAACTCCCTTAGCCATCGGCGTTGGTTTATGGCTCGCTTGGCCGCAACGCTCCAACTCCAACGCCAACACCGTAACCCCCATGCCCCCCACAGCGACTCATACAGTAGAACAGATTGCCTTCAACTCGCCACTGCCCACGCCCACCCTTGCGCCAAGTGCCACCGCTAAGGCCACCGCCACGCTAACCCATACGCCTGTTCCCGCCACCAACACCCCTAACCCAACCGCTACCGCCACCGTCACGCCGAGTCGGACTCATACGCCTGTTCCCGCCACTGCTACGCCCTTGCCAGGGGTCAATATCACGAAAGTTTACTCTTTACCGACGTTAATCAGCCCAGAAAGTGGAGCTAATTTATCCTTTAAAATGGCAACTTTTACTTGGACATGGACGGGGCAAACCCTAGCGAATGAGGATGCGTTTGAGTTGCGGGTGTGGCAAAAAAATGATGAAACACATTTTGGGGCGTTTGATGCCCGCGAAATCACCAAACAACCTAATGCTGATGGGCAATATAGCTTAACACTTGACCTATCCGCCGCTGCCAGTGTTACTAAACATGGCAATAGTGGCGATTATTTCTGGTCGGTGGCGATTGTGCAGATTGACCCTGAATATCAAGATTTAAACCTTGAAACCGAACCCCGTTCCATTCAAATCAATGTCTTTGGCGGCGGTGGTGGTGGTGGTGGCAGTAATAATAATAGTAGTAACCCCAATTCAGGCCGCCCCACTCCAGGGCCATTGCCGTAAAATTAAACCACCTGTAAATAATGAGGGGATACGGAGTCCAAAGCCGTAGGCTTTGAGCAGTGGGGCAAAGCCTATGGCTTTGGACTCCATTATTATCCCCTGAAAATTTATAGGTGAAAATTAAATATTTCATTTTCAGTCCAGTCAGAGGTTTTATGAAAGTTAAATTTATCGCCATTATCATCTTAACATGTAGTCTAACAAGTTTCATTTGGGGGACATTTTCGCCTGCCCAGGTAGCCGCCCAAGTGTTGAGCGTCGCGCCCATTGGCCCCGATAACTCCGTTATCAACCCCATTACGAATAGTCATACGGTAGCCTTAACCAGCAGCGTCTCTATTTCATATAACCAAGCCCTTAAGCCAAGTAGCGTTACCTATCGCACTTTTGCCATACAGGCCAAGCAAAGTGGCGGACTGTTAGGCAACTTAACCGTTCAGGATACCCAAATGACGTTAAGCCCGTCGCGCCCCTTTAAAGCGGGGGAATTAGTCCAAGCGAGTGCCACAACTGCCACCGTTAATTTGGCTGACATTGAACCAACGAAAGCCACCGTCTGGCAATTTCGGACTATTACAAAGAAGAGTAGTGGCCTATTAGCCGACACGGGGCAACGCTTTAACAGTCTAACCAATAATCAACTCGTTAATGTGGGCGATTTTAATCAAGATGGCCTGGTGGATATGCTCATCGGAGATGTTATTTGGCTTAATAATGGCGCGGCTAAATTCAGTGATAAAGGCTACCGTCTCGGTTATGGTGGCGCAACGGCCATAGATTTTGGTGATGTGGATGGCGACGGCGATTTAGATGCGTTGGTTGCCATGCCCTCCGCTGCGGCGAGTGCGACTATTTTAGGGTCACAAATTTGGCTCAATGATGGCAGTGGTCAATTTAGCCAAAGTTCGCAAATTCTCAGCTTTAGCAATGATGGCGTTTTAGCGGACATGGACGGCGATGGCGACATGGACGCATTGTTAGGCCAAAGCCTGTGGCTTAACAATGGCGCGGGCGTTTTCACCGCCAGCAGCCAAATTTTTGGCAGTGCTAATGGGGCGGTGGCGGCGGGTGATTTGGATAATGATGGCGATTTAGATGCCGTGATTGGCTATCCTAGCAACCAAAATAACCAAATCTGGCTGAATAATGGGTATGGCGTTTTCACCCGTAGTGGCGTGGTTGGGCAAGTAACCAGCTCAAAAATTTTGCTGGATGACCTCAATAATGACCATTTTTTAGATGTTTTTCTGATTGAGCCACCCCTCCAACAAGATACTGCTTGGCTTAATAATGGGCAAGCTAATTTTTACATCATGGCCGAGCAAATTCGAGACTCAGTGCCAGATACGTTGGCGTTGGGTGATTTAGAAGGGGACGGCGATTTGGATTTCTTTTTGGCACGTTCGGCCAATCAAATTGACCAAACCTGGTTTAATGAAGGCAATGGTAATTTTATTGGCGGCCCGCAAATGTTAGGCAACAGTGATAGCCGCGCCGTCGCATTAGCTGATTTAGATGGGGATGGCGATTTGGATGCAGTGGTGGGTAATTTATATCAGCCGAGCCAAATTTGGCTCAATGGAGCATTGCCAGATATTACACTAGAGCAGCGCGCGACGGTCAATGACAACCTTATCAATTATACCATTACAATAAGCAATATCGGTTCGGCGGTAGCGAATGGCGCGATTTTCGTTGACCAACTGCCCGCCAACAGTGAATTTGTCTCGCTCAATGTGCCAAATAATTACGACTCAGTGAACCACACGGTCAGCGTGACGTTGGCGGATATGAATCCTCAGACCCAACTACAATTTAACCTCACGGTGCGCCTCGCAGCTTTGCCCGCCGAGACAACTCAGCTAACGAACACCATTACGATAAATTTA
The DNA here is from genome assembly GCA_020049115.1 of Chloroflexota bacterium. GTDB lineage: Bacteria > Chloroflexota > Anaerolineae > 4572-78 > J111 > JAIFLK01. The sequence goes on along the minus strand of JAIFLK010000116.1, from coordinate 28 downwards.
GCCAATGATGGAGAGATGAGTAATAATA
>JAIFLK010000175.1 GCA_020049115.1 Chloroflexota bacterium | reverse complement strand
GCTGTGGCGTGCCATCGACTGCAAACCCCGCCAATTTGAAACCTTGATTATTGGCATACGCAAAGCCACCATTCATGGGGTTGGCTATCAACGTGGCTTGGGGAAATTCCGCCTGTACCATCGCCACGCTATCATCGGGCGAGGCGTTATCGACCACAATCACTTGATAAACAAAGTCACCCTGGCTACGGTAAATGGAGGCAAGGCAATCGCGCAGTAAATTGCTGGTGTTATAATTGACAATAATTATTGTTAAATCCATATCAGTCGGTCAGCGTATCAGCTAGTCAGCAATCAGCAAAAAGCTTGTCAGCAAAAAGACTGAACGCTGACACGCTGACCGACTGACTAGCTGACTCACATTGTTCGTTTCATCCAACAGAGAGTCTGCTCTTCCACAAAGCCAAAATGACAATAAGTTGTAATGGCGGCTTCATGGTAGGTGGGATGCTTGGCGAGTGTGGGGCGATTTTGAGTGGGGATTAAATAGTCCAGGGCGAGGCTAATTAAGGAATCTTCTAATTGCCCCCACCATTTCGGATGAACAATAAGTTCAATACGGTTGGGTTCATTAAAATAACTAGGCTGAATTTGGATGGCTGCGACTAATTTACTGCCATCCTCAATAAACCAATATGCGGGAGCTAAAGCCACCAGCCCACGCCAAAAATTTTTGAACCGTTCCTCTAAACTCACCTCAAATTGATGTTGGCGTACTGGCCATTCATGTTGCACCGCTTCGGGGGTCATGGTGGTAACTAACCGATAGAGAGCATGGGTATCTTGCCCATTAAAACGGCGGTGACGCAAGGTTAAACCATGAGGTAACGGGGCCACATTGACCTCTGGCACACGGTTCACCTGCAAATAAGTGGTGCCACACACCTCTTGAAATTGCAACGCTTGATATAATTTTTTAGCCTGGGTATTATCAGCTCGTACTTGCAGCAAAATATATGCGCCTTGTTGGTTACGAACTTGCTCAATACTGGCCTGCATGAGTTGTCTAGCAATCCCTTGCTTACGATAACTTTTGGCTACGGCGACGTTACTAATGAGCCAACGTCGGTTACTGTTCCCCATGGGGTTGAGGGTTACATTACCAATAATTACTTTTTCATCTTCCCATACAAAGCCAGAGAGATAATCAGTTCGCTCAAACTGGAAAAATAACATCCACCATAATAACGGCTTAAAACGCCCTAACCAACGTAGCTCCTCTAACGCACTTTGTCCAGAGGAATCTAATTCATGGGCAAAGGCATGTTCAATGAGATTCGCCACGCCTGGTAAATCACGCATGGGATTTATGGGGCGCAGGCCATTAAAGTGGGGATTTTGTGAGTGGATGAGAGCCGTCATGGTATGTTTAGGGAACTTTGAGCGAAAATATCTAAGCGTGGATTATAACATTTTATAGTTAGGCTGTCATATTAATGAGGGGCAAAAAAAAAAGAGCTACAAGGTTTATAAAACCTTGCAGCTCTGGTAAGCTCAGTATATCAAGATTTGAGTGCAACTACTAAATCACCCTCACCCCCCGCCCCTCTCCCAAAGGGAGAGAGGAGACAAGAAACTCCCCCGCCCCTCTCCCAAAGGGAGAGAGGGGACAAGAGACTCCCTCGCCCCTCTCCCAAAGGGAGAGAGGAGACAAGAGACTCCCTCGCCCTTTGGGAGAGGGCTGGGGTGAGGGGGACAAATCTTGAAATACTGAAGCTGGGGAAAAACGTTAATACACTAACGCTGGCTCTAAATGATTTACGGCCTGATAATGTGGCTGTTCCAGTGGAACTTCGGGGAAGGCTTTATCTAGGGCTTGCGCCAAATCCGCAATTAAATCATCGGCAGACTCAATGCCGACGGCGAGGCGGACTAAACTATCACTAATGCCAATGGCGGTGCGCTCTTCGGTGGAGAGTTCGTAGTAACTCGTAATGGCTACCTGTTCAATCAAGGACTCGACCCCGCCGAGGCTTGGCCCAATGTAAGGAATAGTCATTTGGTCAATAAAATGGCCTGCGCCTGCCAAATCCGTTTCCAATTCAAAGCTGACCACGCCACCAAAACCACTCATCTGCTCAATGGCAATTTCATAATCAGGATGACTCACCAGGCCAGGGTAATAAGCGCGGCGGACGGCGGGATGTTTGGCTAAGAAATGAGCAATTTTATCCGCCGATTCATTTTGTCGTTTCACGCGTAATTCTAATGTTTTTAAGCCACGTAATAATAAGTAAGCCGTATGTGGGTCACTTACATCGCCTAATAAACCTTTCGTTTCTTTAATAGTTGCAATCATATAATCTGAGCCAATCACCACGCCCGCCAATAAATCATTATGCCCACCCAAATATTTCGTGGCCGAGTGAATGACAAAATCAACGCCATACTCTAAGGGACGTTGGTTAATGGGCGTGGCAAAGGTGCTATCAATAATCGTTTTGACTTTATGTTTTTTGGCAATCGCCACCAATTTCTCTAAATCTACCACTCGCAAATAGGGATTAGTCGGTGATTCGGACATGATAACTTTCGTATTAGGACGAATGGCCGCTTCTAAAGCTTCATAATCGCCCATGGGAACTTGAGTCATCTCCACACCATAACGAGAGAGAAACTTTGTTACAAATTGGCGGGTGCGGCGGTAACAATCATTGGTCATGACAATATGTCCGCCTGCCGACAGTAAACTAAATAATGTGGTCGTAATAGCCGCCATGCCACTAGAACAAAGACAAGCCGCTTCACCATTATCAAGAGCCGCTAATTTTGCCTCCACCGTAGTAACGGTAGGATTACCGTAACGTCCATATTCTTCTCTATCAACTGGCTCACCCCAAAGTCGGGCTTCCATGTAGTCAACCATGGCTTGAGTATTGCGGAAAGTATAGGTGCTGGTTTGGACAATGGGGTTAGTAATGGCATGGTACGCCTTGTCGCGTTTTTCGCCTGCATGGACAACTTGGGTGCTTAAATTTAGCTTAGTCATTAATTAAATTGCTCCTTGAACTTAAATTAGCGTTGATTAACAAAAAAACCACTCATCTACGAGACGAGAGGCTTTGAGTGATTAAAAAAGCCTCATCTGGTTGACGAGGCTTAACATGCACATGGGTCTATGGCAACGCTCTCATCTTCCAGGGTTTATCTCTGACGGAATTGGCACCGAACACCAATCAACAAATGACTGATTAGGTTGCCGGGGTTTCAACGGGCCGTTCCCTCCACCCCTCTGGATGAAAACTAAACTGTTCTCAATTTATTTAATTATGCAGGGGATAATATCATGGGGCAGGTGATTTGTCAAATTATTTCCACCTGTAAATTTTCAGGGGATAGGGCAGGGCTTAGACATGTCCCATCAGAAATCGGATGTCTTGAAGACATCCGATTTCTAGCCATCACCCCCATTATTTACAGGTAGAATTATTTTTGGTCTACTCATCAGGTGACTTCAAGTCACCTGATGAGTAAATCTCCCTAAAAATTTACAGGTGAAAAAATAGGGCGTTACCTCAAGCCATTATTGCCAGTTTAAAGTGATACTTTTATAATGGCTGACAGTTGATTGACAGAAAATTGTTTCACGTGAAACATTAACCGAGGTGAACAGTGCGGCGAATATGTGATTATGAGGGCAGTGAATATCGTAGGGATTTTTGGGAAACGCACCATCGCGCGTATGAAGATGGGGCAGAACGGGTTGCCATGAGCCATTTGTTGCCACCGTCAGGGCAGCGATTGCTGGAAATTGGGGCGGGCTTTGGCCGTTTAGCGGATTTATACGCGGGCTATCAAGAGGTGATTTTATTGGATTACGCCCGTACCCAATTAGAGGAAGCGCAACGGTTTTTGGGGCCAGAAAGTCGGTTTATTTATGTGGTGGGCGATGTGTATAATTTGCCCTTTGGGGATAATGTCTTTGACACCCTGACCATGGTGCGGGTGATGCACCATCTAACCGAGGTGAGCGCGGCCTTAGCGGAAATTCAGCGGCTGCTCAAGCCGCAAGGCATGGCGGTGATTGAATATGCTAATAAACGCCATCTTAAATCCATGGCACGGTGGCTGCTACGGCTGCAAAGTTGGAATCCCTTTAACCATGAGCCGATTGAGTTTGTGGAAATGAATTTTAATTTTCACCCGACGTGGATGAAGCAACAATTTGGCGCGGCGGGCTTGACCATTAACCAAACCCGTACTTTGTCCCATTATCGTATCGGCCTTTTAAAGCGGCTTATCCCCGCCGAGTGGCTCATTCAAATGGATGCCTGGGCGCAACCGAGTGGCAATCTGTGGCAACTTACGCCGAGCATCATGGTGCAGGCGCAAGCCAATAAAGCGGCGACGGCCACGCCTAGCAGCTTATTTCGTTGTCCTCATTGCCATGCCAACCAACTTTATCTGACTGGGCATGAGACAGGGCAACTATTCATGTGTGCCAATTGCCACTATGGGTGGTCATATCGTGATGGCATTTACGATTTTAAAACGCCGATTATCAACCCTGATAGTTGAGGTTGCATGTTCACAGACCTACAAGGTTTCCAAAACCTTGCAGGTCTGTAAGCTACTACATTGTTCACTTAATTTTTGTAGTATCCGAACAGACAAGAATGTCTGTTCTACCCCTGGTAGGTCAGACATTCTTGTCTGACCATGTACAAAAAATTAAATGAACAATATACGACTATTGATTGACAGGCTCTAACCCTTCAACAAAGATAATGGGTAAATAAACGGCTTTTTGCTTGACCGTAATCCGCGCCGTCAAACTGATGGGCAGGTGGACACCATCGTCAATATAAGCAACAGTATCAACCAAACGGTGGGTGGTTTGGTGTAACATGGCTTGGTAAGTCAGCGTGACCGCGCTTTGGCGGGCGATTGGCACTGTCCAGGTCACATGGTGAGTGTCCGTTAGGCTGGGCAGGTCGGCGGATAATAACTCTAGTCCCTGGGTCACAAAGCTAGTCACCGTGACCAACGGTACATTAATCATACTGGGATTACTTAATACTAAGGTGTAAGTTAAGAGGGTCTCAAGCTCGACATTTTGATTAGGTGTGGCCTTAAAAGTGGATTGGCTTAAATCAAAGGGATTAATCGCGATAGCACTGATGCGGTCAAATTTTATCTCATGCTCAGAGTAACTAAACCAACTTTGCTGGTGCGCCGTCGCGCCCAACGGCGCATTATCCACCACCCGCGTGGTGTAATAAAATGTTTTACTCGCGTTCTTTGCCAATGCGCCTTGCCAAACCAATTGCCCGTCTATATTTTGTAATTCAGGAGAAGTCGGTTGAGGGATTAACATGCTGGGAAAGGTGGCGGTAAAGTGCGCCGCAGTTAAATCAGACCAACCATCATTGCGAATTGTTGCAGTATAGGCAATCGTTTCCCCCGACAAAGCGGTGGTCGTTGAGGCGGTCAGGGTGGACGTGCCAACCCAACTTAGCCAACCGACCGCCCGTTGCATGAGGCGGTCTCGGTCAGGTTTCGTCAGCAATTCTGGCCCAAAAGCTAAGAAGGTGGTATGCCAAGTTTGTTGCGTTGGCCCAATCCCCAAATTGGTTAAGCCATTCGGTTGCCCCGCTTGACCATGCATGGCGACCTGGGCAGTGGCTGAGGGTTCTACTGCGTCAGTCCAGTTGTTATAGCCTGGCGGGAAAAGCAAATTATAGGGGCCTAGATAGGCCCCCACTGGATTATCCGCTTCCCCCGTAACCACCGTGCTACTAAAATCTTCGGTATGTTTTTGAATGCCCAAATATTGGCGGGCAAAGAGGCTAGGACGACTGTTGGGCAGGTTATAAATGTAATCTTGGCTGCTGAAAAATAGTCGCCCGCCTTCATCTAAATAACGCCCTAAACGCTCCTCCTCTGAGGTCGATAAAGGCGTAATCCAATCATAGCCTGTATACCAAACCACAATAGGGTACATCTGTAGCACCTCTAACGGCGGGCTAGGTGGCACTGGCCCTACCCATGATTTTTCCACATACCAGTAATCATACATAATTTTTTCGTTGTCCATGGTGGCCTGATATTGCGAGGCAAAGTTATAAAATCGGTCATCATTCACCAACAAAACAGGCGCGGGACTTTTAGCAGTGCGTGTGACGGTAGTGCGGAGGGTTGGATTATTAGTGGATTGCGCGCTTATTTTTAATGTATCCGACACATTCCATTGTTGCGTATTGATTTGCACCCGCACCGTAATAGTTTGTATTTGGCAGCTATCTAATTGAATGGGTGTAGGCAGTGTGGAGACAATCGGCCAATTACCTCCTTGCAAACTGAGTTGATACAGGTCACTTTGCGTGCCGGGGTTACGCAGACGAATGGTTTGGCTAACAATAGAGCCAAATGTACCAATCATTAAGCTATCGGGTGGGGAAATTTGTAAGCCGCTGCTTGAGGCAGGGGTTTGTAACCAGGTTAATATTTTGTCCATGACCGTTTGGCGCATCGCTTGTTGGTTAATACTTTCAAAGCCAAAGGCTAAAAATACAGCACGATAAGGGACACAAATCCCCGTATATAGTCCCGCTACGCCACCATTGTCGTAATAGAGTAACGGTGCGGCAAAATCAGCATCGCCATTTGCAATCAGGTCAGGTGAGATTTGATTATTTGCGCCATCCCCTCCTTTCAAATTGAGCGATAAACCTGCCAAAGGGCTATCATCCACTCCTAATAATCCTTGAGAGGTGGCGGTATCTTGCAAATAGGTTACTTTGAGATAATTTTGCAAATAATCACGCACCCCAAAACCAGACCCGCCGCCGTCATAATAGGCTATATCTTGCCCTGAAATGAAGAGCTTGCCGCCTTGTTCTAAATAATTTGACAGGATAGTGTCGCTGTCTAAATAGCCAGGAGCATCATTGGGGGCTGACCAAATCACAATATCATACGTAGCCAATAACTCAGCCGTAGGCACATCATGGGTCACGGTAAAGGGGTTTTTTACCGCCCAAGTGTCATAAGAGTATAACAAAGCGTCTAAGGCTTGCTGATAGTAGCTAATTTTACTTTCTTGTTGCCAACGTCCACTATCTACCAATAAAATCGTGGGCGCGTCATCAAGACGAAATATTTGAGTCAAGTTTTGCCCCGCTTTCATGCTGATGGCCTGCTTCATCACCCGATACCCTTGCGCCACAATCGTAAGGGTATAGTTACCTACGGGTAAATTCAGCCGATAATTACCATTGGCTGGGTCTGTGCTAATTTGTAATGGTGTGTTATCAACGGTAACGGTAGCGGTTAAAGGCTGATTGGTCGTTTTTGCCCGCACCGCCCCAAAAAGTGTCCCTTGCGGCTCGGCGATAAGCTGAAAATCTTGGTTTTGGCTAGAATTACTCGTTATAACAATGCCATAAACCGTTGTTGGCACATAACCAAACGCCCATACCGTTACATCATAACTATTTGGCGGCAACCCCTGACGATAAAAACCCGCCTTATCGGTGGTGGTGGTGGCCGTAACATTTTGCCCACGCGTCACAAATGTCAATGTGGTATTAGCTAAAGGCGTGATTTCCCCTAAAACTTGGCCTTGTAATATCCCTTGAGTGGCGACAGCGGCCACAGCTTTATACGCATTGACCCGCCCCCAGCCCGCGTCATTATTAGGAATAATACCCGCCAACGGGTCGGCAGTAGAGGTAATAATATAACTTATTTGGGCTAAATTTTGGCTCAAGGCGGGCGAGGCTTGTAATAATAACGCCGCCAAACCCGCCACATGCGGCGTAGCCATGGAGGTGCCATTAAACACCCCATACGTCCCCCCTGGTAAACTTGATAAAACATTTTTGCCTGGCGCGGCAATCTCAGGCTTGAGTTGCCCCCACACCGATGGGCCACGTCCTGAAAAATTAGTAACATCATCATTAATATCTGTTGCGCCAACAGCAAAAGCAATCTCTAAACTCGCTGGCGACCCCGCCGTGCCAACTCCTGACCCCTCATTGCCCACCGCAAAAACCATGTAAATGTCCGCTTCTGCCATTAAGCGGACATCAGGCTCAAACTCCATGCTGCTACCATCGGTATTACTCCATGAATTATTAACAATATTTGGAGCTAACGTCGGGTCATTGTTAGGCGCAAGGAGCCATTGATAGGCTTCATGCAAGCCACTGGTTGAGCCTGACCCCGCGCTATCAAAAGCCCGCACCGCTATCCACGTTGCACCATGAGCCACGCCAATACCATCTGCGCCCACCATCGTTCCCATCGTGTGCGTACCATGCCCGTTACCATCAACGGGGTAGGTTGCCCCTTGAATTAGATCATACCAATTGCCCCCATGATGAGACACCTTGCCTGGCCCGCCATAGCCGCGATAGTTGCTTTGTACGGCGGGATGATTCCAATCCACGCCCGTATCCACATTTGCCACCACCACGCCATGCCCATCAATGTTAAAGGTTTGACGCGCCACATCAGCCTGAATTTTGCTGATATTCCATTGTGGCACTGCACTATTCACCTGACGCAATGGCAACAAGGCGGGTTGTCCCATGTTAGTTTTTATTTCTTTATCCAGGCGAATAACGGCCACTTCGGGCAGCGCGGCGAGGGCTAAAATGGTGTCTAAACTGCCTCGCGCCGCCACCGCGTTAATAATCCATAAGGAACGGACATCTTGCCCCCAATCACTTTGGCGATGACGGTTGGGCGATTGCTGTAAGGTTGCCATGACCCGACTTTGCGTCCGTTGGGCCGTTTCTTGCAAGGCCGTTACGATGGCCGCCCGTTTCGCCAGATTATCACCCTGCGCCCGCGCCGCCCGTAAATCGGCCTTTTCCTTAAGATAGACAATAAATGGCACGAGTTTGGTGGAGTTATCTTGCCATTGACTCAAGAGTTGCGCCTCAATTTTCGGTTGTAACACGGGGTCAATGTTGACGGTAGACGTTACAGTGACCCCCCTCTCTCCCCCCTGATTCAGGGGGGATGAAAGGGGGGGGGGCTGAACGCGTGGCTCTTGCGCGAAAACTGTCGGCAACAGGAGGGTGAATAATAAAGTGATGCTGATGATGAATAGGATGAGTTTTTTCATGGTTAGTTGTTATTTATACCAAAAGGAGTCCGCAATCCTTTGCGGACAGCCGCAAAGGATTGCGGACTCCTATGTAATTTCTTACTTCTAATTCTCTCCCTGCCGTTCACATTGCTCAAACAGGTAATCCAACACGCCGAGCAACTTAGCGGGGTATACGCTATTAAAGCCATTTGTAAGCTAGTTGCTTGGGTCAAACGTTCTTGATATTGCAAACTAATTGGAGCTAATATTTCTTTAGAGCTTAGTAAAATATCATCTCGTAAACGTAATGGAACGTTATTTGTTTTAATTAGTTCTCTTAATGCGGCTGACAATTCAGCGCGTTGTTTCATTTGTAAAAAATCTTTAATTTCTTTGACATCTTTCTGAATCTCATTTAATTTTTGGTCAAGAAGATTCATTTTTTGGTTAAGCATCGCAAAACCAACTGCTGAAACAGCCAAATTTAAGCCTGACAAAGTCATGGTAGTTGTAGCCATTTGTAAAACTTGCTGCGAGAGAACATTTACACTTTTTTGTAATTGGTTAATTTGGTAAATATTAACAGCCCCCATAACTGTATTAATAGGAGTAAATAAAGGCGCAAAAGTAATATTTGTGGCTGCAGGTAATAAATGAGCTACTATTTAACCTGCTTTTACTGTGCCTGCGGCCCACCGAACAACTCCACCGTATATGTTGTATTGCCCTGTGATTATCCCTATTGCTACTTCGGGCGGAATATTTCGAGCAACCGTCAATCCTAAATCTAATATTGTTGTCATTATGTAAAAACTCCTTAAAAATAATTTATCTATACGCTATCAACTAACAGTTGTTAAAAGTATATCACAGTTTGTAAACACCTGCAAACTTCTGTGCTAACTCCTCCGCCGTATAATCAATAAACGCAATCCCGCGCCGCCATAACAATTCAATAAAATCAAGGCGAGTCATGCCCAATAATTGCGCTGCTTTACCTGACGAAACCTGCCCATCAGTAAATAGCGATAAAACCAGCCATTCTTCAACTTGTTGCTGTATCTTATTTTGGTTAAAGCCAAATTGTAATAACGGTTGAGAAATATGGATTTCAAAGATGGTGGTTATCATTATGCGGATTCATCTGCTTGTTGCTCTAAAAATTGAGCAAAGGCCAATAATTCATTGCGAACTTGTACAAATAAAGGGCTGGCCTTTACCACCAATTGTTCTACTCTGATAGGGTCAAATTTAAAAGTATAAACATTACGAACCACATGGCGAAAACCACGATACTCATTCAACTGCTCATAAACTGTCGCTGAAATTACGGCGGGTCGAATATTGGGTAATTCGATGGTCATTTGTTGTAAAAGTGCCTGATGCCAGTTTTTCCCTTGCGGGGCAATATCATCTAAAATAGTCGCAATTAATTCAAAAATGCGCTCTAACCCTGAATAAAAGCCATGTAAATTTAAGGCAACACTATCCAAATAGTAATCATCGGCTAAACGCTTGGCTCTGGCCAATCCTTCTATGATGCGTTCATGGACTCTTTCCAAATCGGTCATTTCATAACGGATTCGTTCAGCCAATTGCGTTAATTCTGATTTCATAATTCAATGCCTTGTTGTTCAATGGCCTTCAAAAGGGTGGGGGAACAAGATTCGGGGTCAATCAAGTCAATCTTAAAATCTAGGCTGAGGTCGGTGATAGCCACTACAGCCATGAAAAACTGCTCAGGCGGAATCCCCCACACCGCTAAATCAATATCTGACCAACGGGTAAACCAAGCCCCATGCGCCAATGAGCCAAATAGAACGATTCTTTTTGCCAAAAATTCATAACGTAACCGTTGGGCCACTTGGCGCACTAACCCCCAGGCTTGTTGTTGGCGTACCTCTCTCAAAACCTGTTGTTGCTGGTGACGTTTTTCAATGATTTTGGCGGGATGATAGGCGCGCCACTCTAAGGGGGATAATTCTAACGCGGTTTTAGCCATGTCATATTCCTTCCATTACAGTTAAGATGTCTAAAATTGTAGAAGGGGCGCGGGGATTTGTCAAAATTTGGATTGAAGAGGACATGACCGAAGATGGCATTGCGACTTATTTCTTAGAACAGGGCGTGCCGCGTGAGGATATTGTGCTGGCCT
>JAIFLK010000249.1 GCA_020049115.1 Chloroflexota bacterium | reverse complement strand
AAAGGGCGAGGGAGTCTCTTGTCGCCCCTCTCCCAAAGGGCGAGGGAGTCTCTTGTCGCCCCTCTCCCAAAGGGCGAGGGAGTCTCTTGTCGCCCCTCTCCCAAAGGGCGAGGGAGTCTCTTGTCTCCCCTCTCCCTTTGGGAGAGGGGAGGGGGTGAGGGGAATTTAGTTGTTGAACCAAAATCTTGATATACTGAGGATGAATTATAGCATGGTTATCTATGGTTGTTAAGCAGGCAGCCTAGTCAATTTAGTCTAATTTGAATTTATCGCTCTAATGACTTCTTTGCTATTGCTAATTGAGCCAAATCATGCCACCATCATTTACGTAGTACATTGTTGATTAGGACTTACGCAAACACCTCACCCCAACCCTCTCCTACGTAGGAGAGGGGGCAAAATCTCCCCCCGATGTCGGGGGGATTAAGGGGGGTAGACGTAGTTTTTGCGTAAGTCCTATAAGTCCTAAAACTAAGGATATTTATGAATCTGCTAAAAATAATCTCCGCTCGCAGTATTCGCTTTTTCATTATTGTGCCGTACGTAATAGTAACATTTGTGTTGGGCATGATAGTGTTATATATTACTACTCAATTGATGGCAACAACCAGTGAGGGGCGATTTCAAAATCAACTGAAAGATGCCACCACGATTATCACCAAGCAAGCCTATAATCAAGAACAACTGCGCTTAGATGTGGCGCGTTATGTGGCGAACACCATTGGTATACCCGAAGCGGCGGCTAATGAGGATTGGCAAAAGGTGTTTGATTTAGTGAGTCCCATTATGTCAACGAACACCCAAATTGACCATATTTTAATTTTAGATACTTATGGGCAAGAAGTGAGGCGGCTATTTCGTGAGGTCAATAATCCCAATGGGGCTAAGTTTCAATCCGTCATAGATAGTCGGGTTAATTTAGCCAATTGGCTATCGGTGGCAAAAGTTTTAGGCGATACCAGCGGGCAGAGTAAATCGGTGGAGATTGCGACGGATGAATATAGTCACCAAGTGATGGTTTATACCGTTGTGCCACTGCTGTTTGAACAACGGGTCGTGGGAGTGGCCTTAATTGGCAATGCCATGCAAAAACAATTAAGTTTGTTTAAGGCTGTGGGCGCGGCGGATGTCATTTTATTTAATCGTTTGGGTGGGGTCATGCTGGCTTCTTTGCCAGTGAATGATGAGGACAATGCGAACCTGTCGCGTATTTTAACCAGGGCGCGCTATCAAGAGATTTTAGCTAAACGTGAAACTGAAACTTTATTGGATAGTGTGAAAATTGGACAGCAAAGTTATCGACTGGCTTATACCCCATTTATTTTACAAGGGCAAATCTATGGCATGTTAGGGGTGGTGTTATCAGATAATTTTATTATTAGTAATGATGTCTATAACCGCAATTTTTTAGTGCTGGCCTTCACCCTAGTCGCTTTAACTATTTTAGCTTTGGGGTATGGGATAGCTCGATTTATTAGTGGCCCTATTTTGTCGTTAGTTGATGTAACGCGGGCCATTGCTCAGGGTGATTTGAATCAACGCACTGGGGAGGTGCATGGGTATGAAGTGGGCAAGTTAGCCACTAATTTTGATACTATGACCATTGAACTTAAGCGCAAAAATGAGGAGTTGGAACAGCAAGCGGGGCAACTGCGCGCTATTTTGAGCAGTATGGCCGATGGGGTGTTAGTGCAAGATACAAATGGTAATATTTTAACTAAAAATCGGGCGATTGATAAAATTTTGGATAAAGTGCAAAAAGAAGACGCTTTGGAATATGGCAGTAATAAAGATGCTTTGACTACCCTGTTAGATTCCTTAGAGAATTTTGACTATCATGACCGCCATAATTTGGAAATAGGCCCGCATACCCTCAACGCCGTCGCTACCCCCGTGACCACGTCCGATAAAGCCCATTTAGGGTCAGTAGTCGTGTTGCGAGATATAACACGCGAAGTCGAGTCGGAGAAGCTCAAAGATAAATTTATTAGCGGCACCTCGCATGAGCTAAAAACCCCTTTAACGGCCATGAAAGGGTATCAAGCTATCTTAAGAATATTACTTAATCAATCGGCCAAATTTCTCGCCTCAGATATTAATGACCGTCTCGTCGATACACTTTCTAAGTCTGAAAAACAGATTGATTATTTAGATAACATGGTGCAATCCATGTTAGATGTTTCGCAAATTGAAGGCCATGAATTTAATATTAATTCAGAAAGTTTAAATCTGAGTGAGTTGATTGAAATCGTGACCACCGAGTGGTATGATAAGATGGTACATAAAGGGTTAGTTTTTCGGGTGGCTTTGCCAGAAGAGGTGTTGTGGTTGCAAGGTGACTATGAACGGCTCACTCAAGTATTACAACATTTAATTAAAAATAGCTATGATTATACCCTCGTGGGCGAAGTGGTTGTAACCGTACAACGCCATGACCAGCAAGTGGTGATAACCATTGCTGATACGGGGGTGGGGGTGCTAGAGGAAGACCAACGGTATCTTTTTACCCGTTTCTTTCGAGCCATTCACGAAGAAAGTACCTATAGCGTGGCGGGGGCGGGTTTAGGGCTGTATATTAGCAAGGCGATTATTGAATTGCATCAGGGGGAAATTAGCATGGTTAGCCAACCTTATCAAGGTAGCACCGTAACCCTTACCTTACCTTTAATTCCTACGCCTGACGAAAGCGATTGGAGTTAAGAGTGCGTTATTCTACGGAAAATACCAGCCAAACGAAGCGGTCTAAGCGATGGTGGAGTAGCTTAAGTCTCTTTTTTCTATTACTTAATTTAAGCTGCATGTTTATGGTGGCTCAAGCCGCCTTGCTTTCTATTAATCGTGGTCGGATTCAAGTCGGCATGACTCCTTTGCCCACCCTGGATTATGGTGAGCCTAAAGCCCTGGTTTTTGCGCCCCTTGAGGCTGATATTGCGTTAGAGGTTATTTCAGATGCTCAACTATTACAACAAACCCCCAATAGTCAGTTTGACGCGAACAGTGACCTAGCCAAACTATCTCCACCCAGCGTCTATAAATTGCCTACACCCATCGTCCTTCCCATTACCACGTTGCCCGTTGAAGCGGTGGCCTTAATCCTTACCTTAGAGCCTACCCCCACCTTCATGCCGTCACCTACCGTGGCGCCGACTGAAAAAGCTGTCGCCACTGAGGCCAGGCCAACACCGCCACCTGCTAACCCCACGCCTGCCCCACCAACGGTTGCGCCACCCACCGTTGCCCCCACGCCGATTGTGAACACGCCAACTCCCCTTGTGAACACACCTACGCCGATTATCAACACGCCGACTCCCCTTGTTAATACACCGACACCGATTGTTAATACACCGACACCTGTGGTGAATACGCCGACTACGGCGGCCCCTGCTGTCCCAACTCACGCCCCGTCCACGCCCACCGAGACCGCCATACCCACTGAAACCCCAACCTTAACCTCTACACCTAGCCCTACTTTTACGCCATCTCCGCCACCAACGGCTACTTCAACTGCCATGCCTACGCCTACGCCCATTGTGGCTACTTTTGCCCAAGCCATTTTTTTGGCGGATGAGGGGCAGCCCCAAGCCTTGATTACGGTAACTTTAAATGCACCTGCCTCACAAAATATAACCATTGATTACACCACACTTGCTGACACCGCCCTTGCTAATCAGGATTATCTTGCCATTTCTGGCACACTTATCTTTGTCGTAGGCAGTAATCAAGCCACTTTTGCCATCTCTTTGATAGATGACCGCCTGGATGAAACCACTGAGCAGATTGGCTTACAACTGAGCCAGCCACAGGGGGCGATACTCGGCACGCCCATGACTGCAACTTTAGTAATTATTGATAACGATACTCCCCCCCTAGTGCAATTCAATCCGACAGATTATGTCGTAAATGAAGCGGCGGGCGTGGTGGTTTTAACCACCACTCTGAGTCAACCGTCCGCTTTAACCGTGACCGCTGCTTATCAAACCGCCGATGGCACGGCCAGGGCGGGAGCAGATTATTTGGCGCAAAGTGGCCTAATTACATTTACGCCGAGTCAAATTACCCAAACTTTGATAATAACTATTACTAATGATACGCTAGTAGAGTTGCCTGAAAGCTTTGTGGTTTCGCTCAACTCACTCCTCATGGGGCGTGAAACATTGCGTCAGCCAAAGGCCATTTATTTGCCACTGATTTTGCGGGGAACAGGGCGAGAGAGTGCCACTTCCCTCCTTTTGGGGGGGATTTTGCCAGTTTTACCTGTGGGGCGCAAAGCAAGCGTTGCGACTCCTAACGTAATCTTAACCCGCCAACTCACCAGCACCAGCCTGGCGAACATTACAATTATCAGTGATGATGCCCCGCAAGTGAAATTTAATCTGCCTATCTATTTTGTGAATGAAGGGGAAGCAACAGCCTCAGTTACCGTGACTTTGAGCGCGCCCGTCGCCATGACCACCACGGTTCAGGTGGTGAGCCTGAATGGTACGGCCCAAGCGGGTAGCGATTATCAACCTCTCAGCCAAACAGTCACGTTTGCACCTTTGCAAACGCAAGCTATCGTTACTTTGACGCTGATTGGCGATACGTTGAATGAGTTCAATGAAACGGTGTTTTTACAACTAACACAGCCCAATGGCTTAATTTTAGGTCAGCCCAACCGCGCCACGCTTAATATTATTGATAATGACTCCAAGCCGATTGTCCAATGGAGCAGCTCCAATTATCAGGTGGTAGAAAATACACCTTTTGTAATAATAACCACCACTTTAAACACGCCCTCTAGTTTTACCGTCTCGGTGGATTATCAAACGGGCGACCTAACCGTATCTAACCCTGCCCTGGCGGGACGTGATTACACGCCCATGAGTGGCACGCTCACCATGTTGCCAGGGCAAGTGAGTCAGCAAATGACGATACCTATCCATGACAATTTCTTAACGGAAGGGGATAAATCCTTTGCCATGACGTTAACGCATCCCATAAATGCTTTGTTAGGCCAACCTAACCTCAGCACGATTACCATTTTAGATGATGATGTGTGGCCGCAAGTGCAGTTATCCCAAGAAAATTATACTATTACGGAAAATGGGGGCATTGCGCTTATTACGGTGACTTTAAATAAACCCGTTTTGGTGACGGCAACGGTTAATTATCAGTTCTTAGACGGTACGGCGCAAGCGAGCAGCGATTATGTGGGGGTAAGTGGCACGCTGACTTTTATTCCTGGGCAAACGCAAGCCATGTTTGCTGTCGCTATTTTGAATGATACCGTAATAGAGTCCACTGAAAGTGTCATTATCCAATTGAATCAACCGTATAATTTGACATTGGGTGTGCCTAATGTGGGCTTGCTATTTATTACTAATGACGATTAAATGGGGTATATATTATGAGCAGTATAATTGTACAGAATATCTTACAACGGTTATCTCAATTGAAAGCTGAGGTTCGACTTAAATATAAAGCCGAGCTTAAGGGGTTGTTTGGTTCTTATGTTAAAGGAACACAGCATAAGAACAGTGATGTAGATATATTGGTTGATTTTTTAAGTGGAGCTGATTTATTTAACTTCATTGCTCTATACTGCATTTCGTTTGAGACTTACACTTTTATGATGACCATTAGGAGTCCGCAATCCTTTGCGGGCTGTCCGCAAATGATTGCGGACTCCTATGCCAAAAGTGTAGTTTTCATTTGAAACGCAGTATAGATGACAAAACTTCGAGTGCGCTTATGCGAAAATTTGAAATCATGGGAGAAGCAACTAAAAATATTCCTGATGATGTTCGCCAAAAATATCCACAAATTCCCTGGAAACAAATGGCGGGTATGCGTGATAAATTAATCCATTTTTATTTTGGGGTTAATTACAAATTAATTTGGGAAACGATTAAGCGTAGCCTACCGCCTGTTAAACTAGTTATTCGACAAATTATTGCCGAACTTTAAGGAGTTTACTATGGTATCTAAACAATCACTTAAGCTGACCTCGGCCTGGGTTTTAGCCCTGACCCTGGCCTTTTTTTCCATGTCACTAGCGTATGCGGCGGGTATTACGGTTAATAGCACCTTGGATACCGTTGCATCTGACGGTAGTTGTATTTTGCGGGAGGCTATTTCTAATGCGAATAATGATAATCTAACCTATAGTGATTGTGGGGCTGGCTTTGGGGCTGATGATATTACATTTAATTTGAGTAATAATGCGATTATTACTTTAAGCTCTCAGCTTCCTATCATTACTAGTAATATAACAATAGATGGCAGTAGTGTGGCTAATCTGACTATTTCGGGCGATTCAAATGACCGCGTTTTTTATATTGATAGTGGGCATGTTACCTTTAATGCGTTAACCATTACTAAAGGCAAACCAAGCAGCGGTGATGGCGGGGGAATTTACAACCAAGGAGTTGTAACTATTACTAACTCTACACTGAGAGATAATCAGGCCGTAAATGGTGGGGGAATTTATAATAGCGGTAATTTAGTGATAAGTAATAGTAGCGTTATTAGTAATAAATCGACTTATTCGGTGGCTTTCGGTAATGGTGGCGGCGGGGGGATGTATAATCAGGGCAGCGGCCGTATTACTATGACCAATAGTACACTTAGTGGCAATATGGCTAATTATCATGGTGGGGCTATTTATCAGGATAGTTCAACCGAGTTAAATCTTGATTACGTAACAGTTGCTAATAATCATGCTGATTATGGGGCAGATGGGTTCGGTAGCGGCGGGGGAATTTATAATTCCTCGACTAAAAAAATTAAAATTAGTAGCACAATGATTGCTAAGAATAGTGATAATCCAGGGTTTTTTATCATTAAGGATGTTTTTGGTTCATTTACCGACCAGGGTCATAATTTGATAGGTATATCTGAGCCTATATGGAGTACGGGTTTGATTGCCACGACCACTTTATCTGGCACATCTGGCCTGCCGCTTGACCCCAGTGTTGGCCCATTACAAAATAATGGCGGTTCAACTGATACCCATGCTTTGCTCACGGGTAGCCCCGCGATTGATAAGGGAAATAACAGTGGCGCGCCCACGACTGACCAACGGGGGTATACTCGCATTATGAATGGTACGGTTGATATCGGCGCGTATGAATCGGACTCCGTACCTGTAGTGTTGACCTCCACCATTCAATTTTCAGCCCTTACTTATGCTGTCAATGAAAATTCAGGGGCCGCGGTCATCACCTTAACCCGCACAGGTACGGGCATGGCCCAAGTGCAAGTCGATATTACGGGCGGGACGGCAACGGTAGACGTAGATTACAATAATAGTGGCTTTCCCAAACTTATTACTTTTATGGGTAGCCAGGGTAATCAAACAATTACGCTGCCCATTACAGATGATTTGATAGCTGAGGGGTCTGAAACGGTGGATTTTACCCTGACGGCTATTACTAATAGTGTCATTGGGACAAATATTACGACTACACTGCGAATTTTAGATGACGATGTGGCGGGTGTGGTGGTCAATCCTGTCAATAATTTATTGACCAATGAGGGTGGCACCATCACCGCTACATTCGCCATGACCCTCACCAGTCAGCCGACAGCAAGCGTAATTATTGACCTCGCGAGTTCTGTCATCGCTGAGGGGTTGCCTAGCCCTACTGTAATAATTTTTACGCCTACTGATTGGAATATGCCCCAAACGGTGACGGTAACGGGGCAAGATGATAATGTGGTTGATGGCAACCTGGCCTATACCATCCAAATGACGGCGACTAGCGGCGACCCTTTTTATAATGGCCTTCATCCGACCAGCGTAAATTTGCTTAATTTAGATGATGATGCCCCAGGCATTACGATTATTCCAACGATTGGCTTGACCACCAGCGAATGGGGAGATTTTGCCAATTTTAATATTGTGTTGAATAATGCCCCAACGACAACTGTTCCTATTACCTTAACTAGTCTTAATTTTACTGAAGGGACAGTGACCCCAACTTTGGTGACGTTTGATGTTACCAATTGGTCTATTCCCCAATTGATTACGGTGAATGGCGTAAATGATTGGGTTATGGATGGGAATATGGTTTACACTATTGAAACGCAAGTGGGCAATTCTAACTCCGCGTATGATTTGCTTAACCCTGATGGTGTAACTCTCATTAATCTCGATGATGATATAGCGGGGATATCTACTTCCCTAGCTAGTGGGCTGACCACTACTGAATTAGGCGGAACAGTGATGTTTAGTGTCAGCCTCACCAGCGAACCCACTGCCACCACCGTTATCTCATTTGCTAGTAGTGATTTAACCGAGGGTGTGGTTACGCCTACGGTCATTACATTTACTTTGGGTAATTGGAATATTTCGCAAACTATCACCATCACGGGGATGGATGATACGATATATGACGATAATGTCGTTTACACCGTGCAAATTCTACCTGCCCTGAGTGCTGACCCTGTTTATAATAATCTCACCCCTTTCTCTAATGTCATTACACTCATCAATATAGATAATGATGCCCCACCCAATATTGCGCCCATTGCTCAAAATGATACTCTCATGGGGCTAGAGGATACGCTGATAACGCCGACTATTTTTAGTAATGATTATGACCGTGATGGTTATATTGTCCCCGCCACTTTTAACCTCATTAGCCCGCCCCTGCATGGCGTAATAACATTTAATATTACTGGCTCGGTTAGCTATTTGCCGCAGCCTGATTTTAATGGGACGGACATATTTACTTATACCATTAAAGATGATGACGGTTTGACCTCTAATTTAGCAACGGTATTTCTCACTATTAAGGCCGTCAATGACCCGCCCACTATTACGCTTATGTTACCTAATCAAACGGTCATGGAAAGTGATTTAATGAAATTTACCTTGCCCACATCGGCTTTTTATGATGTTGATACGGGCGATGTGCTGACATATAGCGCCCAATTTTTACCGAGTTGGTTGACTTTTAACCCGAATACACGCACTTTTAGCGGCACCGCCACCAACAATGATTTGGGCAATTGGCCGATTCAAGTGATGGCGAAGGATTTGGCGGGGGCTTTTGTTACCCAAAGTTTCACCGTGACGGTACTTAATGTAAATAATCCACCCTTCCTCATGCAGCCTATTCCTAGCCAAACCGTGCTAGAAAATAATTCATTTAGCTTTATCATGGCAACCCATACCTTCACGGATGTCGATGCCGACGATACGTTGACCTATACTGTAACTCTGAGTGACGGTTTGCCCTTGCCAAGTTGGTTGGCCTTTAATCCGACCACGCGAGTTTTTAGCGGTACCCCCGCCAATGTGGATGTCGGGGCCTGGAGCATTAAGGTCATCGCTAAAGATAGCAGCTTGGCCTCAGCGAGTACCTTATTCACCCTTACGGTTATTAATGTCAATGATGCGCCCATTGCCCAAGCCGACTTAGCCACCACACCTGAAGAAACGTCTATCACGTTGACTGTGTTAGCGAATGACTTTGACCCTGATGTGGGCGATATATTAACCATAACGACGGTGAGCCTACCGCTTCATGGCACGGCGGCTCTCAGGGGTGAAATAATTATTTATATCCCGCCCGTGAATTTTAATGGCGTGGTAACGTTTACGTATACCATTATTGATGGGCATGGCGGGACGGCGCAAGCGGAGATAACGGTTTTAGTGGGTAATCAGGGGGAAATTGGGCGGCCTGATGAGGTGGTGACGGATGAGGATGTGCCAATTTTGATAGATGTGCTGGCGAATGACACTCATCAGGGAACGGGCTTAAGTTTATTAACGGTCAGTGTGCCATTGCATGGGGTTACGATTATCAGTGGCTCACAGGTGTTATACACCCCCAGGCTCAATTTTTATGGCCTGGACAGCTTTATGTATATTGTGATGAATGGCGAAGTGGCTGACCTCGGCCTAGTAACGGTCACGGTTAAACCCGTTACTGATGGCCTCATCGCCCGCGACGACCTGGCGACGACAACGCAAAATGTATCCATCACGCTTCAGCCATTAGCGAATGACACCGATATAGACCAAGTGGGTTTGACTATTCAGGCGGTGAGTGACCCTCAACATGGGATTGCTGTGGTAAACGGTAATAATGTTAATTTTACACCTGCCCCTGATTTTACGGGGACGGATACCTTTAGCTATATCACGACTAATGGCCTCCTTACAGCCACGGCCCAAATTGTGGTTGAGGTGGTTTCGGCTATGCCACCCGTTGCCATGAGTGATTTCATAACGACAACGCAAAATTTGGCGGTGACGGTGGCGGTGTTGGCTAATGACACCGATATTTTCAACTTGCCGCTTGAATTAACCACTATCGGCACGCCGCAGCATGGAACTGCGACCTTAAATGGCACGACGATTATTTATACCCCTGAGCCTGATTTTGTGGGGGAGGATTATTTTGATTATGGTGTTACGAATGGTAATTTGACCAACATGGCATTGGTGTGGCTGGAGGTATTGCCGCGACAAGTGATTACGCCTACCCCGCCCATTACAGTGACACCGGGCGTTACGGTTACTTGGCCTATCACTTGGTCACAAACCCCCTCTACCACGACCATTGTTACGCCACCCTTACATGGCGAGGTGGTGATTAGTAACGGCCAAGTGATTTATTTACCTAACCCTGATTTTATCGGAACGGAAATTATTACCATTACTGTTGGTGACGGTACCGTGACGGAAACGATTGTCATGGTGGTAACAGTGGACGCTGATACCATTGCGCCCACATTTCCCATCAGCGACTCAAATTTAATTTTACTCACGCCGATTCAGGCGATTACCTTGCTTTTTTTGCGCCCCATGTTCACCTGGCAGGCGGCCATCGATAATGTGGGGGTAGTCAGCTACACGTTGATAATAACACCGCTTAATCAAGTCGCTTTCGTTATCACTACCACCACCACCAGTTATACGCCCACTTTTGATTTACCCCCAGGTTCATATCAATGGACGGTTATCGCCCATGATGCGGCAGGCAATGCCAGCGAGATGGTTAAGCCAGAGGCATTTAGTCTCAAATTACCTATAAAACCACAGTTTAGTTTCTTGCCAATAATATTACGTTAGGAAATGAAAAAAGTAGGGGTTCAAAATTTTGAACCCCTACTGGACTGTTCACTTAATTCCTAGTATCAGTATCTCAAGATTTGTCACCCTCACCCCAGCCCTCTCCCAAAGGGCGAGGGAGTCTCTTGTCTCCCCTCGCCCTTTGGCCTCTCCCAAAGGGCGAGGGAGTCTCTTGTCTCCCCTCGCCCTTTGGGAGAGGGGCGGGGGGTGAGGGTGATTTAGTAGTTGCACTCAAATCTTGAGATACTGAGTATATCCGAACAGACAAGAATGTCTGTTCTACCGTTGGTGGGTCGGACATTCTTGTCTGACCATGTACTAAAAACTAAATGAACAATCCCCTACTCATAAAGAAGACCTAAAGTTTTATCTAATCGTGGCAATGCCTCCAAAAATGCAACCACAACTTGCGGGTCAAATTGTGTGCCAGCCAAACTTTGAATATAGCTGATAATTTTTTCGGTAGACCAGGCAGTACGATAGGGACGGTCAACTGAGAGGGCATCCCAAACATCGACCACCGCAAAAATGCGCGCCGCTAAAGGGATTTGCTCATGTTTTAGGCCGCGCGGATACCCTTGCCCATCCCAATGTTCATGATGACAGTAGGGAATATCTAGCGCAGGGTGTAGATATTCAATTGGGGAGAGCATTTGATAAGCATAAGTGGGGTGCTGTTCAATAATTACTCGTTCCGCGTCATTTAAGGCGGAGGTTTTACGTAAAATATAGTCAGGTACGCCCATTTTGCCAATATCATGGAGTAAGGCCCCGCGACGAATATGGACGAGTTCATCTTCACTTATCTTCATAATGCGGCCCAACTCCACCGTTAGCTCGGTCACTCGTTGCGAATGTCCCATTGTTTCATTATCTTTAAGCTCTAGGGCGCGCGCCCAGCCCGTTAAGGTTTCTTCATACGCTTGGATGAGTTTTTGGCGTTCCTCGCGTAAACTTCGATAACGATTTAAACGGGTGATGGTTCGCACCCGCGCCTGGAGTTCGATAATGTTAAATGGCTTGGGGATGAAATCATCCGCGCCCGCTTCTAACCCCTCTAAACGTGATTTTTGGTCATCAAGGCTTGTAATGAGAATGATAGGAACTTCAGCCAGCAACGGGTTGGCTCGTAAATGTTGGCACACTTCAAAGCCACTCATGCCAGGCATCATCACATCAAGTAAAATTAAGTCGGGCATGAGCATAGCTGCTTGGGTTAAAGCTTCAAAACCATTCAGCGCGAAGGCTAATTGATAGCCTTGCCCATGAAGTAAGGCGGCTAAGGTTTGACAATTCAAAGGCTTATCGTCCACAATCAAGATAGTACTCGTTTGTATTTGGCTCATTTTATCAGGGGATTTCTACTAATTTGGCCTCATGGTGGTCAGTATCATATACTGCAAAAGTTACCTTGCCAAATCGCCCCATCACTTCCCCTGGGTTGACCAAAAGCGTATTTCCCACCTGTTCAATCAAGGCGAGGTGGTCATGTCCATAGCAAACTAAATTGTATGCCCCACTCTCTGCCAAACGCCGCCCGATGGTTGGGTAATGATTAACGGCTATCTTTTGCCCCGCAACCACCAACTCCGCATGTTCGCCATAAAGTGTCACATTACCTACATTCATGGCAATGGTAGTTAATAACCATTTATCCCCATCATTATTTCCCCAAACCACATGGATTGGCCCTTTGAAATCTTCCGCTAATTGCTTCAATGTAAAGGGCGCGCAAAAATCGCCACAAAAAATAACTACCTCGGCAGCCAGGTCATTAATGGCTTGGCTGACCTTCTTCAATTGCCAAATATTATCGTGAATGTCAGATACAATTGCAATAAGCATGGTTTCATCTCCTGGTAAATTATGTCCACTTGTAAATTTTCAGGTGATTAGGACTTACGCAAAAATGGCTTATTTGTGGCAGGAGTCCGCAGGACTTACGCAAAAATGGCTTATTTGTGGCAGGAGTCCGCAATCATTTGCGGGCTATCCGCAAAGAATTGCGGACTCCTGCGTAAGTCCTAGCGATAACGGAGTCCAAATTTTCAGATTTGACCGTCAAATCTGAAAATTTGGACTCCGTTATCGCCTCGGCAACGTTAGCTCAATGATTACGCCAGGTTGGTCGGGGCGATTATAAATGTGGCAATGCCCATTCACCCCCCACACCAACGAAGCCACCACCGTTAATCCTAGCCCCATGCCCTCCATTTCGCCCGTAAAATATTTGTCGCCTTGATAATAAGGCAGCCACACTTTGGTTAATGCCTCTGGCGAGATATGAATCCCATCATCTTGGATTTGGATTTGGACGGTTGCGCCCACCGCGCTAACCGTGATTTGAATGTGGGGCTGATTTTCGGGGTGAAATTTCTTGGCATTTTCTAATAATTTCCAGAAAATTAAATGTAATTTATGTTCACATAAAGGAATTGAGGCTTGAGCTAGGTCAGGGTCAGCTAGAATTAGGTTGACCGTTTGTAGCTCTAAATAGATGCGAATCTCTTCGATTATTGCCGCTAAGGAGTTTAAAACGAGGGGTTGATGTTTTATCGCGTCGCTAGACATGATGTCTAAATATTCAAAGACCTCATCTACCGAATTTTCTAGGCGGGTTGCCCCTTCCTCGGCTGTTTTGATAAAGTAGGTCATGTCTTCTGCGGTGAGTAATTTTGTTTCATACGTCAATAATTTTAACGACATAATCACATGTGACAACGGCGTGCGGATTTTGTGGCTAATCTGTTCATGAAACGCCCACATAATCCGTTGGCTGGCAATCTCGGAAGTGATATTTTGTAAGCGTATGACATATTCCGTTTGAGGCTGAGATGATTGCTCAAATAAATTCACTTGTAGCCACAGGTCTTGCGTGGTTGGGGTTTCAGGGCGGACGAGGTAATACGGGGTGGCGGGATTCGGCCAATTGGCCCAAATTTCTTCAGGTTGACAGGTGTAAGATTGTTGGCTTAACTGACGAAAAGTCAGGGCGGGGTCAAGCGGGGTGGGCGGGAGGTTAAGATAAAGCTGCGCTTGTTGATTCGCATAGAGAATTTGGTCTTGCTCATTGATGACTAAGTAGCCCTCCTGAACTTGCTCCAAAACCCAATTAAATCTGGCTCGTTCCGTCACCAAGCGGCGATAACGATTGAGTTTAGTAATGGTTCGCAATCTAGTGCGTAGCTCTAAATGGTCAAAGGGCTTGTTGATAAAATCATCTGCCCCGACCTCAATGCCCCGTAATTTTGAGTTACGGTCATCTAAGGCCGTTATCATAATGATGGTGATTTCCGCCAAATGGGGGATGGCTCTAATGTGTTGGCACACTTCAAAGCCATCCATGCCAGGCATCATGACATCAAGCAAAATGACATCTACGGGCTGAGTTTCAACTATTTGCAGAGCCTCTAAACCATTTTCGGCAAAAAGGAGCTGGTAATTTTCCTTATAGAGCGCACCTTCCAAAATGTCCCGCGCGCTGGGTGTATCATCAACAATTAAAATGGTATTTGCTCTCATCAAATGATCCTTTATGGGTTGAAAGTAATGGTAAAAATTGAGCCTTTCGGGACATTACTTTTCACGGAAATGTCACCCTCATGCGCGTCCATGACCAACTTGCAAAAGGTTAACCCTAATCCCGTTTGTGTAATCCCTTCATTTCTTAAATTCACGATTTCAAATTTATTAAAAATAGTCCCATGATGCTCTGGCGGAATACCGTAACCTTCGTCAATGACCTGTAATTGAAGATGGGTTTCGTTTTGTAAACGTAAGGTGATGGTGCTATTTTTGGGGGAATATTTCACGGCGTTAGAAATGAGATTGTCTATGACCCGTTCTATCAAATTAGCATCTACCATTTGTGGGGCAATCGTCTCAGGGGGGGGCGTAAAGGTCAGTTTTATATTTTTCGATTGGGCGATAATATTTTGACCTGTTTGCACTTTGGTAATTAATTGTACTAAGTCAACCGAACTGGGATTGATCCCCAGTTTGTTGGCTTCCATTTTAGCAATGAGTAATAAATCATTGATAAATGAATTAACTTGATTGGCCAGACGATGAATAACCCCAATGTCTTCTGTTTGTGAGGCGGTTAAATTGGTGTCATCTTTCATCATTTGGCTAAAGCCCATGATTGCCATTAACGGGGAACGCATATCATGGACAATCATGTGAGATAAATCTTCACGTAACTTCAGGGCGCGTTGTAGCTCATCAAATTGATGTTTTAGCCGTAACATGGAACGAACGCGGGCGCGTAATTCTATCCCATTGACGGGTTTGGTTAAAAATTCATCCGTCCCCGCTTCTAAGGCGGCAATTAAATCTTGCCGACTATTTAAGGCCGTAATGATGATGATAGGGATATGTTGCCATTGGGGGTGCGCTTTTAGCTGGCGGCAGAGGGTCAACCCATCAATATCGGGCATCATAACATCTAGTAAGATAACATCAACGGGTTCGTTGGGTAGGATGTTAAGGGCTTGTTGAGCATTTTCAGCTAACAAAATCTTATAACCTGCGGGGTACAGTAGACTTTCTAGGGTTTCGCGTACGGTGGCGGTATCATCTACAATGAGGATGGTGTTTTGTAATTGAGTGGACATGGTTACTTAACAGGTCATAAAATGGAGTCCAAATCTTTAGATTTGTCAGCCCAATCTAACAAATCTAAAGATTTGGACTCCACATGGTGTAATGTCGTATTAACTCGATTAATTTACGTAAGTTAATCGGTTTACTCAGATATTCATTGATGCCTGCAGCTAGGCAACGTTCACAGTCGCCAGGCATGGCTAAGGCGGTGAGGGCGATGATGGGCGTGTGGGCTAACTCCGCATTGGCGCGAATTTGTTGGGTGGCTTGAAAGCCATTCATGTGAGGCATTTGAATATCCATTAAAATCAAATCGGGGTGGGTTTCTTTGGCTTTGATGATGGCCTCAAAGCCCGAAGTGGCGAAGACTAATTGATACCCAAACATGGTTAGATAATCATTGATGAGTTGAATATTGGTTTCATTATCTTCCACCAATAAAATAAGGGTTTCCATAGCCTGGTCGAAAGTGGGCGGTGGGGGCGGGGTGGCAGACAAGGGGGGGGGGCCAGTGGGGTTACAGGTTTTAAGGGTAAATGAATGGTAAAGCGACTGCCCGTGCCAACGCTGCTTTCTAGTTGAATTGAGCCGCCATGGAGTTGGATAAGTTGATACACGAGATATAAACCTAGTCCCGTCCCTTCTTGGGTACGACTGAGGCCGCTATCTAATTGGATAAAGGGCTGAAAGAGATATTTCATGTCACTTTCGCTAATGCCGATGCCCTTATCCCACACGATAAACTGAATGAGTTCTTGTTCTAAATCTAGCTTAAATTCTAAGCCAATGTGACCGCCAGGCGGGGTAAATTTGACCGCATTGGTCAGTAAATTGACTAAAATTTGTTTCAAGCGTAACTCATCGACTAACACCAACATATTTTTATGGTCATAGTTTGTCTGATAGGTGATTTGTTTTTTGAGGGCGAGTTGCTTAACAAATTGAAGACTCGTGTCACACAGACTTTCCAATGAGACGGGATGGAAGTGTAGCTCAAACATGCCCGCTTCCATTTTAGAGAGGTCTAAAATATCATTGATGAGGTTTAGAAGATGTTGCCCACTTTCCTCAATGGTTTTAATTTGGCGTAATTGACGCTCATTCACAGGGCCAAAAATCTGTTCTTGTAACACCTCCGACATGCCAAGAATGGCGTTGAGGGGGGTGCGGAGTTCATGGCTCATATTTGCCAGAAATTCATCTTTGAGCCGCGCGGTTCGTTTCAATTCCGCGTTAACCACCTCTAACTCTAGGGTGCGTTCTTTCACCTTTTCGGCTAAGGAGGCCCGCTCGGCTCTCAGGGCAATTTCGGCGCGACGACGTTCCGTAATATCCAAAATGAGTGACAAAATAGAGGTCATCTGGTTCTTTTCGTCAAAGAGAACCGAGATATACCATTCGCAATAAATAATTTGACCGCTTTTGGTGTAATGACTAGTAATCGCGACATAATGTGACCATGAGCCATTAAGTAACCCTTGAATAATCTGCCCAAAGGGCTGTGAATCGGCTAAGGGTATAAAAGGCCAATCAAAGGGCGTTTTACCTATCACCTCTATGGCTGACCAACCAAAGATTTCGGTGGCCTCCAGTGACCAATGGAGGACTCTAAAGGTTTTGTCCCATTCCACCACAATGAGTGGCGAATGCATCATATAGAAAGTGAGTCGTTGATAGGCTTCCCGAATCGTCTCATCTGACCATTTGCGGCTACTTATATTACTCACCACCCCATAGACAATTTTCAGACCATCTTTAACTTCCACCCGCGCGCTATCACGTATCCACAGAATTTCGCCACTAGCATGTTTAATTCGATATTCAGTTTCGCTGGCTTGTCCTTGCTCTAAGTTACGGCTTTGCTGCAGGGCTAACGCGCGGTCAGCGGGATAAATAACGTGATTTTGCCAAAAATACCAATCATGCGTAAAGTTTTCTAACGGATAGCCCGTCAAGGTAGTTACCGCAGGCGAGTGATAGATATTTTGCCAACCATTAGCGGCCGTAATATGGGCGACATAGATATGGTCACTAATCGAGGTTATCACTTGTCGAAATAATTCTTCACTTTTATGTAAGGCTAATTCAGTCGCTTTGCGCTGGGTGATGTCATTGGAAAATAGGGCAATTTGGGTGATTTCCCCTTTTTTATTGTAAATTGGATGAATGTTAGTATCAAACCAATACGTCTTGTGTTGGTGTTGTAAACGGATGGGATGGCCCGTCTCCGTCACCTGCGTTAGTTCTGTTAAGAGCGCGTTATCCTCTGCAAATAGCTCTAAGAGAGATTGCCCCATTAGCTGATGGATAGGTTGATGTAAATAATTGGCGGTGGCGTGGTTGAGGGTGGTAATCGTGAAATCAGGCTCAACGAGTAGCATGATTTCGGTGGAAGCATCCATTAAAGCCCGTAAAGTATCGCGGCTTCTTCGTAATATTTTTTCGGATTGCTTGCGTTCAATCGCATAACGAATGGAACGTTCTAGCATGTTAGCATCAAGCTGCCCTTTCACCAAATAATCTTGTGCGCCGATGGCCATGGCCTTCATGTCCATCTCATATTCATCTAGCCCGGTTAATAAAATGATAGGGGCCTCACTATTTTTTTGAACCACCGCTTCAATGAGTTCAAGCCCAGCGTGCGCGCCTAAATGATAATCCACCAAATAGACCTGATGCTCATTTTTCAGCATGAGGTCAAGCGCGGTTTGATAAGTAGTAGCCCAATCCAATTGATAATGATGATGCTTAATTTCCAGAAATAATTTTTGTGTCAACAAATAATCATCTTCATCATCTTCTACTAATAAAACGCGAATGGTTTGTAACATGGTTTATAAATGAGGCAAGCTATTTTGAGGTAGATATTTTGAATTATCTACCTCAAATCACGCTTGACAGGACACTAGGGACGTAGTGATTATTTTAATGGTATTATACTGGATTTTGTCTGAAACGAATAATTTTTCTCTGTTATACCACGCGAGGTCACAAACTGGAGCCACAAACTTGAGTTATCTCACATCTAACAATATTACAATAGTGGTCTATCGCTACGAAAACGAGTGAATTAAACGCCATGTCATTCTGAACGGAGCAAAGCGGAGTGAAGAATCCCTCAAGACTCTGCCTACCAAAGCGGTTTTCGGCCCCGATAATTAGGACTTACGCAAAAATGGCTCATTTGTGGTAGGAGTCCGGGACTTACGCAAAAATGGCTCATTTGTGGTAGGAGTCCGCAATCATTTGCGGGCTGTCCGCAAAGAATTGCGGACTCCTGCGTAAGTCCTAATAATCTTATTTTTAGGTCAAAGTTGCAGGGATTCCTCGCTTCACTCAGAATGACATGCGGTTTTCGTGGCGAACAGCGATTATTGTATGAATGTTAAATGTGGGATAACGCATGTTTGCGACTCCAATTGATGACTTCGCGCTGTATCTATGATAACTAGAGTTGAATTGTCAACCTTTTTAGGTCTGGGGTATAATGTTAGGACATTTTACCTAAAGGGATGAACGGTGCGACAGAAAGTAAAGATTGTGTTGTCAGATTTACATCTTAGTGTTAAGCCAGGTTGGTCAAATTTAAGGCTTATTGGCGAAGCCTTGCCTCATTTCTTGCAACAAATTCGACAAGAAAGTGACCAGTTACAGCAAGAAGTGGAACTCATTCTCAATGGGGATACCTTTGATTTTCTCAGCGTATCATTGGGGAATGAGCATAACCCCTACTTTCCTGATTCATCTGAAATTACCGCTTTAAAGCAATTAAAAATAATTGCGTTTGAATATGCCGAGGTGTTTGAAGCCTTAGCCAATTTTTTACAAACTGAAGCCCCCCAACGTCGCTTAGTCATTGTTAAAGGGGAGCATGATGTTCACCTTTATTGGCCCGCCATTAAAAATCGGGTGCGTGAGCTTTTGCGGGCTTCGGGTGAACGCGCTTCTTTGCTTGTTTTTGCGGGCGAATTTCTCAATCGACGGCAGGTTTACATTGAACATGGGCATCAACAAGCTGAAAAAATTAACCGTTATCCAGATTTTATTGACCCTCGTCGGCCCGAAAAACTGGAATTACTTTATTACCCACCCGCTTCAACCTTTGTGGTTAATTTATTAGCTGATAAAGCCGATCAACCCTGGTTAGTGGCTGATTTTAAACCTATCACTAGTTTAATTTGGTATGCACTGGCCTGGGATTTTCCGCTAGCTATCCAATTAGTGCTGACTTATTTTAATCAAGCTCCGCAATTGGCTCAGGATAGTTTTTGGCAAACCTTACAAGATGTAGACCAACACCTAGATTTATCGGCGCGTTATGCCCAAGAGTCTAAATTTCGCCGCGAATTTCATTACCATTTATTGCATTATCTCCACTTTACCATGCCTTTATTAGAGCATGAAGTCGCGCCTAATTTAGTTAATCTATTACCCAGTGACCCTTTAGCGATTGGGCAGGCCGAACAACAGCATCAGCAAACGTTATTACATGAAGCTGCCCTAGAAATTCTTAAAAAAGAGAAAGCCAAAGTCGTTATTTTTGGACATACTCATCATCCTAGCCAACAAATTTTTGGCTCAGGCAATATCTATATTAACACTGGCAGCTGGAATCCTGATTTTAGTCAAGTTTCATCTGAAAATTTACAGGCATTATTTACTAATAAAGCGCAAGTGAGCGATATACCAATTCGTTTCCCGTATGCGCGTCTTGATTATGATGAGCAGGATAATCTTACCTCAGTTCAACTCTTATATTTTACCCCCGTACATGGTCGCAATTTCCCCTCAGTAACTCCAACCTCAAAAAATAGCTGGTTAGCTAATTTATTTTCAGTAATTAGTTAAATTATCGTTAGTAGTTCTCACTTTTTACTAACCCAATGGGAGAAGCAATGATTGCTTTATGTATCACACCGCAAGCCGAGTCCCGTTCTGCCAAAACCAAACCTCGTTTAGGATGGCTAGTACAGCTTGGCGTAAATAAGTTCGCAGTTTAGACCTACAAGGTCTTCAAGACCTTGTAGGTGTGATTTTGAACTGTGGGGTTACTTATGTCAAGCATGTACTAGATACATGCCGCAGGAAGAGGAGTTTAAAATTATTTGTGTAATCGTTTACAGTAAATAATCATTTTTTGCTGATAGAAAATTGATTTGCTAAAATTAGTGGTGACTTTTTCAAACAAGTGCTTGACAATTGAATTATTTTGTGGTATTATTTGAACACTTAGCTCTGTAATCGTTTACAGAAAAATCACTAAACTCAATCCTCTTAAGCTCAATCACTTGTATTAAATACAACATCATGTCATCAACTATAGGTAAAAAGGAGGTGAACATAAGCCGTAATACTACCTAGCCGTTTACTCCATTTTAAGCCCTTTCAAGGCAATTTAGCTTTGAAATCACTTTTATTGTTGTGTTGTTTATTACTTAGAGTAACTAAAAAGGATGGAAGAATCATGCATAGTCCAAAAATGTTTAACAAGTCACGCAGTCGCTTTTGGAATGTAAAATTAGCTGTTGTTTTGATGGTTATTGCTTTGCTCCTCGGTGCTTGTGGGGGCGCGGCTACACCTGCGGCTGAGAAACCTGCCGAGAAAGCGGCTGAGAAACCTGCTGCTGATGCGAGTGCTGGTGGTAAAATTAAAGTGGGTTTGGTAACGAAGACGGAAACGAACCCTTTCTTTGTGAAGATGAAAGAAGGCGCGACCAAAGCGATTGAAGCGGCGGGTGGCGAGTTGATGAGTGCGGCGGGTTCATTTGATGGTGACAATGAAAGCCAAGTGACCGCCATTGAGAACATGGTCAATGCAGGCGTGAAGGGGATTATGATTACGCCTAGCGATACTAAGGCGATTGTGCCAGCAATTAAGAAAGCCCGTGATGCGGGTGTGATGGTGATTGCCTTGGATACGCCGACTGACCCACAGGAAGGAACAGATGCCTTATTTGCGACAGATAATTTCAAAGCGGGCATTTTGATTGGGCAGTATGCGAAGGCAGCCATGGGCGGTAAACCAGTGAAAATTGCGACCTTAGACTTAGCCCCAGGGATTACTGTCGGTATATTACGTCACAATGGTTTCATGGTGGGTTATGGTTTAGCGACGGTGGATGCGACAGCTAAAGACTTGGTGAACTCAGCCGAAGTGGTTTGTAGCCAAGACACTCAGGGCGACCAAGCCAAAGGCCAAACAGCCATGGAAAATTGTTTAACCAAAGACCCCGAAATCAATGTGGTCTACACGATTAACGAACCAGCCGCATTTGGGGCATACACCGCACTTAAAGCGGCGGGTAAAGAAAAAGATGTGTTGATTGTCTCGGTTGACGGTGGTTGTGCGGGTGTGCAAGGGGTGAAAGATGGCGTTATTGCGGCCACTTCACAACAATATCCCTTGAAGATGGCGGCGATGGGGGTAGATGCGATTGTTAAATTTGCTTCAACAGGCGAAAAAGTCTCTGGTTACACTGACACGGGTGTGACGCTTATCACGGATAAAGCCCAAGCGGGTGTTGAGGGTCAAGATACCGTTTTTGGTCTTGAAAATTGCTGGGGTGATAAAAAATAATTAAGTAATGGCTTAAGCCTTTATAGGGTTCAAAACTCATAGCTATTAACTTAGTGAACTGTGACCCTCACCCCAACCCTCTCCCAAAAGGCGAGGGAGTCAAACTTCCCCCCTCTCCCACTGGGAGAGGGGACGGGGGTGAGGGGGATTTACTGGCTGTGGTTTCAAAACCCTATAAAGGCTGGTCTTCAAGTTACTTACAGGAGCAAACATGACGAACCAAAATAAACAAATGAAAGATGTGATGTCACAAATTATGGCGATACCCGCCATCGGTCCATTAATGGCACTCTTACTTGCCAGTATATTTTTTGCTACCCAAACAGATAGGTTTTTATCAGGCTCAAATTTATCTCTGGTGGTGCAACAAGTGATGGTTGTGGGGACGTTAGCTATTGGGCAAACGTTGATTATTTTGACTTCTGGCATTGACCTCTCCTGTGGTATGGTAATGGCTCTTAGCTCAATTATGATGACGAGTTTGGCGGTGGATTATGGGGTTAACCCGTTCTTAGCCATTATAATTGGGTTGGTCATCAGTGCGTTGTTTGGATTGTTAAATGGGGCCTTAGTTACCATGATACGGTTGCCCCCGTTTATTGTGACGCTTGGTACGTATAGTATTGCTTTTGCGGTTATTCGTATCTATACGACCCAAACTATTACTAATCTGCCCGATGTTATGACCTTTTTTGGTAAAACGTTTACCATTGGTAGTACTGCTATCACATATGGCTCAGTCTTAATGGTTATTTTGTTTTTGATAGCTTGGTTTGTACTAAGTTCAACGGCTGGCGGACGCTATCTTTATGCGGTGGGTGATAATCCCGAAGCGGCACGCTTGGCGGGCATTTCGACCACTCGGTTGCTCATTTCTGTTTATGTCATTTCAGCCGTGCTTTATGGGATTGCGGGGCTACTTTTAACGGCCCGAACTGGCGTGGGCGACCCGCAAGCAGGCCAAAACTCTAATCTTGAAAGCATCACAGCCGTTGTGTTAGGTGGCACGAGCCTTTTTGGGGGGCGTGGCAACATTATGGGAACGTTAGTGGGCGCGCTGATTGTGGGAGTTTTTCGTAATGGATTGCAACTAATGGGGGTCGAGTCAATTTACCAGGTACTCATTACCGGTATTCTGGTTATCGTAGCTGTGTCGATTGACCAGCTATCACATCGCTAGGAGAAACCATGAATAAAACGGCGAATAATCCGATAATTCTTGAAATGAAAGGGATTGGCAAAAGTTTTCCTGGCGTAATCGCCTTAGATGGAGTCAACTTATCGATTCGTGAGGGTGAAGTTCATGCCTTGCTCGGTGAAAACGGGGCAGGCAAATCCACCTTGATAAAAATTTTGGCGGGCGCATATCCCAAAGACCAAGGCGAGATTATATTTCAGGGGCAATCCGTTGACATTAAAAGCCCTTACCACGCGCAACAATTGGGTATCTCCACCATTTATCAAGAGTTTAATCTGGCCCGCCATTTGACTGTCCCAGAAAATATCTTTCTGGGGCATTTACCGCAAAAAGGGTTGCTGGTAGATTGGGACACGGCCAAGGCGCGCTCGCAGGAAATTCTCACTCGTTTAGGGGTCTCCTTACAACTGGATGTGCCATGTGATACCTTATCGGTGGCGGAACAGCAGTTGGTCGAAATTGCCAAAGCCTTAACTCGTGAAACCCGTGTCCTCATCATGGATGAGCCATCCGCTGTGCTAGGGGATAAGGACATGGAAAAATTATTTCAAATCGTTAGGTCACTCACGGCGCGGGGCATTTCGATTATTTATATTTCCCATCGTTTGAGTGAAGTCTTTGAGATTGCTGACCGCGTGACGGTATTTAAAGATGGCCGCTTAGTTGGCTCAAAAGATGTCTCTGACGTGACCATGGATAGTCTGGTCAAAATGATGGTGGGTCGTGACTTACAAGATATATACCCCAAAAAGCACGCCAAAATTGGCAAGGTCTTGTTAGATATTAAGGGGTTAAACCGCCCAAAGGTGCTACACAATATTTCTCTCCAGGTACGCGCCGGTGAAATTGTCGGGCTGGCGGGGATGCGTGGGGCGGGTAGAACCGAATTACTGCGGGCCATTTTTGGGGCTGACTCGTATGAAGGCACCATGACGTTAGATGGTAAACCTTTTAATCCCACTTCGCCCAAAGATGCCATTGACCAGAAAGTGGCTCTGGTGACAGAAGACCGTAAGGCTGAGGGCTTGCTACTTCAACAGTCAGTTAAATTTAATACCACTATCTCTGGGCTAAAAGAATTTTGTACCCGTTGGATCATTAATCGCCAAAAGGAAGTTGACCATGTGCAGCAGATGGTCAAGAAATTGCGGATCAAAACGCCGGGCATTAATAACTTAGTGGTTGGTATGAGTGGTGGCAATCAACAAAAGGTGATTATCGCTCGTTTTTTAGGGGCGCGGGTGCTTTTGCTGGATGAGCCAACACGGGGTATTGATGTCGGCAGTAAAAATGAAATCTATCAAGTCATGGTCGATTTGGCGGAACAGGGCTTGGCGGTGTTGATGGTGTCCTCTGAACTGCCCGAAGTGTTGGGCATGAGTGACCGTGTTCTGGTCATGCATGAAGGACACATTGCGAAAGAATTATCCCGCGCCGAGGCCAGTGAAGAATCCATCATGAAGTATGCGACGGGTAGCCATTTGGAGTCGTAGTATAGAAACCTTTATAAGGTTTTAAACCTTATAAAGGTTGATTTAAATTTATTATAACAAACTCCTAACGGTTTTTCAGCCGTTAGGAGTTTTATTTTACTCCTTACTTCCTACTCCCTATCACTCATTTTTTTCATGTAAAATTGCCTAGTAACGATAAGGCAAGTATTCTTATATATAGGACTTACGCAAAAGCCAAGTCTACCCCCCTTAATCCCCCCGACATCGGGGGGAGATTTTGCGCCCTCTCCTACGTAGGAGAGGGCTGGGGTGAGGTGTTTGCGTAAGTCGTTGTAATAAATGAAACTTGGAGTCGCACCGCTTGCTTTGCGACACAGCAAGCGGTGTGACTCCGTTGATTACTATGACACTTGAATTAAACCAAGTCGCCCCGCAAGTCAAGGCTTTAGGGCAAAGTCTCACGGGGCAAGCCCATTTACGGAGTGAGGCCAAAATTAAAATGCAAGCCCTGTTGCGCGACTATTCCACCGCCTTCACCGAATTGCATGAGCGCGTGGTTAGGGCGGAAAAGGTGCAACAGCAACAGCGTTTTGATTGGGTCGGCGCGGCCCCGACCAATGAAGCCCTCGCCGAGTCCTATCCCCTACCGCCGCGCCCAGAGCGCGCTACGGTGATTGCCAGTGATGGCTCACAAATTTTGCCTGACCCCCACGCCATTGCGCTTTATTACCTCATCAATGTCGGTAGTATTGTCTATCGGCATGGCTCTAACCTTAAGCCCGAAACCTACAACCCCAAACCTAACCTCTATTACGACCCTGCCGATTTAATGGATGAACAAGGTCGGCTCATCTCGTTGGGTGAGGTGAATGTGAAGCGGGACATGGCCGAAATTGAGGTATTGACTGAATTGGCTCCGCGTTATACTGAGGCTAATGAACCCGTGATTGCCCTCATGGACGGGCAATTTATCTTACGGGTAATTGATTTGCCCTTTCAACAACAGCAGGAATATCAGCAACTTTACTTAAGTCAGTTAGATTTATTACGCGACAGTGGTGCATTGGTGGCGGCCTATATTGACCGCCCCCGCAGCACCTTTGTGGTTGCGCTCATGCTGCTTGCTTCATTAGAGTTAGCCGCGATTAACGAGAATAGTTTACGCAGCAATGAATTTCGCCATCTGACGGATTTGGATTTATTTGACTTTCTCGGCCCAGGAGAACGCAGCGCAATTTTTAGCCTAAAAGCCAAAGGGCTTGACAGATACAGTCACGCGGGGCATGGCGTGCATTTTTTCTTCCTCAATGTTAGCGCACGTCCCAACCGCCTGAATTTAGCTCGCGTGGAAATTCCCGCCTGGATGGTAGCAAACCCACGTTGGGTTGAGGCTCTTCATGCGACCCTCGTCCGCCAGGCGCGCTTGACGGGTGGCTATCCGTATGTGTTGGCGCGGGCGCATGAACTGGCTATCATTTCTAATGAAGAACGCCAAGCGGTGGAGATGATGTTAGCCCTAGAAATGCGCCGTTATGGGCTAGACCCCGCGCCCTCTGCCAAACAATTTAACAAAAATCTGCTCACTGAGCGTGAAGGCTTTGCTGTGAAAATTAGGAATTAGGAATTAGGAATCAAAAACCTAATTCCTAATTCCTAATTCCTAATTCCTAATTCCCATGACTATTCAATTTCCTATCGGCTGGGTTTTACGGGCCAGCACCGTTGGTTTT
Organism: Chloroflexota bacterium; assembly: GCA_020049115.1. Taxonomy (GTDB): domain Bacteria; phylum Chloroflexota; class Anaerolineae; order 4572-78; family J111; genus JAIFLK01. Next base: position 2,006 of record JAIFLK010000249.1, on the reverse strand, counting down.
GCTGTTGGCTGTCGAATATTACAGCCTAATACGCCTCATTTTGGCGACTTGGTGAAAGTGCCAGGCCAGCCTAATGGGATTGATGTTTTCGGTTTAATCTATAATGTCGAAGTGCGGGATGACCCCGCCGTGCGCCAACTAATTTTGGTGGGCGAAATGGAGCCAGAAGCGGTGCTAGACCAGCGCGAAAACCGCCTCGTGCCGATTGAGTTGAGCGTGTTAGCGGTGGGGTATCAACAGGGCAAAACCATGATTCAGGGTTTGCCCCCACAACCGCCGCTGAGTTTGGACACGTTGACCGTTTCCGAGGAGTTGGAGGTGGTGCGCTTTACGGAAAATTTAGATTATTTGCGGCTAGTGTTAAACTCCGCCCAAATTCCCTCGGATGAATTGTTAGTGGCGAATCTGCGCCGCGCCACCTTAGCTCGTTCCCCTGACCAACAATATCCCTTTTTATTACGGGCGGGCCGCGAATTAGCCCGTCTCCTCAACACCGATTTAACCCGCTTAGAGGCGATATTACATCGTCTTAAGACGGTGATTAGTCAGTAGTCATTTGTCATTCGTCCTTTGGCAACTGACCAATGACAAAGGACAACTGACCAATGACAAAGGACAAACGACCAATGACCCATGACCAATTTGAAAAACTGATTGCGAGTGGCCGCCAGCCGTTATGGTTGGTTAATGCTGATTTGACGGGCGTGGTGGCGGTGGGGGCGGAGTTGCCGAAAGCCCAATTCTTACGGGCAAACTTAAGCGGGGCGAATTTGAGTGGCGCAAACTTACAGGGGGCTAACTTCATGGGGGCGAATTTAAGCGGCGCAAACTTGAGTGGGGCCAATTTGAGCCAGGCCATTTTGAGTGGGGCAATTTTGGCGCAGGCGGATTTGAGCCAAGCGACCATGATTGAGGCCGATTTTAGTCGCGCCAATTTAAGCGGCGCAAACTTTAGTGGCGCAGATTTATCACGCGCCAATTTTGGCGAGAGCAATTTGAGCCAGATTAATTTGAGTTACGCTAATCTGACGGAGGCTAATTTGAGCGAGGTCAGTTTGGTGGAGGCGGATTTAAGCGGGGCGAATTTGAGCCAGGCGAAGGTGCGGGAGTCTGACCTCAGCCGCGCCAATATGGACGGGGCGATAACCGATGGGGCGGATTTTGAGTTTTCCATTTTGTCTGATGGTTCGGTGGATAATTAGATTTACTCAAAACCCTCACCCCCTGCCCCTCTCCCACGGGGAGAGGGGAGATAAGACACACCTTCTCCCTTTGGGAGAGGGACGGGGTGAGGGTGGTCGCTAAGGAATTTAATAATTAGACATAAGTGAGGTTGCCATGTTAACGGTGTTAGACCCAACGGGTACAGTCACTGGGTTTCAAAGTAAACTTGATGAATTATTACAAGAACCGACCATCAAAGGGGTGTTAATTTTGGCTTGCGATGCCAATAATTTTACGCCTGATGACGTGGATGAAATTTTGCAGAGTGCCAAAGTGCCATTATTTGGCGGAATTTTCCCTGAGATTATTTTTGGCAGCGAGAAATTTACGCAAGGGACGGCCATGATGGGCTTGACCGTTGCGCCTAACGTGCAAGTGATTGCCGATTTAAGTGATATGTCGATTAATTACGATGAGGCGATTGATGAAAAATTCCCCACCATTGGTACGGAGCAAACCATGTTTGTCTTTGTGGACGGGTTAGCCAAGCGGATTAGTGCGTTGATTGATGGCTTGTTTAATGTGTTTGGCTTACAATTAAATTACGTGGGCGGCGGCGCGGGGTCGCTGAGTTTTCAGCAGAAACCATGTTTGTTCACCAATCAAGGATTGTTACAGGATAGTGCGGTGTTGGTGTTAGCCGATTTAGCGAGTGGCGTGGGCGTGAGCCATGGCTGGCAGACGGTTAGTGGGCCATTTCAAGTGACGGAAGCTGACCGTAATATTATTAAAAGTCTGAATTGGCAGCCTGCGTTTGACGTTTATCGTCAGGTGGTTGAGGC
>JAIFLK010000160.1 GCA_020049115.1 Chloroflexota bacterium | reverse complement strand
GAGCGCCGTATTACCGCTGACGCTACTATCATTCAGGTTGAGCGTCGCTCCTGCTGAAACAGCAATACCTGCGGCGGTAAACGCGCCATTTGAATCTTTTCCATTCGTAATGGTTAAGCTATTCAGGTTGACGATGCCCGCCGAGACCGCGATAACCTGCACGGTTCCCCCCCCACTTAGGCTAATCGGCATGGTGCCGCTAATGGTCAGGTTTTTAGCTAGAGTTAAGGTGCTGGTCAGCACAATCGTGCCACTGACACTAAAATCAATGGTGTCACCCGCTATCGCCACCTGAACAGCATCCCGCAGCGAACAATCACCATCCACACAACTGCCGTCATTTTCATCAATCAACGTGTCAACCGTCAGCGTTGCCGCCAACGCGGGACGGGTCGCAAAAAAATGACCGCCCATAAATAGGCTGGTCATCATGAGAACCAAAAAAATAGCCTTCTGCCTTGCCATGTTACATTTCCTAAAATTACTTAGTTGGTGATGAGGTGACTTTAGTCAGCGCATCATCAACTCATTGATGAAGATTAACTGCAATTGTGTATGATTTTATTGTAATTTAATGATGGGCCAGCGTTTCACACTGCTGCGGGGCAGCAAAAATTAGGGGAGGTTAAGCGGTGGAGTATTAACTATGAGGCTTTATTGGTGTAACAATTTATAATAAAACAAAGATGAAGAAACCCTGATATTGTAACATGATTCCGAGCCTGTGTCTAGCCCCAATTTTAGGGGATGGAATAGGATTCAGGTACTATTGGTTGTCTACTGCACGAGGGCAGCACTTCAACTTTTGCCCCTTAGCGACATTGCGTCTTGGCGTTAAAATTTCAACGCCAAGACGCAAAGTCGCTAAGGGGCAAAGAAATTCCACATGTAAATTATGAGGTGATGGGAAATCGGAGTCCGCAATCCTTTGCGGACAGCCCGCAAATAATTGCGGACTCCTCACCTAAATCCCCAATTTATTTACAGGTAGAAGAAATTCAATTTATGTATAAATAAAAAAGAGACCCCTTCATGGCGGTCTCTTTTTGCTTTAATTACTTCGTAATCGTAGCGGTAATAGTGGCGGTGGGCGTTAGCATGGTGGTGGTCGTCAGTGGCGTTGCGCCAAATAACGATTGGGTGAGGGGATTGATTTTGTCATACATTGGCAGCAACACCCGCGCCCCTTTATCGGTGGTGAAATCTTTGGTCAAAGTGTAATCAATCGTTAGAGTGTGAATGGCTTCGGGCTGAATCTGCGGCATGAGTGTTGCTAATTTTATCATTTCCGTCAACGGTAAATCGGTATTGATGGAGTCATGCAGGGCCAGCCACATGTCGGGCAGCCGAGCCAATAAATTACCTTGTAACACTTTCTGTCGTATCGCCAACAGCACCGCCTGTTGATGTTGCATCCGCACAAAATCGGCACTCAAAAAGGCACGGCTACGGGCATATTGCAAGGCCGCCACCCCGTCAAGGGTTTGCCGTCCTGTTTCCAAATATAACATCTTATAGCCTGGTTCTGCCGTCGCTAAAATGGCATCATCCGTAATATAGGTGGTTTGGGTCACAAGTTCCCACGCATTTTGCACAGGCTTCCCATCCGCCGTCACCACCTTAGCAGGTACGTAGGTATAATGACCATTACGGTTAATGTATTTCGGGGTGAAGCCATAAAACGCGGCCGTGTTAATCATCTCAGGCACATCCACCTCCACCCCGCCCAACGTATCCACCATTTTTTCAAAGCCCTCAAAGTTAATTTGAGCATAGTAATCAATGGTAATGCCGAAATTTTGCGCCAACGTCTCTTTGAGTAAGGCCGCGCCGCCGCCATCCAGGTTGCGCTGTTCACCCAAGCGATAAGCCGAGTTAATCCGCCGTTGTCCCGCATACCCTGGAATGGTCAGCCATAAATCACGCGGCAGGGACATCATGGCAACGGTGTGTGACAGTGGGTCAAGGCTAACCACAATAATCGTGTCAGACCGCCCCGCTTTATCGCCATTGCGCCCATCCGCGCCCACTAACAAAATATTAAGCCGTTGACTCGGCCAGTTAGCTTCAGTAACAACCGCCGTTTCTGTTATGGGCGTGGTCATGGTTAATACAGCGGGCATGGTATCTTTCAAACTATTATGTTCCAGGCTACTTTGGTCTACGGAGGCGGAAATGTTGATGTTTGGTGGAGTCTCATTATTAACCAAAATAACTTCTTGTGTTTCATCAGGTAACGATTGTCCATCCCAATAATGAGTCGGCGCACTTTTGGCAACCATGCCACTGGTTAGCAATTCAGGCCAATGGTGTAAGGTATCGTTCACCGTCCGCACAAAATGGGCAATGGGCGAACCATTGGCGGAGTTCAGCCGACTGAGTAACGGGCGATAAGGTACGGTTGAATTAACCGTCATTACGGGTTGTTCTAAAGCTGCGACGGGTTGAGCCTTGCTCCACCCAAATTGCCCTGTGCCGCCCCATGCCAAAATCAAGCCACCTAAGAACATCACACTCATATAGATTAGAATTTTTGAAAATTGTTTCATGGTCTACGCCTCCTGTAGCGTGTAAATTTTGATGTTCTTATCGTACCACATCTTGGGCTAGGATATTGGTCATGTTCCCTGTCACCAGGCAATGTTTAGAGGGTCATAAAACCGTCATTTGCAAGTCGCTAAAGCAACGCTAACTGTCAACGGGCTGATTTTAACCTCTTAGCGACTTACGCAAACACCTCACCCCAGCCCTCTCCTACGTAGGAGAGGGAGCAAAATCTCCCCCCGATGTCGGGGGGATTAAGGGGGGTAGTTTAGTATTTGCGCGAAGTCGCTAATGTTATTTTGCTTAATCATTTCCCGCCAATTCATGGAAATTTTGCTTAAGATGTGGATAAAGGGCCACAAATTGACTATATAACTCATCATAACGCGCCCGATGGCTTACATTAGGCATGGTCAGCGGCCCTAAACGCACCACCTGCCCACATGCTGCCGCAAAGTTGGGATAATAGCCCGTGCCAATGCCCGCTAATAAGGCCGCGCCCACACCCGCCTGCTCCGCCAATTGCGTTTGCTGTAACGGCAAACCAATCACATCGGCCAAAATTTGCCGCCAGATGGGACTATCCGCGCCGCCACCCGCCGCAATAATTCGTTCTACTTGTCCGCCCAACGCGAGGGTTAACTCTAGCGTTTGGCGTAAGGCCATCGCCACCCCTTCCATGACGGCGCGGGCTAAATGGCCGCGTTGATGATAAGCGGTCAAGCCGATAAATGCCCCGCGCGCCAACGGGTCCATGTGCGGAGTCCGTTCACCTGAAAGATAAGGTAAGAAAATGAGGCCATGCGCGCCAGGAGGCAACGGCGCGGCCTCCGCACTGAGAATCTTATAAGCATTGGCCTCATTTTGCAAGCCCACCAAGTCCCGCAACCAACGCAATGCCAACCCCGCCGATAAAATCGCCCCTAGCCCATACCAAGTATCAGGCACAGCATGGTTGAAAACATGCAGGCGTGGGTCAGTGGTCATTACGTTAGCTAATGGCACAAATATTTGCCCACCACTGCCAATGGTGATGGAGGCTTGCCCTGCTGTAATAAGACCGTTACCTATGGCTTGCGCGGGTTGGTCAGCGCAACCCGCCACAACGGGAATAGCGGCAGGCAAACCTAATTCAGTGGCCGCTTGGGTCGTTAAATATCCCGTAATATCGGTGGAGGCCACCACGCGCGGGAAAATCTTCATGGGCAAGCCCGCCGACTCAATTATCTCCGTTGCCCATGTCCGTTGCTGAATATTAAAAATCCCCGTCCCCGCCGCATCGCTGACTTCGGTGGCTAATTCATTTGTGAGGCAAAAAGCAATGTAATCTTTAGGTAATAAAACCGTCTGACATTGCGCCAATGTGTCGGCTTCATGGCGACTTAGCCAGAGCAACGTGGCCGCTAAAAAACCAGGCGCAGGCAGAGTTCCTGTAATGGCGGCGTAAGATTGCGCGCCATAAGGTTTAACCAACTCGGCACATTCGGCCTGACTCCGTTGGTCAGCCCAAATGATGGCGGGACGAATCGGCGCGCCATTATTGTTAAGTAATACCGTGCCGTGCATCTGCCCACTGAGGCCAATGGCAACCACATCATGACGGTTTGCTAGCTGAGTGACGCGGCGCACCACTTTGATAACGGCTTGCCACCAATCGGTGGGGTTTTGTTCGGCTTGTTGGGGCGTGGGTTTTAAGAGTGGATACTCTTGGGTGGCGACAGCGAGGGTTTGCGCCGTCATGGGGTCAAATAAAATAGCTTTGGCAGTGGAGGTGCCAATATCAATACCGAGGAATAGAGACATGGAGATATGGAGTCCAAATCTTTAGATTTGTCATAAGCAAATCTAAAGATTTGGACTCCGCTGGTGGCGATTAAAAACAAGAAAGCCCACATACATTGTGGACTTTCGCACTTGTAAAGGAATAGCAGCCTTTATAAGGTTTGAAACCTTATAAAGGCTTTAATCCTGTAAGTTTAGTTAATTCTACTGAGGGGCAGCGAAACTCGCCGCATCATCAGGCACAGTAAAATCACTGCCAATGATGACCCGAAAATCTAAATCAGCTTGAGGGCTAGGGCTGCGGCGAATGTTATCTTCCTGTACCTTGAATAAGGTCGCTAACATCTGTAAGGTGTAAGTTTTGTTTTCATTGTAAACGACAATCACGGTATGCGGATAACCCGTCGTGTCAGCCGAGCCAGATTGCACGACCTTAAAGCCTTGTTGTTCTAAGTAGGTGATGGTTTGCGCGGCTAACTCAGCCGTATCCGTGCCATTTAAGACCACTAAGCGCGCATCCTCTTTTGCCAACAGAGCTTTTAACTCTTCTTGACGTTCCACTTCTTGTTGAATGGCTTCCGCCCGTACCTGCGCTTGGGCTTGCACTTGCGCGTCAATTTCAGCTTGACTAGGGCCGTTGGGTTCAGTTTGGGCGAAGATGTCATCAATGAGGATTTGAATTTTATCACGCAATGGCAACAAAACTTGCGCCCCCGTATCGGTCACATAATCAACGGTGTAATTATTATCAATAACGGCCGCGCGAATATTCGTGGCCTCAATATTGCCAACAAGTTGCGATAGTTCCACAATGTCAATTAACTGTAAGTTAGTATCAATAGCGGTAGAAAAGGAACTCCATAGTTCAGGAATTTTGGGAATCATGTTCAATTCAAGGGCTTTACCTCGAATAGCTAAAATGACCTGCTGTTGGCGCGCCGCCCGTCCAAAATCTGAACCCGCCGCATGGCGAGTGCGCGCATATTGTAAGGCATCATGACCATCTAACAGATGATGACCTGCCTCAATATAAAAGGGGTCAAAACCATAATTTTCGTCGGGATAGGTGGGGTCATCAATGGTGTAAGGCACATCCACTTCAATTCCGCCCAGTGTATCCACCATATCTCGGAAACCTTGAAAATCTATTTGGGCGTAAAAGTGGACGGGGATACCAAAATTATCTTGAATGGTTTTCATGGCAAGAGCCGGGCCGCCGCCTGGATAGCCATCTTTTTCACCTAGATAGTACGCTTTGTTAATACGGTCTTCGCCTTCGTAGCCAGGAATGGGAATGTATAAATCACGGGGAATGGACAACATGCCCGCCGTCATACTGTTCGGGTCAATTGTGACCACCATCATGGTGTCTGTGCGTGATAAAGTGTCATCAGGCCGCTTATCAATCCCTAACAGCAAAATGTTAACCCGTTCTTTTTGTTCATAATTGGGTAGCTTAACGCCCGTAATCCCTATTGCCCCAGTTTCACCGCCGCGCATAGGGATGGGAAACTTAAAAATAGGGGAGCCATTCCCGTCACTACTGATGGGTAAAATAGATAAAGGTAACGCCATATCTACTTGTCCAGGGGCGGTGGGTAAATGGGTGCGGGCGACAAGTTCTTTGGTGATATTCTTGATGCCTTGATAAAACAAATAGCCCGTTAATAAGCCCACCACCAAAAAAGTGAGAGCCATGAGGCTAGCCACTCCCTGAATGAGGAAGGGCGGAACATGCGTTTGAGTTTTACTTTGTATTGCCATATAAAGATTATACCATTGATAGGAGTGTGAAGCAAGCGTATAGGCGAATTGGCTTAGGCCATGTGAGCCATTATCACCCAATAATGGCTCACATGATTTAGGGTATATTACGCCAAATCGAGAAAAAACTTCATAGGACTTACGCAAAAATCGCGGAGTTAGCACGCCCTCGTGCTAACAGTGACACACGAGGGCGTGTGTCACCCCTCAAAATGAACGGTTTTGCGTAAGTCCTACTTCATTTTGAATTTGACAAATTAGCAATTGTAATTACTATAGTTACAGTTTACTCGGAAACCTCACAGGTCTAAGCCCCGCAAAATTTTAAGCTAGGGGGACTTGACAAGCCAAAGAAAGTTTGCTATAATGGTTGCTTGTTAAGGTAAATATGTCCGTCGGGATGTAGCGCAGCCTGGTAGCGTGCCTCGTTCGGGACGAGGAGGCCGGCGGTTCAAATCCGCCCATCCCGACTCTTACAAATTAATATCGGAGCGTGGCGCAGCCTGGTAGCGTGCTTGAATGGGGTTCAAGAGGTCGGCGGTTCAAATCCGCCCGCTCCGACTAAACAAATCAATTTGCCCACGTAGCTCAGTCGGTAGAGCAACGCCTTGGTAAGGCGTAGGTCAGCGGTTCAAATCCGCTCGTGGGCTTCGGTGATAAACAAAAAAGCTGACAGTTTATAGTCAGCTTTTTTGATTCTAATTAGCCATTTAACCAAAAAGCCCGCCATCGTTAAGATGACGGGCTTTTTATCTTTATGCGTCAGGAGTTCGCAATCATTTGCGAATTATTACTGTGCGCTTTTTAATAACTCAATTTGGCCCTGACGGGCATAATCAATGGATTCGCCTAAAATGCGGGCGGCTTCTTGCGGGGCATGGAAACCCATGGAGTTTTCTGCGGCCACGAAATCCAATCGCCATTGGGCTTTGCGCTGTAAATCTTGCGCGGGTTTGAGCTTATCCGCCGCCACACCTGCCTCTTGTGCCTTTTGCAAATCCTGAATCAAGCCAACCACCGCTTCTTCGGCACGGGTCATGAGGGCTTGGGTGCGGTCTTGAATGGCTAAAACGCGTGATTTCATCTCGGCTTCGGAGAAATTATGGCAGGTTTGACACGCTGACGCAATATTTAGCAAGGGGCTACGCACATGATGGTCACTCACCTTCACTGCGCCGTCTCGTTGATAGGGCATGTGGCAATCGGCACAGGCCACGCCACTGCGGGCATGAATCCCCTGACTCCACATTTCAAATTCAGGGTGTTGCGCCTTTAGCACTGTCGCCCCACTCAATTTATGCACCCAATCTTTATGCTTTACTTCATCATAATAGCTTTCAATCTGCTCCATTTTGAGGCCATTTTGCCAGGGATAGGTCAACATTTTGCCATCACCCTTGAAATAATACTCCACATGACATTGCCCGCAGACAAAGGAACGCATCTCCTGCCGACTCGCCATCGTGTTAGGGTCATAACTGCCTTTGCGCCCGTCAGTGCGCCAACGCTCCACACTTGCCAAATGCGGCACAGGGTCATCAGATTTCGCCAACGTATTAATCCCATTCAAAAAGCCTGGCCGCGTCACTCGCAATTGCATGGAGTTAGGGTCGTGGCAATCGCCGCAGGAAACGGGGTGGTCAACCAATTTGCGGGCATCGGTATAGACCATCGCATTCACCACCTCGAAACCCTTCATAATTTGTTCTGAACGGTGCGCCTCATCATCAGGCACACCCGCCTTAATCCCCTCTTGACGATAAGCAGGTATTATGGCTGCGTGACAATGCAAACAGGCCCCAGGCTGTTTCACTACCTGTAAGCGTTCCGTTATATCTTGGTCAGACAACATATAAGCATGGCCGCGCTCCTCACGATAATCCACTCCAAAAGCGTAACCTTTGAAAATATCACGCCACATGGGGTCTTCGTCCAATTTTTGGAACGCCTCACTACCGCCATGCGTAGTGCGCTCAATGTCCACCGTGCGTTTATAAGTATCATATTCGCGGGGATAATTTTTGCCCCATTCCGCCGGGTCAATGGTATCTTCCGTAATCTCCGTCACCTTAAAGACGTTTTGGGTGGCTTCGGCCTGATGTTGATTAATATTTTGCAATAATAACATCACGCCAATGGTCGCTACAGCCACCACTACAATTGTACCAATATATAAACCAATTAATTTTGAATTCATCTACTTCCTCCTAAAATAGTCTTTTGAAAAAACCTCACCCCAACCCTCTCATATGTAGGAGAGGGAGTTAAAATCTCCCCCTGATGTCGGGGGGATTAAGAACGGTAGATTTAACGGGCAGGCCCATGCCCCACAGCCGCATGGCAATGGACACAATCTAACATAGTTTGGGCATCGCCACTATGGGGCGAAATATCATTGACTAGCCCTGCGTGGCAAGCAACGCAATTTTCTTGCAATAAAACTTTATTTTTCTCTTTAATTTGAATAGGTTCATGGAAATCTTGTAGGGTAAAACCCTTTGAGTGCCAGAAGCCATTTTCCGCTTTCGCTAAATATTTGCCAATAAAATCATGCGGCACATGGCAATCATTACAGGTTGCTACGGCGTGATGACTGCCTTTTTGCCACCCATCATATTGGTCGCGCATGATGTGGCAATTGACACAAGCGGTGGGGTCATTGGACAAATAAGACAGCCCGCGCGCGTGGTAAAAGGTGTAGCTACTCAGCCCAATCAGCACCCCAATTAACCCACTCAGCACAATCGGTAGCCAAGTTAAAGAATTTTTCATGGTCATACTCCGTACAAACCAACAAGCGTGGAACAGACTTAAGGTCTATTCTACAAAATATCTCATGACAATAAATACTCATTCTAGTATAGTGGATATGAGGCAAAAAATCGTTGCGTTAACGCAAAAAGAGCCAGCTAAATCGCTGACCCTTTTTTATGCTCTATGAAAACAGGTTAAAGTTTCAATTTTCAGTAATATTGCGTAGCTGTTGTGGTTGGCGTAACGTCACGCGGGCGCGGCTTGATTTCACCAAACCATCTTTTTGCCATTGGCTCAAAATACGGCTGACCATGTGTAAGGTTGTTCCCGTCATTTCGGCAATATCCTGGCGCGATAACGTGACATCAATCAGCCAACCATCATCCACTTTGCGCCCCGCCTGGTGCGCCAAACGGAGTAAAATGTGCGCCACTCGTTGCTCCACCGATTGAGTGACTAAACGGGTGCAATCGTCTTGCAAATTCTGAATCCGCGCCAATAATTGATGCTGTACATTCAAAGCTAATTGAGGAAACTGTTGCATGAGGCCGATAATCACAGTGCGCGGCCAACTCAATATTACCGAATCTTGCATGGCTTGCGCTGAGGCGGGATAAACTCCCCCGTCTATGGTGGCGAAACAGCCAAAGGGTTGCCCGATTTCAACTAAACGTAAGATAAGCTGCTGCCCTTCTAAATTCACCTGACTCATGCGAATCCGCCCCTCAATGAGCAGATAAAAATTTTTGGCTAACTCACCTTGCCCAAAAATAAAAACCCCTGTTTTTATGGCACGACTGTGCGCCACTTTAACGATAGCCGCCACTTTAACGATAGCCGTAATATCGGCTTCGCTTAAGTGATAAAAACAGGGGCTGGCAGTTACAAATTGATATTCATTCATTGAATAGCTCATTTCAGTTGATATGGCGTGCATTATAATGGAGATGGCTTATTTTCTCAAGTTCTGATAATAGTCGGGCTTTGGGGCGAGGTTTTTTTGATTACACTTACTAAACGTAAAAGCCGTTAGCCTCAGCTTGAGACCAACGGCTTTTTGGTTTTATGATAGAATTTACGGTACACGTGCGATAATTTCCAGAATAATTTGTTTTAGCGACTTCAAGATGCGAAATATATGAAATATATCTTCGTCAACGGCCGTGTAAGGTTTGCTGATACAATAGGATTTTTCCTGTAAGAGCATAAAATGCCAATTATATCCCATCACATAACAGCCATAAACAGGATATTTATGTTCATTAAGTTCTTGTGCCACCAACATGGCCGCTAAACATTGACCCGCAGGGTCGCCTTTTTGTTCAAAACTCTTCTTATATTCTTGAAAACAAAAGTAAGGTTGTTCAGGTTCACGAAACCCAGAAGCAATGATACCGTCAGGATTACCTTTTAAAGTCAGGCCATTAATTTGACCTGCTAAGGGTCTTTCCGCAAACAGGCCAAATTTATTGCTGGTGAAATCAGCCAAAGTAAACATGGGGCCGATAAAATGTTGAAGCAGTTCAATCTCATTCCAATCATGGACATATTGATTCAGACTTTTTTGAAATAAAAGTAAAGCCTGTCGCTCAAAATCACTCACCGCCAGGTCTGTCGTTAGCCATGTTTGCATCAAGGGTAAATAATTTTGAGATTCAAGATGAAATAATTTATCAAGTATTATCAAGGTGCAGTCACTAAAATTAAGAATACGGTTTTCCATAAAATCACTCCTAGAGTAATGTAGGCCACTGCGTTAAATTTTACCTGGTTATTTTACTCTGTCCCGCCCTAAAAACAAATGAGGCAGGGTTGCCAATTCCAAAAGCATGTGGCACACCATTATTCAGCTTTATGTCGGCAGCCCCACCCAATAACCAAAAACTCCCGCCTCAATTGAGACGGGAGTTTTTTTATTATCAGGTCAGCACGCCATTGTGCCATCTTACAGCCATTGTAAGATTGATTCCTAATCTCTAATTCTTACATCATGCCCATGCCAGGCATCCCACCACCGCCACCCGCAGGCATAGGCGGATTTTTGTCAGGCAAATCGGTCACTAACGCCTCAGTGGTTAAAATCATGGAAGCGATAGACGCAGCATTTTGAATCCCACTGCGACTGACTTTGGCGGGGTCAATAATCCCTGAAACCATCATGTCAACATATTTGTCGTTTAATACGTCGTAACCTTCGGTTTTACCCGCCGCTACCCGACGGCGAATTTCGCCAATCATGATAGAGCCATCTTTACCTGCATTAAAGGCCAATTGGCGAGTGGGTTCTTCCAATGCCTTACGAACAATACCAATCCCCGTGTTAATATCCACATTTGCATGGCGCAAATCTTTAATGGCCTCAGCCGCCTTAAGCATGATAACGCCACCACCAGGCACCACGCCTTCTTCTACGGCCGCGCGGGTCGCGCTCAAAGCATCTTCCACGCGATGTTTCTTCTCTTTAAGTTCCACTTCAGTCGCCGCGCCCACGCCGATAATTGCCACGCCGCCCGCTAATTTAGCCAAGCGTTCTTGCAATTTTTCGCTGTCATAGTCGCTGGTCGAAGCCTCAATTTCAGCCTTGATTTGGTTGATACGTCCCGTAATCTCGGCTTCATGTCCCGCCCCGCCCACAATAGTTGTGTTATCCTTAGAGGAGGAGACTTTGGTGGCGCGCCCTAAATCGCTCAAAACGGTAGTCTCAAGTTTGCGGCCTAATTCTTCCGTAATTACGGTGGCATTGGTCAAGGCAGCAATATCTTGCAACATGGCCTTACGTCTGTCGCCAAAGCCAGGGGCTTTAATGGCTAACACGGTAAAGGTGCCGCGTAATTTATTGAGAACTAAGGTGGCTAAGGCTTCACCATCGACATCTTCCGCAATGATGACTAATTCGCGTTTGCCAGATTGTAACAATTTTTCTAGCACGGGAATCAATTCTTGGGCTGCAGAGATTTTTTTGTCATAAATAAGAATGAAAGGGTCATTCAAAACCGACTCCATCGTTTCGCCATTGGTGACGAAATAGGGGCTAATGTAGCCTCGGTCAAATTGCATGCCCTCAACATAATTAATTTCAAAAGCCAAGCCCTTGCTTTCTTCCACTGTCACCACGCCATCTTTGCCCACTTTTTCCATCACTTCGGCAATCAAATTACCGATTTCGGAATCACCGGCAGAGATACTCGCAACATGGGCAATATCATCTTTGCCTTGTACTTGAATCGCGCTGCTCTTGATAACATCAACCACGGCGGCAGTCGCAATATCAATTCCTTGCTTCAGCAACATGGGATTTGCGCCCGCAGCCATATTTTTTAGCCCTTCATGCACCATTGCTTGAGCTAAAACGGTGGCAGTTGTCGTGCCGTCACCTGCGACATCGTTGGTTTTAGTAGCGGCCTGTTTTAACAGTTGCGCGCCCATATTTTCAAAGGGGTCTTCCAATTCAATTTCTTTAGCTACCGTCACGCCGTCATGGGTGATGGTCGGGGAACCCCATTTTTTACCTATTGCGACATTGCGCCCTTTAGGCCCGAGGGTAGTTTTTACGGCATTTGCCAAAGCATCCACGCCCGCCTTTAATTTACGGCGAGCTTCTTCATCAAATAATATTTGTTTAGCCATAATTCAGCAAAATCCTTTTAACCTACAATTGCTAACACATCAGATTCTTTTAAGATGAGGTATTTTTTACCCTCAAGTTTAACTTCCGTTCCCGCATACTTGGCGTATAACACGGTTTCGCCCACAGTAACATCGGGTAAGATATGCTCGCCACTTTCTTTGCGCGCGCCTGGCCCAACCGCTAAAACTTTCCCTTGCATGGGTTTTTCTTTGGCAGTTTGGGGCAACACAATCCCGCTAGCCGTCATTTCTTCTTGCTCGGCTGGCTCAACCAATAGTCTATCACCTAACGGTTTTAAGTTCATAGTTACAATTTCCTTTCACTTAAGTTTGACGATTTTTTAGCACTCTATCGCGTAGAGTGCTAATTACAGCAGACATCATACCTTAATTCGGCTCATTCGGCAAATTTTGACTCTAAAAATTAGCACTCTCATCATGAGAGTGCTAATTTTGGGGACGCAGATTTACACGGATTAACGCGGATTTTTCTTTTGCTTTTAAAAATCCGCGTCAATTAGCGTGTATCCGCGTCCCCATTTGTTTTTCTTATTATTTTGCCAAAAATTACATTCAGCCTATCATCATGGTGTTTACAATCGCGTTAGACCTACAAGGTTTTCAAAACCTTGTAGGTCTATCTGTTTCTAGTGGACTCTATTTTTAGTAAAGGATAAATCATGACTTCAAATTACAAATTTCTTACCGCCGAATGGCGGAATTTGCTCATGTTAAATTACGAAATTGACCCCGCTGTATTACAGCCATACGTCCCGCCCAACACGGAATTGGACACTTGGCAAGGTAAAACCTTTGTGAGTTTAGTGGGTTTTATGTTTCTTAATACGAAACTGCTCGGTTTGCCGATTCCCTTTCACACCGATTTTGAGGAGGTGAATTTGCGCTTTTATGTGCGCCATTTAGGGCCAGAGGGTTGGCGGCGCGGCGTGGTCTTCATTAAGGAGATTGTCCCCCGTTGGGCAATTGCGACGGTGGCGCGAGTGGTTTATAACGAAAATTATATTGCTGTTCCCATGCGCCACACCCTAGAGCGCACTGCCCAGCAAGTCTCGGCGGAATATGCCTGGCAGTTTCATGACCAATGGTATCAGTTACAATGTAAAACGCAAGGGGCGTTAATGGCTTTAGAAAGTGGCTCGGATGCGGAGTTTATTACGGAGCATTATTGGGGTTATGCGGCGCAACGGGGCGGTGGTACTGTAGAATATCAAGTGGAACACCCCCGTTGGCGGTTGTGGCAGGTGGGCGAGTGTGCTTTTTCAGGTGATGTCGCGGCGTTATATGGCGCAGCGTTTGCCCCCGCCCTGCAAGCCGCGTCCAGTTCCGCCTTTCTCGCTGAGGGTTCGGCCATTGTGGTGCGGCAAGGGGTGAGGATTTAGGGGACGTAATGCGCTGACATCTTGTTGTTAAGATGCCAGCGCATTGATTTTACGCACTCAACGCGCCTGACCAGGCCTCAAAGCCATGGCCGCCGCGTTCATCATCTTTAAAGAAGATTAAGTAACTCATGACGTAGTAGCCAATAAATTCCTCCTCGCGCGGGTGGGTATTGGCTAAATTATGTCGCTGTCGCCATGTGCCAGAGTTAAAATAGACCTGTTGAAAAGGCCGCCCCCGTACTCGTGAAACATCTAACGGCACAATTTCATAATGATGAGTGTGACCATAAACGATATAATTGGTACGGTGGTCTTTGAAGGCATCTTCAGTTACACTATAAGGGGCATAACTACCGCTAATTTGTTGACCTGTCCAGGCCGATATAATTTCATTCGTTGTCACCCAACTGACCACTTTGCTTAATTCTTGAAAGGAGAGCGACTCCGAAAATCTCAATACCAGTTGGAGTTTATCCACTAAATCTAGCGGATTATAACTGTCTCGTTGGCGCACAAAATCAAGATTGAGAAATTGGTCAGCCAGACCATTCCAAACCGCTTGCACCTGCTTGGTTAAAGCACTATCAATGTAACATTGCCGCAATAAACTGTTAATCCAAATCGGCGTGAGAACACTAGGGCGGACATTATCCAACTCTTTCAAGCCACTAACAAAAGGCTCAGGTAATTTATGGCCCAATTCTTGTTGCACCACCACGGGAAAACGGTTAATCAATTCCACCACAATCGCATCACCCAATGACGAAGCATTACGGCCATGTTCAGCTTCATAATTAAACGGGTCATAAATATCGCCGTGGCGGGCAAAAACTTTGTGCGCTCGATAAACGCCTAACAAAGCGGACAGTTCACTGGGGTCATGCGGAAAAGGTTGATTGGCGGGATGCGCCAGACCAATTTTATCAATGATTGTTTGTCGTATTTGGTTATATTCGGGGCCAGGCAGATGAAAAAACCAATCATGATTGCCCACCAGATAATAGATTTTGACTTTAACAGAAACTCGCTCAGGCGAGGCTAAATTATCCAAAGCCGTCGCCGCTTGACCGTTTTTCGCGGCGGGCAATGAGATACCTACTTCACTCAAACCGTTCAACACGCCCAAACCAACGGCGTTATAATCCAAAATGGCTTGGCTTATTTCCTTAACCTTATTAATAAAATCACGGCTTTGCGGGTCATGCCAGGGGCGCACATAACCCACCTCACCTACTTGGGCTTGATTCCATTTATTGGAACGAATGATGTCTAAAATATCACCCAACATTACCAACTCAATCTGCTCCATGGGCTTATATTTGCCATCAGCGCGGGTACAGGCTTTATAAACCAAGTCGCGTAAATGATTACGAAAAATACGAAATGCCTCAGCTTGAATCGTCAGTCCCGAAGTGCCGTCGGTTAAATGTAAATCGCTAATGATAATGAGCATGGCTTTATCCTTTCATTGGATGTACGGAGTCCAAATCTTTAGATTTGATGGTCAAATCTAAAGATTTGGACTCCTTCTTATTAATTACCTAATTCTAGCACCATGTGGCACAAGTTAAAACAATGCCCCCCAAATTTGACGAAGTAGCTTTTTACCACTATCCTGATAATTGTGATAAAGCAAAAGAGTTTATTTAAGGACGAACCGCGCCGTTTTACGGTCAAAAGTTTAACTGCCTACATTCGCCAACGCTTAGAGGGTGACGCAACCTTACAAGATGTCTGGCTAGAGGGCGAAATTTCCAATTGGCGGCGCGCCACGTCGGGGCATATTTATTTCACCCTGAAAGATGCGGGCGCGACCTTGCCCTGCGTGATTTGGCGCGCCCAAGCTGCCCGCTTAAGTTATCAGCCGCAGGGCGAGGGGCAGGTGGTGTTGGCGCATGGCAAAATTTCGGTGTATGAAATTGGGGGCAACTATCAATTTTATGCCGATAGCCTAGAGGCGTTAGGGCAGGGCGATTTACATGCCGAGTTTGAGCAACTCAAGGCCAAGCTCAAAGCCGAAGGGCTATTTGACCAAACCAAGCGACCTTTGCCCCATTTTCCCCAAAAAATCGGCATTGTCACCTCTTCATCGGGCGCGGCCTTACAAGATATTCTGCATGTGTTACGCCGACGTTACCCCATGGCACTGGTGATTGTGGCTCATACGTTGGTGCAGGGGACGCAAGCCCCATTACAAATTATATCTGCATTGCAGGCCATTAGCCAACAGCAGGTGGATGTGATTATTATGGCGCGCGGCGGCGGCAATTTAGAGGATTTATGGGCTTTTAATAATGAAGCGGTGGCGCGGGCTATGATTGCCTCACCTGTGCCGATTATTACGGGCATTGGGCATGAAATAGATTTTACCATCGCCGATTTTGTGGCGGATGTGCGCGCCCCAACCCCGTCGGCGGCAGCGGAAATGGTTACACCTCAGCCCGTTGATGAGTTGCAGCGTCAACTCCAGACCCAGCAAATCGCCTTGAGTGAGGCCATGACAGGACATATCAAACAATTACGGCGGGATTTGCAGAGTCAACGCCGCGTCCTAAAACGGCTCTCACCGCAAAATTTAATTAACAATCAACGCCAACGGTTAGATGATCTGGTGAGTCGGCTGAGTCGAGTTACCGAATATCGCTTGGCGCAACAGCAACAGCGCGTCAGCCATTTGGCGGCGCGTTTGGGCGGCCTGAACCCCGAATCGGTTTTAGCACGGGGGTACGCGATTGTCCACAAAGGGGCGCAAGTCATTAGTCAGGCGCAACAACTTGAGATTGATGATGAATTGACAGTAAAGTTTTATGAAGGTGAAGTGAAAGTTATCGTAAAATCTACATGATTGACCCTCACCCCCAGCCCCTCTCCTTTATCCCCGTATGGGGGCAAAGGGCGAGGGGTGTTTGTTCTCCCTCTCCTTGTGGGAGAGGGCAGGGGTGAGGGTGTGGAGTTTTCTCTTGAAAGTTTTAATTACGGGTAGTAGTGGGCAAATAGGCACAAATTTAGCGTTGGCGTTAATCGCTAAGGGCGAGACGGTTTTGGGGATTGACCGCCGCCTTAATACATGGACAGACAAAATCCCCATGCTGACGCGTGATTTAGCAGCGGAGGGCATGCCCACATTGCCGCCTGAGTTTGGTTTGCCCGATGTGGTGATACATTTGGCGGCCAATGCGAAGGTGCATGAATTGGTGAAAAATCCGTCGCGGGCGCATGAAAATGCCACCACCGCGTTCCATGTGTTGGAGTTTTGTCGGCAATATCAATTGCCCATCATTTTCAGCAGTTCGCGGGAAGTTTATGGGCATGGCAAACCACCAACGGTGGCGGAGGAGGCGATTAATCCTTACGAGATTCTTAGCCCATATGCGGCCTATAAATTAGCGGATGAAATGCTGATTTATTCGTATGCTCATTGTTATGACTTGAAATATCTGGTCTTTCGCTTAAGTAATGTTTATGGGCGATATGATAATGATGTGGAGCGCATGACGCGGGTGTTGCATGTATTTATCAATCGGATGCTGCGCCATGAGCCAATTACCATTTTTGACCGTCATAAAGTGATAGATTTTACCTATATTGATGATTGTATTCAGGGTATCATGTTGGGTATTGAGCATTTGCTGAGTGGCGCGGTGGTTAATGAAACCATGAATTTGAGTTCGGGTAGTCCCGCTTCGTTAGGGCATTTAGCCGAGACGATTGCGAATTGTTTAGAAGTTACGCCGCAAATTATTGATAAACCGATTCAAGCGGGTGAGATTAATTTTTATATTGCCGATTTAACGAAAACCAAACAACTGCTCGGTTTTGACCCGCAAATGCCTTTTGAAGAGGGGATTAAATGGGCGGTGGCCTGGTCGCTAGATTGGCATAAGGAGCATGGGACATATCCCCCACCAAGTTATGACTGAGAAATCATTTGAACAAGCCTACCAAGAATTAGAAATAATTGTACAACGCCTTGAAACGGCGACCTTGCCTTTGGCGGAGATGTTGGCCTTGTATCAACAGGGCATGGCTCTCGCTAAACAGTGTGACCAACAATTAGAACAGGCCGAATTGTCGGTTAAATTGCTGTTAGAATCAGGCAATTTGACGGAATTAACTGAGGCTTAATTTTTAGTCATCCGATGACTCCCACTAGAGTAACGAAAAAATGAAAAAATGGCTATATTATGGGCCTATCATGCTGGTGTCATTGGCATTGATGGGCTGTCTACAAATGCAACAAGTTGTTATGGCTATGACAGCCCAAACTACCATGACGACGCTGGCACAATCGATTGTTATAAATCGTAATTTGCCGCAAGTCACCATGATTACCGCGACCTTAACGCCAACGCCAACGGATACGCCAACCCCTACCGTCACCTTGTTATTTACCGATACCCCAACCCCTAGCCCGACCAATACCCCTTTGCCCCCAATTGAACCTACACCCCTTGACCCCAACTTTACGCTCCATGTGCCGATTTTGATGTATCATTATATTTCAGTGCCGCCCCAAAATGCCGATGCCATTCGCCTAGATTTATCGGTTACGCCGATGCAATTCGAGGCACAATTGCTTTATTTACGGCAACAAGGTTATGAAACCATTTCCCTACAACAGTTATACCTGGCTATGACCTTGCAAACGCCCTTGCCCGCCAAGCCGATTGTGATTACGTTTGATGATGGCTATCGCGACGCATACCAACAGGCGTTTCCTTTGTTAAAGCAGTATGGTTATAAAGCGACATTTTTTGTTTTTACCCAGCCGATTGATACGTATAATATTGAATTTTTAACCTGGGAAATGATTACCGAAATGCACCAAGCGGGCATGGAGTTTGGTTCGCATAGCTACACTCACCCTGATATGCGTCATCGAGACGCTGATTTTCTGGTTTATCAAATTCTCGGCTCAAAAGAGGCCATTGAAGCCCGCATTGGCGAACCCGTGCGCTTTTTTTGTTATCCTTCAGGTCGTTATGACCAGGCCGTAATTAACGTGCTGGACTCGGCGCATTTTTTTGGGGCATTGACCACGCAATGGGGTGATAGTCATTCATTTAATGAACGCTTTGAAATGTCGCGTATTCGTGTTCGTGGCACAGACAGCCTGGATACCTTTGCCGCAGTATTGAAATAAATGCCACTTGTAAATAATTGGGGATACGGAGTCCAAAGCCGTAGGCTTTGTCTCACTGCTCAAAGCCTACGGCTTTGGACTCCATTGTATCATCACGTTACAATTTTATGAATTTTGATTCCCTTGCGATAGCCGCCATCGCTTCTGAACTTGAAGCCACTCTGTTAGAGGGGCGGGTTCAGCGCGTCGTGCAAATTAACTCCCTGTCTTTTAGCTGGGAGATTTTTGTTCATCCGACTCGTTACTATTTGACCATTTCCGTTGAGCCGCAAACGCCTCATATTTATCTTACTGAACATAAAACGCGGCGTGGTTCAGGCAATGAAACGCCGCTCATGTTGGTCATTCGCAAATATATGCGTGGGGCGCGGCTACGGGCGATAGAGCAGCCGCCTTACGAAAGATTGCTTTATCTCCATTTTGAAAGTTATTTGGGGCCGACCACGTTGGTGATTGAATTTTTAGGGCCACGCAGTAATTTAATGTTACTTGAGGCTGACCAAACTATTTTGGGCGTGGCGCGTTTATCCAAAGCCAATAGCCGTCAGCAACGGGTGTATTTGCCAGGTCAGCTTTATGCTCCGCCACCGACGCAGGCCAAATTAGAGCCACCGCAATTAACTGAAGTAACATTGCGGCAGGAATTGGCGGAGGCTTCGCCTGAATTTAAGGTGGTGCGTTTATTGCCCGAAATTGTGCGCGGGGTGAGTCCGCAAATGGCGCGGGAAATTGTCTATCGGGCGACGGGTGAGGTGGACATGTTGGTGCGTGACTTGACTGATGTGTCAACGTTGGTGGCGAGTTTCCATGCTTTTTTTGCTCAAGTGGGGCAATGGCAGCCGACTTTGGCTTTGGCCGAAGATGATACGCCGATTGCCTTAGCTCCATATTCTCTACAGCAATATCCTAAAACCAAGTCCATGCCGACCTTTTCTGAGGCCGTGGAAACTTATTTGGCGGAATCGGCGGCGGCGTATGCGGCAGCGCGGGTGCCGTTGCTAGAGGCGATTGCCGATGAACGGCGGCGGTTGGCTCGGCGGCGTGAACGGTTGCAAGAGGATGCGGCGGGACGGGCGAACCCTGAGCTTTATCGCGAAAAGGGCGAGGCAATTTTGGCGCAAGCGCATCAAATTCAAGCGGGACAAACGAAACTAATTGTAAGTTGGTATCCTGACCAGCCATCCTTGCAAATCACTTTAGACCCTGACCTTTCGGCCAGTGATAATGCCCAGAATTATTTCAAACAATATCGTAAATCCCAACGCTCGGAGGATGAAATCCCCGCGCAATTGGAAAAAATAACGTTAGATGAGCAATATCTTGACCAGTTGGAACAGGATATTCTCATGGCCGAAGACCGTAGCGATATTGACGCGGTGGGCGTGGTTTTGGCTGAGGCGGGCTATTATCAGCCGCGTAGTCAGGCCAAAAAAGGGACGAAGAAAGTAATTACTCGTTATTTGCGCTTGCAAGCCCCTGATGGCGCGGCGGTTTGGGTGGGCAAAAATGCGCTGCAAAATGCTCATCTTACCTTTAGTAAAGCAACGGCAGATGATATGTGGCTTCATGCGCGGGGCGTGCCAGGGGCGCATGTGGTCATTCCGACCACCGAGGGTTTGCCGTCAGAGGAAGATGTGTTGTGGGCGGCGAGTGTGGCGGCGCACTATTCGCGGGCGCGGCATGATACAAAGGTGGAGGTGGATGTTACTTTGAAGAAATATGTCCGCGCGATTAAGGGGGCAGCCCCTGGTTTGGTGATGTATCGTAATGAGTCAACGTTACGAGTTGCGCCCCAATTGCCAGAAGTAGAGTCATAGACGGGAGGATAGGACTTACGCAAAAAGGCAAAATCCCCCCCCTCAGTCCCCCCCAAAGGGAGGGAAGTTTTACTCCCTCTCCTACTCCCCCCCCTCAGTCCCCCCCAAAGGGAGGGAAGTTTTACTCCCTCTCCTACGTAGGAGAGGGCTGGGGTGAGGTGTTTGCGTAAGTCCTAGAGGAGTGCGCGAAAATTTTCTTTTGACACGCCTGATTGCGCCCAAAATCGGTTCTTTGAGGTATTGTGTGGTTTAGAAAGATGAGGAGTGACACACGCCCTCGTGTGTCACGGGTTAGCACGAGGGCGTGCTAACTCCTCGTGACCACACTAAACCTCAGAGAACCCCAAAATCTGCTTAAAAAACTGAAAAAAAGTAATTCTAGCAAAAGCTATTTTTGTGACTTTTTCAACTAAGCAGTATACTTGCTGGTATTGAAATTGATATATTGAGGAGATTTATGGCTACAGAATTTCTTATCCCCAATGTTGGCGATAATGTGAATAAAGTGACTATTGTTAGCTGGTTAGTTAATGATGGGACCCAGATTGAAGCTAATCAGGAAATTTTAGAAGCTGAAACCGACAAAGCCACTGTAACCATTCCTGCTCCTACAGGCGGATATGTCCATCTAGGCCCTTATAAGGTGGGTGAGGCAGTGCCTGTGGGTACCATGGTTGCGGTGATTGGTACAGCCGAGGAAAGTTTTAAGAATTATAAACCCAATGGGGCTGCCTCGGTTGAAGCGACTCTCGCTGTAACTGCACCTGCTGTTGCAGTGGCACCGATGACTGTGGCAGTAGAAAGCGATTTGCGGGCTACGCCTGTGGCTCGTAAGGTGGCCGCTGATTTAGGCGTTGACTTACATACAGTTACGGGAACAGGTGAACATGGCCGTGTGACTAAAGCCGATGTTTTACGGTTGAGTGATGTGCCTACACCGCTTGTTCCAGACCTACAAGGTTTCAAAAACCTTGCAGGTGTTACTTCGCCTCAGATTGTTACACCTGCTCCAGACCTACAAGGTTCCTACAAGGTTTCAAAAACCTTGCAGGTGTTACTTCGCCTCAGATTGTTACACCTGCTCCAGACCTACAAGGTTTCAAAAACCTTGCAGGTCTAGTTCCCCCCCCCCCGATTTCTACGCCTACACCTGTCCCTATGCCGAGCGCGGATGTGCGTGAGCGTGTTCCTTTGAAAGGGATTCGGCAAATCATTGCCCAGCGCATGGGTGAGAGTGTCCATACGACGGCGCGGGTCACGCTGATACGCGAAGTGGATGCGACGGATTTAGTGGTGTGGCGTGAGGGCTTGAAAAAGCAATTTGGTGAAAGTTGGGGTTTTGCGCCAGGTTATAATGAATTGTTAGCTATGATTTGTTCTAATGCTTTGCGCGAATTTCCTTATATGAATGCTCGTCTTTCGGCAGATGGTGAGGCCATTGAGTATTTGACCCATGTGAATGTTGGCGTGGCAGTAGATACCAACCGTGGCTTGCTGGTCACGGTGATGCGTGATGCTGATAAGAAAGGCTTGAAAGAGTTAGGGACAGAGTTCCGCGAATTGGTGGCGCGAGTACGCAGTGCTAAAAGTGCGCCGAGTGAATTGACGGGCGGCACGTTTACTATTACGAATTTGGGCATGTTTAATGTGGATGCGTTTACTCCCGTGATTAATTTACCTGAACTTGCCATTTTAGGTGTGGGGCGAATTGTGCCTAAGCCAGTGGTGAAGGACGGCCAAATTGTGGTGCGCCACATGTGGACGCTGAGTTTGGTGTTTGACCATCGCTTGGTGGATGGTGCGCCTGCGGCAAAATTTTTGAATCACCTTTGCGAATTGATAGAGGATCCGCAATTGCTATTTTTAACAAAACGATAGATAAATGATAACCCCGCCTTTATAAGGTTTCAAACCTTATAAAGGCGGGGTTATTTCAAAATATATGTTACAATGTTTTAGCTTGCCGATTGGGTTATTACTCCTGTTCATGGGGCTGACCGCGTTATATAGTGCTTTTTTCAACCGCCAAAGTTTGGTGGAAGAACACCCGCAAGCCTCACCTGTTGTGACGGCGGCGATTGCGGTGGTGATGGGGTCGTTAATTACTTACATTGGCTTTTCCTTAATAACTCACGCCTTGGTTGGTTAGGTGATGTTAGCCAAGGTGAATAGCTGCGCTGTTGTGGGGTTAGAGGGCGTTTTAATTGAAGTTGAGGTAGACATCTCGCGTGGTTTGCCCTCCATGACCATTGTGGGGCTGCCTGATATAGCGGTGCAGGAAAGCCGCGAACGGGTGCGGGCAGCTATCAAAAATACGGGCTTACCATTTGTTTCGGAGCGTCTCACCGTCAATCTGGCCCCTGCTGATATTCGTAAGGCTGGCCCGGCGTATGATTTGCCCATTGCCATTGGTATTTTACTCGCCTCAGAGCAGATTTATGGTGATGTGAGCGAAGCCATCATCATGGGTGAGTTGTCGTTAGATGGTGGGGTGCGCCATGTGAGTGGGGTTTTGTCGATGGCGCATTTGGCGAAACAGGCGGGTTATACCACGCTTTTTGTGCCGTTGGCAGATGCGGCTGAGGCAGCCTTGATTGATGAGGTGACGGTTTATCCCGTTGAGTCGTTGTTACAATTGGTGGATCATTTGTCGGGTCATAAACGGCTCATACCTCATCAACGAAATTTTTCGTTAGAAGAAGACCCGCCCCCTTACGCCACCGATTTGGCCGAGATTAAGGGGCAAGAGCATGTGAAACGGGCGATAGAAGTGGCGGCGGCAGGCGGACACAATATGTTAATGAGTGGCCCGCCTGGCTCAGGTAAAACCTTAATTGCTCGCTCTTTGCCCAGTATTTTGCCGAGGTTGACTTTAGCCGAAGCCCTTGATATTACTCGTATTTACTCGGTGGCTGACCAACTTTCAGCCGATGAACCGTTAGTGCGTCATCGCCCCTTTCGTTCTCCTCATCATACGGTTAGTTACGCTGGTTTAGTCGGGGGCGGGCGGTGGCCTACACCGGGCGAAATTAGTTTAGCCCATCGTGGTATTCTCTTTTTAGATGAATTGCCTGAGTTTGGCAGCCGTTTACTCGAAACGCTGCGCCAACCGTTAGAAGATAAAGTTATCTCCATCAGTCGTTCGGCTGGCTCACTTACTTACCCCGCGAATTTTACTCTCATTGCCAGCATGAACCCATGTCCATGTGGTTATCATGGCGACCCCGTTAAAGAATGTAGTTGCTCACCTAGCCTGATTAGTAAGTATCAAAAGAGAATTTCTGGCCCGCTGTTAGACCGAGTGGATATTCATGTGGAAGTGCCGCGTGTGCCTTTTGAAAAGTTAAGTAATCAGCGGCTTGGTGAGTCCAGTGCGGCGGTGCGACAACGGGTGGAGATGGCGCGGGCAGTGCAACGGGAACGCCTTACGGGGGCAAATGGCTTGCAAACCAATGCCGATATGGGGCCAGCCGAGTTGCGCCAATTTTGTACCGTTGACGAAACATGTAGTAATTTGTTAAAGGCGGCCATGCGGCAATTACAATTGAGCGCGCGGGCTTATCATCGTATTCTTAAGCTGGCGCGCACCATTGCGGATTTAGCCCAAGCCAAAGAAATTCAAGCCAGTCATGTGGCTGAGGCGATTCAATATCGGCCTCGATTATAAATAGGACTTACGCAGAACCCTCACCCCGACCCTCTCCCACAGGGCGAGGGAGTAAAACTTCCCTCCCTTTGGGGAGGACTGAGGGGGGGATTTTACCTTTTTGCGTAAGTCCTACTAAATTAGAGTTTATACCGATTAAAAAATCGTTGACATTTTGTAGGGGCAATGCCTTGTGCTTGCCCCCATTGTGGGCAGGGACAAGCCCTG
>JAIFLK010000170.1 GCA_020049115.1 Chloroflexota bacterium | reverse complement strand
GTCATAATCCAAGCGGCCTGCGGGGTAGACTTCAGGCGTAATTTTGATGTAATCGGCCAGGGTTGCTCGTCCTTCGGGGTCAGTGAAGCAGGTCATCACATTGTAAGGTTTGCAGAAGAGAATCGTTCTATGAATCAAAAGTTCTTAGGACGCGGATACACGCGGATTTACGCGGATAAAAACAAAAGAAAAATCCGCGTGTATCCGCGTGTATCCGCGTTCTATTCCAAAATCAGGCCACCAACGGAAACGTAGGAGCTGTTTTCGTTATCGGCGGGGCAACGGTCATAGCTTAATACATGACCTTGACTCTGCTCTAGCAGGCGAAGGGTGAGGTAAAAGGGCGATAACCCGCAGACATTCCGTTGATATTGCCCTGCTTTCATCAACTCGAAAAATTGATTGGCATTGCCTTGAGCAATGGTACGGGTTAAAATTTCGTCATCTAGCTTCATCTGAGCATGGTCAGTCGCGCTGAGGGGTGGCCCATCAAACACTGGCCCCAGGTGCGCCAAATCCCCCGAAGCCACAATCAGGGTGCGGCGTTGACGCATTTCTTTTTGTAGCAATTCGATGAAGGGCGGCAAATAGTCAGCTTGAGTAATGTCGGCGCGACCTAACATGTAATGGTGAAAACTGCCGCATAAAATTGGCACAATCGGCATGGGCGCGGGGTTGTGCAATTGGCGAATATATTGTAACCAAACGAACACTAACTCAATTGACCATTCGTTCAGATGATGTAACTCTTCGCTATATGCGGCGGCTGGCCCCAAAATGTTTGCTAATTGCTTGACGAGGGCTTTATCGGTGGGCAAAACGCCTAACGGCGAAGCGTAATTTTGCTCTGTTAAGGTGAGTTTGCCAAGACCGCCGTTATGGTCAGTCGCCAAAATGATGACCAACTCGGCCTGTTTGACCATCTCCGCCGCCCCCGCCCACACCCGCGCGTAGACATGCCCACCGCGCGGGTAGTCAATGTGCGGGCTGATAATCGCCCGACAATTGGCGGATAGCGGCGTGATAGGGTCAACCTTAGCGATATAATTTTGTAATAATCGCTGCAAGGCGTGTGGCTCAGTGGGATATGAGCCGCCAGCTAACGCGGGCTGACGAAAGGGCGCGGCGTGATAATCGGCCATGAGTTGCTGGCAGGTTTGCTCAAAATGACCGCCTTCTAATAGTAACGCGGTCTCAAATTGCTCTAGTACCTGCTCTATTGTACCATGCGGTAAATCTAAACCGTATTCACTTTTAAGTAATGTGTCCATTTCGCTGATGGTGTGTTGACCGTCACATAGCAAAACAACTGGCCCTAAAAATTGCGGTAGGGCAATCATGGCCTCAGTCAGCCGTAACGAATCGTACATAATAAAAACAGGCTGACCTTCATGGGTGGTGGGTTGGATATTGATATTACGAATTTTTGGGCGGTAGCTCATTTGGTTAAAAACTTAGCAACAAATTAAACGAATTAAACGAATTAAAAAACAATTTTAAGCCATTATAAGGTTAAAAACCTTATAATGGCTGACTTAATTCGTAAAATTCGGGTAATTCGTTGCTATACTGCGTTTCAAATGAAAATGACACTTTTGGCGCAGGAGTCCGCAATTATTTGCGGGCTGTCCGCAAAGGATTGCGGACTCCTATAGGTCATCATCAATGTGTAAGTCTCGAATGAAACGCAGTATAAAGTAGTTGGTTTATATTTCTATGAATTGTAGACGCAAAGGGAGAATGGTGCAAACGAACATGAAGGGCGGAATAATGAGACAAATTGTTACAATAATCAGCGTGCTAATCATCTTCACAGGGAGCGCGGCCTGTCGTTATGCCCCGCCACCCAAACCTGTGGCGAGTGAAATGAGTGGCAGTGTGAATATATTTAAGCCATTGGTGGGGCAAGCCTTTAATCTTGGCAGTGCCATTGAAATTCAATCGCGCTCAGTTGGCAGTCAGGGGGTGCAACGGGTGGAATTATGGGTTAATGAACAACTCGTGCGGGCAGATGCCAACCCCTTACCATTAGCGAACCAACCCTTTGTGGTCAGCCAATCATGGCAGCCAAACGCGCCAGGGCGATATGCCATTCAGGTCAAAGCCTACACCACCGAACAGTTCGTTTGGTTATCAGCGGTGATGGCGCTGGAGATTAAGCCTGCGCCTGTGGCCTTGCCCGTTACGCCGCTTGCCACCTTAATTCCCGGCCCTACGCCAACAGCACTCTCCGCCGCTAAGGACGTGTTGCCATCACCCACGCCCATTCGCCCCACGCCCATTGGGGTGGTTTCAAGTGGCGGCGAGGTTATGGCTGCCACGCCCACCCTTACCACAACGATTATGCCCACCTCACCTACACCCATTCCGCCGCCACCGATTGCTAATAATAGCGCGCCAAGTGCCTCTTTACCCGTTGGGCAAGAATTTATTATTGATAATAATTCGCCTGAGTTTCAAAAAACGGGCGTGTGGTATAATGGCGATGGCGGGCAGAGTTATCAAGGCAATTGCGACTGGGCCCCGCGTGGCTCAGGCAATAATGCCTATTGGCAACCGAATTTAACGGCGGCGGGCATGTATGAAGTGTTCGCTTGGTGGTGCGGCGACCCCAATCATGACCAATCAACGGAGGCGCAATTTATCATCCGTAGTGCGTTGGGTGACCAAAAAGTAACGGTTAATTACCAAGAGTTGGCGGGTCAATGGCATAGCTTGGGGCAATATTTCTTTCAGCCAGGTGAGTCCAATTTTGTTACGGTTAATGGTGGTTTTCAAGGCAACATCATTGCCGACGCGGTCAAATTTGTTTATTTGGGCGCGGAGTCCCGCCCCGCCATTGTGCCAACGGCCTCACCCACACCCGTTACCTGGACAAACCACCCGCCTAGCCCATTAGAGCAAATTGCCGCGGGGGATCACCCACACCCGTTACCTGGACAAACCACCCGCCTAGCCCATTAGAGCAAATTGCCGCGGGGGATTTATCTAGCCGCATGTTGGTTACGGGAAATCGTTTTTATCAATATACGCCACTCATCAACAGCGAAAATATTACACTGGATAACTGTCGCGATTTTCCGCGCTCAGGTTGTAACGGCACAATTCAGGGGTGGCGAGTGCAAGTGCAACATGTAACATTGGTTAATGATTTAGTCGTCACTTATCATGTGTCGCAAGATTACAAACAGATGGCCTTAGTCAATCCACCCCAAATATTACGCGACCGCCAGCGTATTTTCTTGACGTTAGGAGATAGTAATAATACCTTAATACAACTTGACCGCCAACCGCAAAATCAATGGCGTGTTTTTATAACGAAAAATGGCGCGCCGTTTGATAAAACCCTGCCCGCCGAAATGCTGGCCTTGCTTACGCCCTGGCTAACGCAATATAACCCTGCCCGCCGAAATGCTGGCCTTGCTTACGCCCTGGCTAACGCAATATAACAGCGTTGATGTAACCACCACCAGTTGGGGCGGCTGGCTTAAATTCTATGGTTGGGGGCCAAACACTGCTTTTTCTCCCGAAGACGGGGCGCGCCTCGATGCACTGGGGCAGCAACTCTTGGCTTTGCAACCGTAACAGTTCGAATCTTAGCCTTTATAAGGTTTCAAACCTTATAAAGGCTGGTTTCATTAATATTCATTGACAGTCACCCTTCTTTCCTTTATACTTTCAACAACCTATTTTGGGAGTGCAAACCTTCAGGTTTGCCACATTATAAATAAGCAAACCTAAAGGTTTGCACTCCTTACATTTCTCCTGACTCACCCATGACCATACCTATCCTCATCACTTGGGACGTTGACCCCGATTTATGGCTGCCGTTGGAACGCCGCCGTTGGGCTTTGCAAACCGCCATGCAGCTTTGCCATGAGCAACAGATTCGCGCCACCTTTTATGTTACGGCGCAAGCATCCGCTATTTATCGTCATGATTGGGCGACCCTCCAGGCGCAAGGGCATGAAGTGGGTTGTCATGGCTGGACGCATGGCGTGGAGGAAAATTACGATAATATGTCCGCTGCCCAGCAAGCCTTATATCTGCACATGGCAACCGAATATTTAGAAACCATGTCAGGGGTCAAATTGCAAGCCTTTCGTAGCCCCCGCGTTAAAACCTCTGGCACCACGCAACGTTTGTTAAGCGAGCTGGGCTATCTGTCCGATAGCACCGTTTGCTCGCAGCGCATGGATTTAATTAGCTCCAATTTGGTTAATACGGGCTGGCTCACTGCGCCGCGTCTGCCTTATCATCCGCACCCTAACAATGCCTATAAAAAAGGCAATTTACCGTTATGGCAAATTCCCGTCTCGGCGGCGGGCTTGCCCTTCATTTCCTCCACCATGCAAGTCGTTGGCCTTAAACCCATGCAAACCATGTTTAGCTTGCTTTATGAAGAGGCCAAGCGCACGGGTAAACCGATTGTCTATTTGGCGCACCCCGTTGAATTTGTGCCATCGTTAAAAAAGAATAAGCAGGGGGTCAATTGGCGCGCCCAACTCAAACCGCAATTTTTTACCCCGACCTACATTCGCGCGCACGGGTTGCGCCTCCGCATGTTGCTCTATCGCACTGCTCCTAGTGATTTATTAGGGTATACCCAACAATTGTTCAGTTATATGGCTTCATTTCCTGACGTGGAATTTATGACCATGACAGAATATGTCCGTAAATTAGCATAAGATGAGCGTCCAAATTTTCCTCCTGGGATTTAAGCCATTATAAGGTTAAAAACCTTATAATGGCTGACCTTACAGGTGGCGAATTTAGACTTCACCATAGAGGAATGATGATGACTACTGCTATTTTAACCATGCCTGCACCTTCTACTGCGCGAGTCGCCCCACCACCACCGCGCCAATGGAGCTATCAGGATTACCTTAATTTACCTGATGATGGTAAACGTTACGAAATAATTGAAGGAGTTTTATATATGGCTAACGCCCCTAGTTCAACCCATCAGTATCTTGTATTGGAAATTGCCCGTCGTATGGCAAACTATGTCATTGACCATGCTTTAGGCCAAGTAACCGTTGCGCCTTTTGAAGTTCATTTATCAGAAACCAGCCGCCCCATTCAGCCCGATGTATTTTTTGTGAAGGCCACACGCTGGCCGTTAGGGGAAATAGCCTATTTTGAGGGCGCGCCTGATTTAGTGGTGGAGGTCATTTCGCCGAGTAGTACCCGCGTTGACCGTTACACTAAATTTAGAGTTTATGAGC
>JAIFLK010000241.1 GCA_020049115.1 Chloroflexota bacterium | reverse complement strand
AGTGCGCTTGGGCAAACTCGGCGTGGAGGCGGTTTCAGTTTCAGTCTTAGACTGCTGAGGTTGCGTCGAGGTTGCGCCTTTAATGCTAAATGAGTTAATGCTTGAACGGCTCACTTCTTCAAAATTACCCGCCTCATTTTTCTTTTGCGCCACCACCAACCAACTGTATTGACCCACAGGGAAACTACCAGGCACAGAATATTCAGGTATTAGGGTAATCCCCTGGTTGGGCAAGCCACTATTTTGTCCGTTGGAACTACGAATAGAAACCATAAATTGTTCTTGATTCGCAGGGTTAATTTCATAACCTGACCAGCGTAATACGGTGATAGGGTCAGCATTGTTCCCGCGAGTCAAGGTTGCGCCATTTTCGGGAGCAATTAAAGTGAGGGGATTTATTGTTTCTTTAGTAGTAGGAACTGTGGTCGTAACTTCGGTAGGTGTCATAATCGGGCTACTTTCTAACGGACTGGCCGTTGCTGGTGCTTGGGTAGGCAGGGGCTTGGGCGTATCGGTGGGCGCAGGAGCTACTGTTGGCTCAATGATGACCTCACTTTTGGCGACGGAGGCAGGCGCGCTTGCTGACCGATTAAACCATAAAAGAGTTAACCCAATCCCACCCAATAATAAAATAGCCAAACCTACCGCCCCTATCAAACCCAATCCCACCCAATAATAAAATAGCCAAACCTACCGCCCCTATCAGTAATAAAACAGGTAAGGTTTTGCCCGATTTTTGCGGGGTGGGGGGTCTCACTTGTGCCATGGAGGTGGAAATGGTGCGCGCAATCGTTGGCGCGGCGGCGACGACTGCTACGGCTGGCCCGCCAAAATTAACCACAATGGTCGTCACATTATCAGGCGCGCCCCGTTCTAGGGTTAAATCAACCAATTTCTTGGTCATTTCCTGCGGCGAACGACTTTGACTCACAATTTGCCCAATATCGCTATCGTCCACCACGGCGGGCAAGCCATCACTACATAACAAAATCGTATGGCCTGGCCCAATCGGGCGCGGCGGATACGCATCAACCTGAACTTCCAATTTATGTCCCAATGAGCGCGTCACCACATTTTTTTGCGGGTGATTTTTGGCTTGTTCAGGCGTTAAGATGCCCGCTTTCATCTGCTCACCGACCCAGCTATGGTCACTCGTGAGTTGCTCCACCCGTCCATTAGAAATTAAATAAACGCGGCTATCACCCACATTTGCGGCCGTTAAGTCATTTCCTCGGATGACCGCCGCCGCGACGGTAGTGGCCATGGTGCGCGGGCGGTCATCATTATTGCGTTTTGCGGCTTGAAAAATATGCTGGTTCGCCTTTTCAATCGCCGCTTGTAAACTACCTCGCACATCGGGGTTAGGGTCACTATAGTAAGTTTGCGAAATAACCTCTACGGCCATTTTGCTGGCAACTTCGCCCGCTTGATGTCCCCCCACACCATCGGCGACAATGAATAAATAACCCTTGCTCTGTATTACGGCATTGCTGAGTTGTTGCGGCAAAAATAGGCTATCTTCATTATGGGAGCGTGAGCCTTGATTAGACAGGCCATTCATTTCAATGTTCATCTTAACCTCGTAATAGCTAAATTTTCGGGTGATGGGGTCTAGTCATCAGGTGACTTCAAGCCACCTGATAACTAAATCCCCGCTAAATTTCCACCTGTAAATAAATGGGTGATATGGAGTCCAAAGCCGTAGGCTTTGACCCACTACACAAAGCCTACGGCTTTGGACTTCATCAATATCCCCTCAAAATTTACAGGTGGATAAATTTTGCGGAAGACCTCACAGGTTTAAAAAACCTGTGAGGTCTGGATGGGATTATCACTTCTTTTCCTCTTCACGGGACAAAATGATAAAAATCAATTTAATCCGCCCAAACTCCAGGCGGTCATTTTCCTTAAGATATTGGCTCTCCACCTTTTCTCCGTTCACCTTCACTTTATTCGATGACCCTAAATCTTCCACCTTAAAAACCACCCCCTCCAACACAATTTTGGCATGTTGGCGTGAGACCGAATTGTCATCTAACATAATATGATTGTTTTCCGAGCGGCCAATGGTATTGATGCGCTCGGCGAGAGGAAAGGTTTTTCCTGCGGCTAATTTGCCCACACTTTCTTGCACCAGCAATAACCCCGTTGTGGGCAGCCGATTGGTCTGCATGAGGATTTCCGTTTTGTCATTATCACTCAAATTCGTATAGTCACCAAGTGTGGTGGGCTGGTCAACGGCGGTTTGCCAATGGGGTGCGGGCGTTAAATTGGAACGTTGGCTTACACTCGTAGGCTCGCGTTCATGTTGGATTGGCGGCCAATCCGTGCCAACGCCACCCGTTGGGTTGTTTGTATTACTATTGCCCCACGCGTTATCTGGCGGTATGTTCTGATAAATTTCAGCTACAGCCGTTTTGCGGCGGTTCCAAAAAAATAACCCTATCGCGAGTATCAATAACACAATGATTAATGTCCCTGTTCCCGCGATAACTAACCATAACTGGGAACTGATACCCGCGACGGTAGATGGTACAGCGGCCGCAACAGTGGCCGTCGCCGCGACGGTGGCGGCTGTGGGGGAAGCGGGCGCAGGCGTGGGGGTTTCGGTTTCTAACCCACTCAATCGCGAAATTTGGATTTGTGACTCAAAGGGTGGTGACACATTATTACTATCATCATACGCAATAATCGTTAAGGCGTGACTCCCCTCCGCCACTTGGCTGGTATCCCAAAGCCATTCCCAGGCATGATAACGGGCCGTTGCCGCCGATTTTTGGGTATTGACCGTTTGAATTAACTGCCCATCAAGTTGATATTCAACTTTAATAATCGGATTTAAGGCACTGATAGCTGGTGCTAATAGTACCACCCCTTTTAATTCACTGCGGACTGGCTCTAGTGAACGATTGACTTCTTGTTGCAAACTATTAATTTTAGGAATAGTTGGCGGGGCGGGGTAGCTGATAAGTTTATCTAACGTCGCCTGTCCTTCAGGGGTATTGGCGCGGAAGGTCAGCGTATGTTCTTTACCGTCAGGTGGCAAATTGACCTTGATTGTTAAGGCATATTGCTGGCGTAATTGTTGACTCACCCCCTCAAAAAGTGGGGCTAAATCATCGGGGCTACTAGCAAGTTGATACCGCCCACCCGTTTTGCTGGCTAAGGCTGCCAAATAATCTAAATTCGCGGGAAATTTAGGGTCACTAATGCCTACGGTAAATATCGGAATTTTACCATCACGCGCCGCTTTTTCGGGTGCGTCGGCAGTGGCAACTTCGGGGCGGCTTTTGGTGTCTTTACCATCACTCATGACCAAAACGGCGCGCCGCGTAGTTTGTTCTCTGGTGGTGATGAGTGCGCCTTTTAATATTGCCTCATAAACCGCCGAGTCGCCCACCGTGTCGAAATTATCGATAATACTAATCAATAAATCCTTATTATCAGTAAAATCAGATTCCTTAAACGGGTCAAAACTATCCATATTCAGTTGGGTATTAAAACCAATTAAGGCCGCGCGGTCTTGTGGGCGCAACGAGGTGAGAAACTGCTTGGCTGCTTCCTTAACATTTTCTAACG
This sequence comes from Chloroflexota bacterium, assembly GCA_020049115.1. Taxonomy (GTDB): domain Bacteria; phylum Chloroflexota; class Anaerolineae; order 4572-78; family J111; genus JAIFLK01. Next base: position 8,488 of record JAIFLK010000241.1, on the reverse strand, counting down.
GCGCGCTGCCGCTTAAATCTAACACCAACGCCACCGCAATCGGCTGCTCTGAGGGAGTTTCAGTATCCACCGTTGGCGCGGCTAAAGGCTGTTTATCTTCCAATACTTCAAAATCTTTCAAGGCCAACCCTTGTATCGGGGCGCGTCCCGTATTGACCACTGAGACCACCACTTTAATATCAGGAAAGGTGGAGGTGTCCGTTGCCCCTTCAATGATTAGGGTGGGATTACCTCCTTGTGCTTGGCTAGGTGGAGCTAGGCTCACCATGAGATAACTAAATATTAACAAACATAATCCCTTCAATAATTTACGTATCATGTGTGGAGTTATCCGTCATTATGACTTTGGTCTACGGAGTCCAAATCTTTAGATTTGACCGCCAAATCTAAAGATTTGGACTCCATTATTGTCTTATTGACTAGCTAGGTTTATTTTTTAATAACAGTTGCTTAAAAACTAAGTCAAAGCGACCTATTTGAATATAATCTTCATCTTCTAACAATTGGCTGGTAATCGGCTGACCATTCACTAGCGTACCATTCGCCGATTGAAGGTCAGTGATAACAAAACAATACCCGATTTGTGGCGAGATGATGCTGTGAAGGGTGGCATGGTGCCGTGAAACGGATTTATCAACTAATTCTATCTGACAATCAAAGGCGCGCCCGACCAATGTTTCACCCTCAGCCAAAGGATAAAGGCCATTTTTATTTGGCCCCGCCACAATAACCAGCCAGCCCAGGCCCCGTGCGGTTGGCTGCGCGGTATCTAAAATTTCAGTGGCTTCACCAGGCGGCAGGTCAGCCTCTTCTATGATGGTACTCGCTTCAGCAAAGGTATATTGGCTCATAATTCTCAATTTTACTTGCGATTGACTGGACTGACCAATTTCTATGAGGACTTTTGCTTACGGAGTCCAAATCTTCAGATTTGACCGTCAAATCTAAAGATTTGGACTCCATGTTCCTACTCCGCCATCACCTTGAAAAAAGTCCCGCCCAAGCGAATCTCATCGTTAGGTTGCAACAGTATTGGCTCAAAAATACGTCGCCCATTAAGGTAAGTTCCATTAGTTGACCCATTATCCTCTAGCCACCATCGCCCCTCACGGTAGATAATTTTGGCATGTTGCCGCGAAATCTCGGTGTCCTCAGTATCAATATTATCTCGGCCTAAAATCCAATTTTGGCGCGGCAATAAAATGGTCAATTGGGTTGAGGTCAACAGCGATAGCCCTGGCGAGGTTAAACGGCTACTGGTGCGGTGACGCTTGCTAGGATAACCCAGAGCTTGAGCCATTTCAGCCGCCGTTTGAAACCGTTGGTCGGGATTTTTCGCCAGAGCTTTCAGCACGGCCTGCTCCAGAGCCACAGGAATTTGCGGGTTAAGTTGGCGGGGCGGACGGGGCGTTTGAGTAATATGCGCGCCAATGAGGGCTAAAGCATCTTTGCCCTCAAAGGGTAAAACGCCCGTCAATAATTGATATAATACCACTCCCAACGAATATAAATCAGCCCGATGGTCAACTTTCACCCCCTGCGCCTGTTCCGTAGACATATATTTCGGTGTACCGAGAATCGCTCCTTGCACCGTCATGGTGACGGCTTGTGCCAGGCGTGCAATGCCAAAATCACCTAGTTTGGCGGTGTCGTCAGCATTAAATAAAATGTTCGCGGGCTTAATATCGCGGTGATACACCCCCCGTTGGTGCGCGTATAACAATGCGTCGCACATTTGTCCAATAATATGCACCGCCGTATCTAAGGGCAGGAGTTGCTTAGGGTTCAGCTTATCCGCCAGCGTCCCACCCGTCATAAATTCCATCACCATGTACCATTGCCCCTGAGTTTGCGCGCCGCTTAATACTTGGACGATATTAGGGTGACGTAAGTTCTGACCCACTTCAATTTCTTTAATAAATTTATCTTTCACGTATGGATCTTGGGAGCGCAAGATTTTGACGGCGACCCATTGCCCCGTTTTGCGGGAACGAGCCTTATAAACCATCGCCATGCCGCCCTCCCATTTATCGAATAACTCGTAATCCTCTAGGGTCTGGGTGGGGATTCCCGCGACCAAAGCCGTTTGTTTTTGGCCCATGGGGCCAGGAGGAGGTGTGCGTGGGGAGTTTGTTTGCGGGGGTTGTTGCAATACATAAACATTGGGGCCAATTTGAACGCGGTCTAGGTTTTTAACCACATGTTGTAATATTCGTTGTCCATTGACCCAAGTGCCATTCGTACTATTTTGGTCATATAACACATAATGACCTTGCTCATATGTCAAGACCGCGTGTTGGCGTGAAACTAAACTGGTCGCAATAATAACATCACACTCATTCCCGCGGCCAAAAATAAAAGGGCTTTTGGTCACGGGCAATTGCTGACCCTGTTCTGGACCAGTCACACAGCGTAAGACTGTATTACCTGGTAATAAAACGGGAGGAGTTTGGGTATTTTTATGAGGAGGCATGATTCAATCCTGCTTTATTGGCTAACGACTGGTGTAACCAACTGAAATATCCTAATTGTATCGCGCTTCGTTAAAGTTGTAAAATTGAGCATGGGTTATTGAGCAGGAGCGTCAAAGCAACGCTTTGACAGACAAAGCTAATCGCTTTGTTGCTCCAGTATTGCTATACTCAGTATATCAAGATTTGGGTGCAACAACTAAATTCCCCTCACCCCCGCCCCTCTCCCAAAGGGCGAGGGGGAGACAAGATACTCCCTCTCCCTTTGGGAGAGGGCTGGGGTGAGGGGGCTAAATCTTGATATACTGATACTGCATCCCAAATGAAAATGACACTTTTGGCGCAGGAGTCCGCAATTATTTGCGGGCTGTCCGCAAAGGATTGCGGACTCCTACAGATCATCATCAATGTGTAAGTCTCAAATGAAACACAGTATCAGTATATCAAGATTTGGGCGCAATAACTAAATCACCCTCACCCCTCTCCCAAAGGGCGAGGGGAGACAAGATACTCCCTCGCCCTTTGGGAGAGGGCAGGGGTGAGGGTGTACATCTTGATATACTGAGTATAGATAAAAAATGGGCTGTGTGTCGCGTACCACACCGCCCATTTTTTCATTCATGGCACAATTAACGCGGCCCAGTGAGCTTCACCGTATAACCTTGTTCCTCTAAAATCGTTTTTAGCTCTTCCACATCGCCTCGGCCCGCCCAACGATTGCTGCGGCGGTCCCACCAAATGCGCTCTTTGAGTAATTCTCGTAATTTATCCCGTTCATTGACGGGAAAAACCATGGTGCGATTGTGGCGGTGAATCGTCACCATAATCGCGTCATCGTTGATAATTTCTTCATCATTAATAATGTCTTCGGCCATCATAATCCTCCCTCATAAAACTTAAGTGATATTATCTTTATTTTAACCTACTTTGGCAATTGAGTCTAATCTTCTACTAACCGCCATATCTGGCTCTCCCAGTCGTAATGTTGACGCGGCCTAAAGTTATTTTTATAGGCCATGCTGCGGCACTCTTGCACATAATAGCCCAGATAATAATAAGGCAACCCCAACTGCCGCGTATAAGCAATTTCTTGTAAGATGCTGAATGTGCCTAAACCCATTTGGGTGTAAGCTGTATCGTACACAAAATAAACACTGCTTAAGCAATCTATCCCCTGGTCTAAATAGCCAATGGCAATGAGCTGACCGTCCAAATAAAATTCCGATTGCAGGCTAGGGCATGAGGGGCTATAAAAATTGAACAAAAAACCATCCAAATCGCTGCCCTGACGCGTAAAGCGGGTTTCGGAATGATTTTGGTAAATTTGATAGGCACGCTCACTAAAGGCCAACGGGCCAAATTTAACCTCAATCGCCTCATTTTGCCGCAGATTTTTGCGCTGACTTTTGGACGGCTTGAACTCATCTACCAAGACCCGCAATGGCACGCATTGTTGGCAGGCGGGACAATTGGGGCGGAAATAATAGGGGCCAAATTTTCGCCAGCCATGAGCCAATAAATAGGCCAGTTCGTCTGCGGCTAACTCTTTGGCAAAAAAATAACGAAATTGTTTGTCACGTCCTGGCAGGTAAGGGCAGGGTGATAACTCATCAATTTTAGGTGGTTGTAATAGTTCCATTACGTAGAGTCACAGCCCTTATAAGGTTTCAAACCTTATAAGGGCTTAATAAAAATGCTTTAATATTACGTAAACAACTTGTCTACGGCCTGAGTCAACTCAGTCATATTACTAACTCGATGTACTGCGGCGGCAAACGGCAGATAAGCGGGCATGTCACTATCGCCCGTTCCCCATTGATGCGGTGGCTCAGGGTTAAACCAAACCACTCGTTTACTGCGTCGTTGAATCTGCTCCATGATGTCCAGTCGGGGATTGTTATAATTATTACGGCCATCACCCACAAAAATAACGGTGGTGCGGTGGTCAACTGTTGAAGCATGGTCACGCATCAACGTGTTCAAACTATTGCCCAAATCGGTGTTATAGTGGCCAGGGCGCAGCCGCGTGAGGACAATTTCTAAGGCTACATCAGGCGTATGTTCGGCAAAATCTTGCGTAATATTGTGCAAGTCGCTAATAAAAGCAAAGGTATAAGCCGTCCCCACTTGGTCTTGCAAATCGTAAATCATCCGTAATAAAAATGACACCACCGAGCGCATGCTGGTGGAAACATCACACACCAATAGCAATTTGGGCTTCAGGCGATGATTTTTATATTTAAGTTCTAGTGGCACGCCGCCATAACGCAAATTTGCCCGTAAGGTTTTCTTCGTATCCAATGTTCCCGTGCTGGCGCGTTTACGGCGTAGGGCAGCCCGACTCCGCAATTGCGCGGCCAAACGGCGCACCTCTTCCCGTAACAAATCCTCTTCATCTTCATTCAGATACTTAAAGGGACGGTCCATTAAATCTACCGTTTCGCCTCGTGATTCTTGCTGTTCCTCGGCCCGTTGGCGGGCAATCGACTCGCCGACATGGTTAGCAATTTGTTCTGCTAACGCCTCGCGATTTTGTTGCATGCCCTCCATGAGTTCGTCAATCGCCGCCTGACTCATGCCCATCGCCGCCAGCTTTTCGGCCAACTCTTTCAGGAGTTGCTCCAGCATTTGCATTCCCATTTGGCGCATCATCCGTTGTTCCATCCAGCGTTGGTGGTGTGGGCGGTTGGCTTCGGGCAGACCCGCTTGTTGGCCTAGCTCATTCATTTGTTGGTCACTGGGGTTTTGCCCTTGCATGAGCCATTGTAATAATTGCAGGAGATTGTTCAACATGCTCTGCGGCGACCCCATGCCTTTTTGCGGCTGTCCTTGTTGCCCAGGCTGATTTTGTTGCAGTTGCTCTAACAAGGCGCGCAGGGCTTGCTTGAGCAACTCCTGTTCCTCTGGCGATAAATCTTCCATGAGATTAAGCAAGGGCGGGGCATCATTGCCAAAATAAAGGGGAAACATTTGGTCAAAAATCGGCGCATCTTTAGCCTCTTTGATGAGCGTGGCGCGCAATAGATTACGAAAATCACCTTGATTTAACACGCCCATGCAAATAATGGCATCAAAGGCATCTTTACTCTCCGCCACCGAGATTCGCACCCCCGCGGCCCGTAGTCCTGACACAAAATCAATAATTCGCTCTTCCATGGTTATGCCTCCAAAAAGCTTTTTTGCAACGAATTAAACGAATTTCACGAATTAAAAACAAATTAATTCCACCTGTAAATTTTTAGGTGATGGCTTGTAGGAGTCCGCAATTATTTGCGGACAGCCCGCAAAGGATTGCGGACTCCTTGATTAATCCCCCAATTATTTACAGGTGGAATTAATTTGTAATTTATTATTCATGGGTTGATTCATGTAACTTGGTCGATTCGACCATGGGCAAATGAATCTGATGTCCATTGGTCACGATAACCACGCGCCCCACAACGGGAGCGCAATTATTACACCGCACCCCATAAGTATCATTAATAATCGGCTGGCTGGCCGTGACCGCAAAAGTGACTTGTATTAAGCCACCATGAGCCGCTAACGTTGGTATTGTCCATTGCACGGTTTTCTGGTCTAACAATACGCCCCCGTTGAGATAGGTTGCGCCCTGCGGCAAGGTATTAGTTATCACCACGTTACGGGCTTCGGTCAGGCCGTTATTTTGTAAGGTCAGGGTGTAGGTTATCGGCTGATTTGGCGGGGTGGTCATGGGGCCGCTGAGAGTTATATTTAGTAAGGGTTGCTCACTCAAAATGGCTAGGCTAATAGTTTTCGTGGCTGACAATCCGCTAGGGTCAAACACCGTCAATTCAAAGGTGACGGATTGGGTTAAACTATTAATCTGGGGGGCGATAAACGTGGGTTGACCCGTCTCCGCGCCTAGGAGCGTAACCGTTGTGCCGCCAACTTGTTGCCATTGATACATCAACGCCTCGCCGTCCTCATCGGTGCTGCGGCGACCATCTAACTTGACCAACTCGCCCCCCCAGGCCGTCAATGGGGCTTCGGGTATGGCAATAGGCCGATGAGCTACCCAAATGGGGCTACTATAGGCGGGATAAGTTGACCAAGTTGACTTGGACGCGGCTGCGAAATAATAATGCCCAATTTTAGCGGCTACGTCAAATTTCCATTCATAATCGGTGGAACTTGGCAGCACCGTTTGGGCAATAGGTTGGTCATTTTCATAGAGCGTAAGGGTGAGGTCACGGTTATTGGGGTCAGGGTCATGTGCTGTTACGGTCACATGTAACGTGGAGGGATTATCTAATGCCCCGCCCATCCAGACGTTATTGATTTGTAAGACAACGGTAAAATTACGGTCACTCGGTGAGACAAAAAAGGTGCGTCGCGCCCGCAATGCGGCTAAAATGTCCGCTTGAGTAAGATTGGGGGCAATCACGCCCATTAAGGGACAGCAGCCCCAAGTAGCTTGGTGCGTGTCCGAGTTCATCAAATTGCCGACATGCCAGCCATTAGTCAAACTGAGGAAAAATTGCTCAGGGGTCGTGAGTTCGCGTAGAAAGATGCGGTGGTCGGCGGCACGGTTGTAACTGAAGTTGTTAAAATTAAAGCCGCGTTGCGGATGATTAAATTGGGCGATGGCTGTTGGTTGGCTGAGAAGCCAATTGTAAAATTCGCTTAAGGTGTCATAACGCGGGTCATCAAATTGAACGTAATTTGTTGTATCAAAGACGTTCAAATGACCGTCATCATGGGTGAACTCAAAGCCGCGTAAGCCGATAAATTGACCATTGACCGAGGCGGCTTGGGCAGATTGTAATATAGTTTGCCACTCCGTTTCGGTCAGCATGAAATCATGGTCGGTGACAGCTAAGAAATCTAAGCCATTGGCTTTTGCCGATAAGTACGCGTCGGCGGGAGTGCCAACGCCGTCAGAGTAGCTGGTATGGTTATGTAAATCACCGAAATAAATCTGCATGCTTTCCGCTAAGGTTGCGGCTTTGATGTCTGGCAAGCTAACGGTAGTGAATGACCATGTAATGAAGGGGGTGAAGGTGGCGGTATAAATGGTGTTCATTTCAAGGGGCTGACTCGGCTGAAAAATCATCATGTGGCTGGCAGAATTATAATGAATTGTGCCTGTTATGGGCTGGTCATGGGTGGTCAGCCCAAAAATACTATCAGGGTTTAGCGGTTGGTCAAAGGTGATGGAGATGAGGGTGTAAGTGGGGACTTGGCGGGCGGCCATGTCGGGGTAAAGGCGGGGGTAGGGGCGGTCATTTGGCACATGATTAGGGGCAGTATAGGGACATTTTGCCCCATCTTCTAGCTGGCATGGCGGTGGATTTTGGGCCAGGGCGGGGGCAGCCATGATGATAAACCAGGTAAGTGCAATGTAAAGATAAAGGAGATGTTTAGGCATGGGCAGGCTTGCAACACGACAACGGATTAAGAAAGGAACGGATTTTTTCGCTAATCCGTTGTAGTCTTAGCCCGCACCGCCGCCAATAATTTGTTGGGTTGATGCTGATAATCGGCCCACTTTAATTCTCCAGAGACAATGCCGCTTAAGATGGTGGTGAGGGCTTGATTAACGGGCGTGGCGATACCCACCTTGCGACCTGCTTGGACAATTGCCCCATTAAGGAACATTATTTCAGAGGTGCGGCGACCTGCGGCTAAATCAAGGTGGAGGGAGGGCATTTTATTGCCGCGCCCACTAACCATGAAGGGGCGCATGATGGCTCTAACAATTCCCATATGTAGCCAGGTGGTGGCGAGTAAACGGCCTAGCCATTGGGTGGGGTAGCCAGGCAATTTAACGGGGCGGAGGCCGAGGGCGCGCATGACTTGGTAGGCTTCACGCAGGGCAGCAATTTCAAGGTTAAATAATTCGGGGCGGGCGATAATTTGGGCGGGGGGTTCATCTAAAATGGCGGCGGTGGCGTTATTGATAATATTGAGCAGGAGTTTTGACCATTTCATGGTATGACAATCGGGGTAGATGACGGTGGGCAGCCCCGCTTGGCTGAGGGCGTTGGCGAGGGCTT
>JAIFLK010000183.1 GCA_020049115.1 Chloroflexota bacterium | reverse complement strand
CCTATCGTACAAAAAATCTACCGTCAAGGGCAACAACAAGCCCGTGAACAAGGATTAGAGAAAGGCCGAGAAGAAGGTTTAGAGAAAGGACTAGAACAAGGACGTGAGGAAGGACTAGAAGAAGGACTAGAGAAAGGACTAGAGAAAGGACTAGAGAAAGGACGTGAGGAGGGCGCGCGTCAAGAGGCTTTAGCGTTACTCTTGCGAACCCTACCCCGTCTTTTTGGCGAAATTCCCCCTGACGTGGCAGCGCGTTTACAAGGCTTAACTTTAGCTCAATTACGACAAACCCTTGATATTGCGTTTGAGGCGCAAAATTGGCCTGATTTTGAACAACAGCTACCACAACAAATGAACGAATAATTACAATAATTCCCAATTTTACTTATTCGCCCTCTCGCCTATTCGCCAAAAGAGGTTAAAGCCATATAATAGCTTTAACCTCTTTTTTTTATTGGGGGTTGATTTTGTGGAGTCCAAATCTTTAGATTTGCCTCTAACAAATCTAAAGATTTGGACTCCGATTGATAACCAGGATATAAACCATGACTCAACTTTGGACAGGCCGTTTTAGCGGCGCAACCGATGCCCTGATGCGACAATTTCAGGACAGTATTTATTTTGATGTACGTTTATGGGAATCAGACATCGCGGGCAGTGTGGCCTACGCGAAAGGATTGGTGGCCGCAGGGATTATCTCTGAGGCCGAGCATGAGATGATTCAACGGGGATTGGCGGCGGTTCATGCCGAGTTTGCTGCCGATACCTTTGAACTTAAGGCGGGTGATGAGGATATTCATACCGCCGTTGAACGCCGTTTGACCGAAATAATTGGTGAGGTGGGCGGGAAATTGCACACAGGGCGGTCACGCAATGACCAAGTGGCAACGGATACGCGGCTTTGGCTCAAGTGGCAAATTGTAAAACTTCGCCATCATCTAGTGCATCTGCAACAGGCTATTTTAGCTCAAGCCGAAGCCCATTTAGAGGTTATTATGCCAGGTTACACCCACCTGCAACAGGCGCAACCCATCCGCTTAAGCCATTGGTTATTAAGTTTTGGCTGGATGTTACAGCGAGATAAAGAACGGCTCGATGATTTAACCTTACGGGTTGATGTGTTGCCGTTGGGTAGTGGGGCATTGTCGGGCAATCCGTTGGGCATTGACCGCCAATTGCTGGCCGATGAACTTGGCTTTGCGACCTTCTCGGCGAACAGTTTGGACGCGGTGGGCGACCGTGATTATTTGTTAGAGTTTCTCAGTTGGGCGGCCATCACGCAGATGCACTTGAGCCGTTTGGCAGAGGATATGATTATCTACAGTAGCCAAGAATTTGGTTTTATTGAATTGGCTGATGCCTACTCAACGGGGTCAAGTTTGATGCCGCAGAAGAAAAACCCTGACTCGATGGAGTTGGTGCGGGGCAAAACGGGGCGGATTGTGGGCGCGCTGACGGGCATGTTTACGACTATGAAGGGGTTGCCGTCCACTTACAATAAGGACATGCAAGAGGATAAAGAGCCGTTATTTGATACGGTGGATACGCTGACCATGACCTTACAAATTACGGCGGGAGTCATTGAAACCATGACCGTCAAGACTGCTAAAATTTATGACAAAATGGACAGCACCATGTTAGCCACTGAATTGGCGGATTATTTGGCAAAGAAAGGGTTGCCCTTCCGTCAGGCGCATCATGTGGTGGGGCAAATTGTGCAGCAAGCCATAGCCCTAGACCAACCGCTTAACACCATTCCGTTAGGTTTCTATCGCCAATTTAGCGACCTCTTTGAGAGCGATTTACATAAAATGCTCACCTTTAACCGTGCCGCTGACCGCCGCACTAGCCATGGCGGGACGGGCAAGGAGGCGGTGGCGGAACAATTAGATTATTTCCGCATGTTGGTGGAGGCAGTTGGTGAGGCGGAAGAGTAAGCTCCAAGATTAAAATTACACCTACTGCGAGAGACCAGAAACTGGAGTCCAAATCTTTAGATTTGACAATCAAATCTAACAAATCTAAAGATTTGGACTCCAGAATTTATGCTGATGATTAAACCGCCTGCGCCAACCGCTTTAATTTGACCATAGAATGGACTAAACGGACTAAATTAAGGGGAATGGCAATGGTTTGACGCACTTGGCCTAACCGCAATTGAGTCGGTTGTTGCAAATTATATTTTAATTGTTGCCACGCCTTACGCGCCCGATACTCATAATGCACCCGTTTATGCAATTCACGGTAAAACTCCGTCACAAAAGGGCCATGATAGAGCATTTCCAAATCGCTGGAGTCCTGCCAATTGGTTTTATCGCCCAACTCTTGCTTGACCTTGTCATAAAATTTCGTGCCAGGCAAGGGGTAAGAAACCGAAATACCAATATCATCAGGCTGACATTCCCGCACCATTTTCAGTGTCAATTGAATATCCTCCCAGGTTTCGCCGAGATAACCAAATTGTAAGAAAAAGCCAATTTTGACCCCATGCCGATGAAGTCGCTCACAAGCCAAATAAATTTGCTCCACTTGGGTATCTTTATCCATGGCCTCCAAAATTTTTTGCGACCCCGACTCCGCCCCCACCCAAATTATCTGACATTTCGCTTTAGCCAAAGCCGCCGCTACCTGCTCCGTCACTAAATCAACCCGTTGTAAACATTTGAAAGGAATGACCGCAGCTTGCGCCTCGGCTAACTGGCTAAATTGCTCAATCCAACCAGGTTTGAGGCCAAAAATATCATCCGCAAACCAGATGTGGTCGGGTTGGAAATTATCCTTAAGCCACTTCATCTCCGCCACCACATTCTCAGGGCTGCGGCTATTATAACGACGACCATAAATCGGTTTGGCGCACCAATTGCAACGATAAGGACAACCCCGCGTCGTGACCATATTCATGGAATAATAGCCATGTCGTTCTCGCCAGATGGCTTGATAATGGGGAATATCCACCAAATCCCAGGCGGGAAAAGGGAACTGGTCAAGTTCACGCTCAAAGGCACGGGGGGCGGTTTTCGTGGCGGGATAAGCCAACCCCTGAATCGTGGCTAACGGTTTAGGAGCGCGCCCCGTGAGTTGGCCTAACAATTCGCTCAGGGTTATTTCACCTTCGCCAATCAAGATAAAATCTACGCCATGCTCAAAATAACTTGCGGCATGGTCAGTGGCATCAGAGCCAGAAACTATCACGGTGCAACCGCGCGCTTTGGCCGCCGCCGCCATTGTGAAGGCCGCTTCCCGCATCCGTAAGAGGCACATTTTGCTTAAATAATTGAAACTGTCTTCATACAAAACCGCATATTCAGGCTGATGACGTACTAACGCAGCCTCCCATTCGGCCTCGGATTCAGCTAACATGGCATCAAATAAGGCCACCTCATAGCCCTGCTGTCGGATATATGCGGCGGCGTAGAGGCTGCCCAACGGCGGATAGGGCTGCATGGCCGCCCATAATTTGGGGTCAAAACGCAGATAATAGGATTGTCCGATAAGAATTTGGCTCATGAGAAGTGTAAGAACAGGATTTCCAGAATGAACGGATTAAACAAGTATTAGCCGTTTTTTCTGGTAATCCCGTTCTCATTATGATAATCTTGCAAATGTTGCTGATAAATTTGCATGGTTTTATTACCATGACTGTTATAATGCCCTTTACATTCATCGGTGGTGAAGGTCACTTTATCGGTAGCCCCATATTTGGCGGCGAGACGCGTGTGTTTGCTGATTTGAATTTTTTGCAATATTTTTTCAATGAAATTCCCCAAACCGCCTCCTAACGCAAATTCGCCCCATTGTTTGCTCCATTGTTGGGTCGGTGATAATTGGTCACTCAGCTGGTCAAGGTTAAGTTTTTGCCCATGTGGAAGAAAATTAACCGCCCAATGATTGAGGGCGCGCATGGTTTGATAGGTTGACTGCCCATATAGCGGCACCATTTGCAATAATTCCCGCGCCGCATATAAATTATGGTCAGTAAAATGTAAGACATTTTCCGTTAGAATGTAGTTAGGGCAAAGTTCCACGCCCCGACAACGCCCATAACGCACCCACATAATTATCCACGCCCGACACAGCCATAATCGCCCTGGCCGCGTCACAATGAGATAGTCAATATCATCTTGACTGGAACGTGGATTATTGACCGCCAATGAACCCGTCACCGCCACCATCACCACAAAGGGCAAACTCGCCAGCCAACGCCCATAATGATGCGCCTGCGGCCACAACGTTTGCGCCAGGTGCCACCGTTCTTGCCGTTTAGCCACTAAGTGGGCGCGATTAGCTAAACAAAAAAAGTTATTTATCGAAATTATTCGTTGCTCAGTGATAGCTTGATGAAGTAAATTCTGCACAATTTCGAGGGTCGTAGGAATTTCTAGAAAATGATAAATTTCCGTTAGGGTGAGGGGATAATCAAAAATATCGGCATATATCAATGGCTTAAGGACATCTTGCACGGAGGGTTGCATGGACGAGATTTTAATGGCGATTGCTTAAATCAGCAAGAGTCATCAGATGACTTGAAGTCATCTGATGACTAAAATTCTCCGTATTTTTGCGGAGAGAAATATCAAGGCTGTTATTGTTGAAAAATTACGTCATCCCCGTTATGATGAAAGGGGAGATTTTGTAAAACAAATAGGGCGCGGTCATCCATAGGTGTGTCAAAATTTTATTTTGACGGCGAAAATAAAGTTTTTGCCCGCCTGAAAGCCATGCCCTCGCACCATTTAATCAAACACGGGAGTCTTAGCTATGAAAAATCAATATCGTTTTATTACACATTCGAAGTGGTTCATGGTAATGGGGTTGGTTGGGCTGTTAATGGGGCTATTATTTAGCCCACCTAACCACTCATCATGGTCAGCCTTGACGAGTTCAGTGGCTTTGGCCGCGCCGCCACTACAGGCCACAGAAAATATGACCATAACCAAACAAGTTAATTTAGCTGTCGCCAATCAACGGCCAGTGCCACCAGGCGATGTACTCATCTATCAAATCACCTTACAAAATGGCCCCGTGACCTATCAAGGGCCATTGACCTTAACGGATATTGTCCCGTCAGGGGCAAGTTGTTTTGATACTCGCACCAACTCGGTCAAATGGAATCACAATACGGCGAAATGTAGACAAGGTTTAGCCGAATATACCATGTTAGCCCAAGACAAATTGTTACCTAATGAAATAATTGTGATGCAATTCTCGGCCTTGCCTAATAGCACGGAGGGCGCAATTTTAACCAACTTAGGTAGCAATATTACGTTATTTGGGCCGAATTTGCCCGTCAATGTCAACGGCTCAAATGATGTGCAAACCACCGTCCATGCCCCGACCTGGCAAATTAATAAATCGGTCAATGTGACCACCGCCGCACCAGGGGACACCTTGACTTACCAGATAACGGCGCGTAATATTGGCACGATTGAGACGAATGGCAGTTTTAATATCGTGGAACAATTGCCCGCCAATCTCAATTTCATTTCGGCCACCAATGGCGGAGTTTTTAACGCCACCACCCGCCAAATCAGCTGGACACTCAACCAAACTGTCGCCGCAGGTCAAAATATTACGGTTTCATTCAACGCCCAAGTTAGCCCGACTGCCTTCAATGGCGACTCCATCACCAATCCCACCTATTGGGTGGAGGGCGGTTATGCGGCAGGGCAAACCTTTGGTCTGCCTGCCGCAACCGTTACGGTCGTTACGCCCGTCTCGGTAAGCCTCAGTAAAACGGTTGATGTGACCACCGCCCGCGCGGGACAAACCCTGACTTACCTCCTCCATGTCACCAATAGCGCAACCTCGCCTGGCCCCGCCCTTAACCTGGTTATCACCGATACATTACCTAATAACACAACTTTCGTCAGCACCGATTGTCTTAATATTACGTGTGATGTCTTTGCCACTGGCCCTACACCGAGTGGTGATTTTACGGTTGGTTGGCGCATTAGTCAGCCCATCATCCCAGGTGGGGTGGTGCAAATTCGCCTCCGCGTGCAAATCAATTCACCCATGCCGAATGGCACAATTATTAGCAATGCGCGTTATGGCGTGACCTCGAATTTTCCCTTATTTATTTCCCCCGCCACCGTCCCCGCCATTAATACCACTGTCGTTGGCCCCGCCGCTATCAGCCTGAGCAAGCGCGCCAATGTAATATTGGCACATGCTAACGATTTAATACGTTTCACCATTAGCCTGACCAACAGCAGTTCTGAGCCTGCCACCAATGTTCGTATTACGGAAAATGTCCCTGCGAATAGTACCTTTAGCGGGTTGCCTACGGGTTGGAGTTGTAATGGTACGACATGTAGCTACACACTCGGCACGTTGGCAGGCAATAGCTCCACTTTTGTGGATTTTGAGGTGCGGGTCAACAGCCTACTATTCCCGCCCGTCAACCCCATTGTGAATACAGCCGTAATTGATTATAACAGTGCCAATGGCGTACCACCCAACCTCAGCCAAAATAGTGCCAGCAGCGCGCCCATTCAAGTGGACGTGCCAGGCGTACTAATTGGGCCAAAGTTACAGCAAAAGGTGGGGCTACCAGGGCAAACTTTAGTTTACACGCTCATTGTTACCAATACGGGCAACTCGCCAGATAACATTGTCATTGCGGTTACGGCTGATAAATTCCCGTTGACTTCGGCCTTTAGCCAGACATTCACCTTAACGCTCGGTTCATTTGCCACCCGCACCTTACAATTTCAGGTTAGGATTCCCCTGACCGCCACACTCGACGTAAGTGATACCGTCGGCATTTTGGCGCAATCTAGCAATAACCCCAATGTGAGTGATATTGCGACTTTCGTCACCACCGCCGCGCAAGCGAGTGACATGGAGTTAGCCAAATTGCTACCCAAACTGTCCGCACAACGGGGCGAGACTATCACCTATACCTTAATTTATAACAATCTCGGCTCAACCGCCGCCACCAATGTGCAAGTGATGGAAACGTTGCCCGCGTTTGTCACCTTTGCGGGTGGGACGACGGGTTGGCAGTTGGTGAGCAATCAATATGTTTTCAATCTTGGCACGATTCTGCCTAATTTCAGTGGTGCGCTAGATTTTGCCGTCACGATTGACCCGAACACCCCCGCCAACATTACGCAAATTGTCAATACCGCCAGCATTACGAGTAGTAGTCTTGATTTGAACCCGAACAATAACAGCAATACCCGTACGATTTTGTTAGTTGGCTCTACGCCCATCACGGGCGCGGCGCGGCTGACCTTAAGCAAAATTCAACAAAATAGCCGCCCACCCCGCCCTGGTGAGACGATTACCTACAGCTTAATTTATGCCAATGTCGGCACGGATACCGCCCACAGTGTGGTTATTACGGAAACGTTGCCCGCGAATACCACGTTCATTAATAATCCGACAGGGTGGCAAGCCGTTGGTGGTAATCAATATCGTTATCAACTCGGCGATATATTACCGAATCAAACGACTACGCCCGTCATATTTGCGGTGCGACTGAATGACAGTCTTAGCCCCGCAAATACGGCACAGGTGGACAATGTGGCGATTATCGCCGACATGGCGCGCGCCAGCGTTGCCACTGCCACGTTGACGACTGACATTAACAATCCTAACGCAGCGCAACTCACCCTGGATAAATCTGACGGCGGCGTGACAACTCAAGCGGGTAGCCCCATTGTTTACACCTTAGATTACGCCAACAATGGGAGCAGTTCCGCCTCCGCCGTGACCATGCAGGAGATTGTGCCACTCAACACCACCTTTATCGCTTCCGCCAGTTCGGTGGGGTGGGATTGTCCCAATGGGTCAAGTGAAGGCGTTATTTGTCGTTACAGTTTGGGGACAGTTACGGCAGGGAATAGCCATCGGCTCTTGTTTGCGGTGCGGGTTAATGGGAATTTAGCGAGCAGCGTTATGTCAATTGGTAATATTGCCACCCTAGAGGATGGGGCAGGCACAAAAATTGCTGATGTGGAGGATACGCCATTGGGTAATTTACCAACCGTTGCCAAATATATCTATTTACCGATTGTGCTAAAAAATCCGCCACCGCCAGAGTTGGATTTACAGGTGAGCGATGTCACGGTCTCTAACTTTGCGCCCCAAACAGGGCAAGCAGTTAATCTTTATGTCACCATTCGCAATAATGGCACGCGCGCCATCAACACGCCCTTTTGGGTTGATTTATATTTGGCGACCAGTCCGATTAACCCAACGGTGAATCAAAGTTGGGACGAAGCCTTTAATGATAGCCAAGTGCCATATGGCGTGGTCTGGAAAGTGGCGGAGTTATCAGCAGGAGGCAGCCGTAAATTAAGCAATCTAGTGCCAAATGACCCCTTTGACCTGAAGAATAATTACAGTAATTTTATTCCATCGGGCTTGGGTCATTGGTCGCAAACATGGAAAGGGATTCCCCTCAGTAACAGCTTCCGTCAACCAGGGCGATATTATTTGTATGTATTGGTCGATTCTTTGGGAGGGACTACGGGGGCCATCAATGAGGGTAATGAGGCCAATAATCTTTATGGCCCCGTTATCTTTGACGTGAGTGGTTCGGCCTTGCGCTTCATGCCGCGTGAGGTGGAATTGCAGCCGTTGAAACTAAATGAAACGCGGCCAGCAGTGCAGCCGTAATAAAACTAAAGACGGGTGGTTTTAGCCACCCGTCTTTGTTATAAAGCAACATTATTTTAACCTAATTAAGTACCCAAACAAAAGTTTTGCGGCATGTTTTAGCTCTTATAAGGCTTAAAGCCTTATAAGAGCTTCCGCAGAATTTATGCTCATCTACTTACCCTTAAATCCCCATACTGCTTAACATCGATGAAATTTGGTTCAGCACATGGGTCAGCGTAGGATGAGTCACCTCAAAATGGATAATGGTCTCATGGAGTTGCTCACGGGTGTCTGATGAGTCACGCTCCGTTTGATTGACCTGACTTTCAATCTGTTGGAACATGGCCTCAATTTTACTTTGTGAAGCCGCGTCCAATGTTCCCAAATGATTAACTTCTGCATGTAATTCGCTTAATAACTCAGCCAATCGTGGATTTTTCATAGTTATACCCTACCCTTAAATAAATTTCCAATAATTTCTTACTTCTTACTTCTCATTTCTTACTTCTCAGTAACTATAACTGTCCACCAACCCGCCCTGCGTATCCCGCAAAAAAGCGGTATCATTCACATTATTCCACACACTGTTATCCACCAGGCCCCAAAATAACGTGGTAGCGTTATCCTGACCCTGCCCACTATGAATCCGCACCGTTGCCCCCGCCGCGAGGGTAAAATTACCAAATGTATACATGTTATTGGCTGAATCTTTCAGCAAATAACCGCGCATCGCCACCGCTTTTTTGCCCTGATTGGTAATTTCAATCCACTCACCGTTAGGGTTAACGTTATCCTCGCCAGGAGCATTGGCCTGAATTTTCGTAATTTTCAATGGCACTGACGAGCCTTGCCAAATACCCAATTTCGCCTGCCGCGCCGCTTGCTCCGCCTGCTGAAATTCCGCTTTATAACGCTCATTCGGTGGCATAAATAAGGTTGTAGCGTAACCTTGTTGCAATAATTCACGGTTGACTAAAACGCCATCCGCCCAAATATAGGCCAAGGTGCGCCCATATTGGTCGGTTTTCTCCACATCAAATTCCACCTGCACCGTTTTGCCCTTCACCAAACGCTGATTGAGACTTTTCGCTTCATTATAACCCGCCTGTTCGCGCTCAGGCGTGTTCACACCCAGATAACGAATCCGCTGCCCATCGGCTAAATCAAGCGTATCCCCATCAATAACATTAGCAATTTTTACGGTGAGCAAACCACTGGCGGGCGATACATTACTTTTACTAACGGGTTTGCTAGTCGCTGCCGCGCCCCCTAATTGCCGTTGAATCAGAGCCAAAATAAACTCTAAAATTTGTGACCAAATACTTTTTTGCATGGAGTGAAGTTAGCGTTTAGCAATTGGCGGAGTGAGAACTCACTCCACCCATAGCTAAACCTCTGAATAAGTAGCCATAGTATAATTGACCTCTTTGATAAGTCAAACAGCTAGTCAGTCGGTTAGCAGGTCAGCGATAAACAAAGACCTGCAAGGTTTTTGAAACCTTGCAGGTCTAAAATCCTGTCAATCCTAAAATCCTTAAATCATGGTCGGTCTAGCGACCAATACTCAACAACCGCCCATCACTCCGCCCAAAAACTTCGGGGAAATACATCTCCGTTGCCAACGTGGGAATCACCTGATAATCGCCTGGCAAGGTTGTCCGCATGGTGTAGCTATACTCATAAGCCCCTTTGGGCAGATAGTCGGCAAATAACACCACTTTCTCGTCACGCAACTCGCTACGCGAATACCACCGCCACCACCAATAATAGTACGGATAAAACCCTTCATCCATGCCCGTCGCGGAGGAGCGACTTTGCCGCGTTAAGGTCGGATCCATGGCGAGTAAACTGGTCGTGGCTAATCCCGTATCAATCGCCTCCGCGCCCGCAGGCAACGGGTCTTCTACCATAACGTAATATAAATCATTGGGCGCAATGATGGTCAAATCCACCCGAATCACATCACCCAATTTCGCCTCGCGCACCTCTGGACACTCATTACGAGATTTTACATATTCACACGCCTCCAGCGTATAACGGCGACTCACGACAATCCCTCTATCGGCAGGTTTTAACTCCTTCACAGGTAAATAAACCTTTAGATGAGCCGAGTAATACAGCCGCCCATTGCCGTCACTGCGCGCAATGGTCAAGCGATTATTCGTCTCCACTAACAAATCACTCATGGCAATATTCAGCTTGGTTGACTCCTGCACCGTGGCCGCGCTCACCTGTTTATTGGCCTGTTCCGCGTCATTCAACGAAACGGTAAAGTCATAATTGGCCTTCAATTCGCCCGTCTCCTTCATCCAATCGGTAAAGGCAATCAACGCCCAAGCCGTTTCTTGCGTGGTCTCCCAAATCCCATCTTTGCGCGCCACCATGAGCCAACGCACCACGTTAGGAATCAATTCATTTTTTGCGTCCAACTTGGCGAGGGTATCCAAAATGATAGCCGTAGAGCGCGTATCCGTGTTCATGCCCCACCAATCGTAATATTCCTCTTCCCAATGTGCGCCCGTCGCGCTCAAAATGGCCGCGTTATTGATGTCCGAGAGCAGCGTATCAATTTTGGCGCGGTCAGAGTTGGTTAAACTCAAGGCCAACGCCAGATAAGCCCGCCCATAATGGGACAATTTGCCCCGCGCCTCATAAAGCTGTGTTAAGGAAACGGGCGGGGCTTGCTTATCCTCCGCCAACGCATAGAGCATAAAAGCGTAACTATTCGCACTGCTAGTATCATGCAACGCTTGATTGCTTTGTAATTGTTGCAACAAAAATTGCTGCCCCCGTGCCAATAC
>JAIFLK010000068.1:14152-15207 GCA_020049115.1 Chloroflexota bacterium | reverse complement strand
TTGGACGCGCCACCGTTGGGCGGGCGTGATTGCAGGGCTACTTTTCACCTTTTCGCCGCAACGCCTGGGGCAATTGAATCACCTCGAACTGCTCATCACACCCTGGCTGCCATTGGCCTTACTCACCCTCCATTGGACTCTCACCCGCCCGCAATGGCGTTACGCCTTCGCCCTCGCTGTCCTGCTCAACCTGCAAGCCTTATCAGGTTTTCACTATTTCTTTAACCTCGTCATCGCCTGCCTCCTGCTGACTATAAGTTACGCCCTCACGCGCCAAATCCTCTGGCGGCGCGCCCTCTGGCTACAAGGCGCGCTCATGGCCGCCGCCATTCTCGCCCTCAACTGGCCGATTTGGCGCATGTATCTCCGTTTCAGCGACACGATGGGCGCAGTCCGCACCCCTGGCGAGGTTCGCATTTACAGCGCGGCCATAACGGATTATGTCACCACCTTACCCCACAATTGGCTTTATGGCTGGACTTTCGGCCATTGGCAAGCCGCCGACCATCAATTTCAGCCCCTCATGCCGCTTGGCATTACGGGGATATTACTGGTGTTAATCGCCCTCGGAGCGACCATTCTACCCCCCTTAATCCCCCCGACATCGGGGGGAAATTTGGCTCCCTCCCCTTTGAAGGGGAGGGCTGGGGTGGGGTTTTATGTAACCCAAATCGCCTATCTCATTATATTAATTTTCACCGCCCTCATCCTCTCCTTTGGCCTCAATGAAAACGCGCTCGGCACCACCTTCGCCCCATTGCTGCAATATTCGCCCTATTCATGGCTCTATGAACATGTCATTATCTTTCAAGCCATTCGCGTCCCCGCCCGTTTCAGCGTATTAGTTGTGTTAGGCTTATCCATTTTAGCAGGCTACGGAGTCAGCCAACTGGCGACAAAACTCCCTCACCCCAACCCTCTCCCAGTGGGAGAGGGCGCAAAACCTCCCTCCCTTTGGGGGGGACAGAGGGGGGGCGCAAAACCTCCCTCCCTTTGGGGGGGACAGAGGGGGGGCGCAAAACCTCCCTCCCTTTGGGGGGGACAGAGGGGGGGCG
>JAIFLK010000068.1:0-14112 GCA_020049115.1 Chloroflexota bacterium | reverse complement strand
GCGCAAAACCTCCCTCCCTTTGGGGGGGACAGAGGGGGGGCGCAAAACCTCCCTCCCTTTGGGGGGGACAGAGGGCTGACCACACCCTATACACCCTCCTCAGCCTCTTCATTATCATCGAATCATGGTCAGCCCCCCTCATCGGACCCACCTTTCCCGTTGGTCAAGCCATTCCGCCCGTCTATCAGTGGCTACGCGCAAACACTCCCGCCGACAGCGTGATTGCCGAGTTGCCCCATGTCGCGGCCTCAGAGTTTGCCTACGAATATTACTCTTCCTATCATTGGCGGCGGCTACTTAATGGGGGTACGGGCTACACCCCGCCCATTTACAAAGAATTACGCCAATGGCTTAATGCCTTCCCTGACCCGCGCTCGGTTGATATATTACAGCAACTCGGCGTGAATTACGTTATCCTACACCAAACCAGCTATTCGCCTGACGATTGGCAACGTGTCATGAGCGACTTGCCGCGTTATCTCCCCGCGATTGAGTCCATCAAATCTAGTGGAGATGACCTTATCTTACAACTCAGCCCGCCCGCCTGCCAAGTCACCGCCGACTCTATCCGCGTCACCTTTGAGCCAAACCGTAATATAGACGGCCTGACCAACAATATTGCCGTAACCTATCACAATAGAGGCCAGGCCGCGTTTATGGCGAATGTATTACAACCTAGCCAGCTTCATTTTACGCAATACCCCGCCCAAAATTTCACCGAACCGTTAATCACCCCCGCAGGTGAATCGCAAACCGTGATAGTCCCCGTCACTGCGCCCAATGATTTAGCCGCAGCCTGGCTTAATACCTTGCAACGCACCGTTCCCGCCGCGCCCCCCGCAATTTCACCCGCCAGGCCCTTCCCCGAAACGCTCAAACCGCTTGGCTTACATTTTGCTGACGGGCCACAACTAATTAGTTATAATCTGCAACCCGCCCAACCTACGGCCTGTAGCCAACTCTATTTGGCGGCGCGTTGGCAAGCGATTCAACCTAATGACCAAATATTAATCCAATTATTAGACCCCTTTGGTCGCTTGGTAGCAGAGCAAAGTCAGTCCTTCACTGACCAAACCGATACAATGAGTAATCTCCCCTTGCTAGGCTCACTCGCTGCGGGACGTTACGGGCTACGGGTGCGGGTGCAAACGGCAGACGGTCAAGAGCGTTGGCCTATCACTGCCGATGGCGTGAAAATTCCGCCTGATAAAGTGCCGCCGTTGCCGCTAACGATTCAACCCACGCCCGTTATATCTCAAAACAAATCGCCCTTAGCCGAGTTTCAATTGCCCGATAAATCGCTCATTCACTTGAATAACGCAACCTTACAACAACCCCAACTCACTCCAGGTGATTGGCTGCGCTTCACTCTCACCTGGCAAGCCGACCAACCCATAGCGCAAAATTACACTGTATTTACCCAACTGCTCGGCCCCGATGGGCAGGTGTGGGGGCAGCATGATAACGAACCACAAGGTGGCTGGTATAACACAACATTATGGCAACCTCATCAATTTGTGTATGATAATTACGCTTTTCCCCTCAATGCCAACGCCCCCATGGGCGATTATCGCCTGATTGTTGGCTTATATGACAGCCAAACACACACCCGCCTCACCACCACCAGCGGCGCGGATTTTGTGGAAGTGGGAACAGTTAAACAGAATTAAGAGGAGTCCAAATCTTCAGATTTGACAGTCAAATCTAAAGATTTGGACTCCATCAGCCATGAAGTCATTCACTTTCCAGCCCGCCCTGCTTGCATTGATAGGCTATCTCGGCCTCAGCCTCATCATGACCTGGCCGCTTATCACCCATTTACATGGTTACGTGCCTGGTCTCGGCGATTGGGGGCAAAACATGTGGGCGTTATGGTGGACGCGCCACGCCCTATTGACAGGCCAAAATCCCTTTTACACCCACACCCTCTTTTACCCTGATGGCGTAACCTTACTATTTCACCCGTTAGATGTGGCCGATGGGCTACTCGGTTTACCCCTATACGCTTTGTTAGGCAGTGACGTTACTTATAACCTCCTCGTCCTCGTTTCCTTCATCTTTAGTGGCTACGGCGCGTATTTACTCGCCTTGCACCTCACCCATAACCGCCCCGCCAGCTTCATTGCGGGCCTCATTTTCACCTTTTCCCCCTACCACTTCCTCCGCCTAGAGCTTGGTCATCTCAACCTTGCTACCATGCAATGGCTGCCTTTCTATTTATTATTCACCCTCAAAACCCTCACCCCCTCACCCCGCCCCTCTCCCAGATGGGAGATGGCCATAAAACTCCTTCTCCCTTTGGGAGAGGGTCGGGGTGAGGGTAAATCTCTTCTCACCTCTCATTTCTCATTTCCTACTCCCTACTCCCTACTCGCCATCTTCTTCCTCGCCCTCACCGCCCTCCATTCATGGTATTACGTTATCTATCTCGGCCTTATCACCGTTGCCATGTTAGTTTATCCCACTCAAACCACCCTGCGCCACCGCCTCATCATCATTAGTTTCATTCTCGGCACAACCTTACTCATTCTATCGCCCCTGATAATCCCTATGGCGCAACTACTCAGCAGCACCAAACTCATTGGCGAACACAACCCCCTGCGCCACTCCGTTGACCTCATGAGTTTTTGGCTACCAGGCCCGTTGACCTCATGAGTTTTTGGCTACCAGGCCCGCCCTCAACTTGGGCCGCATGGTTCAGCCCCATGTGGCAACCTTACGCCGCCCAAAACCGTGAGCCAGGAGCTTCGGCATATTTCAGCTATACTGTCCTCTTATTAAGTTTGTTAGGTTTATTGAAGGCAAAAAAGATAAACCCTCACCCCAACCCTCTCCCAGTGGGAGAGGGGGTAAAAATTCTCCCCTCTCCTAGTGGGAGAGGGGGTGAGGGCGATTTAGCCTTACCTTTATGGTGGAGTCTGATTGCCCTGATATTCGCCCTATTCGCGCTGGGGCCGCAATTGCAACTCAACGGGCAAATCTACCCCATCACCTTACCTTATGGTATCTTAAACAGCCTCATTCCCGCCTTTGCCCTCACAGGGATTCCAGGTCGCTTCATTATAATCACCTCACTCGCCCTAGCCATGCTGGCGGCGTATGGGTTGGTAAAAATCGGTACAAACCGTTATTTACTCATTCTCTGCGGCCTGCTTATTTTGATTGAATACGCGGCCATGCCCATGCGCCTCACCTCCACTGCCCTGCCTGAATTTTACCAACAACTCGCCGATGACCATGAACATTACGCCATTTTAGACATTAAATGGGATGCCAATTTTCTGATGCACGCCCAAACGGTGCATGGCAAGCCGTTGATTGGTGGCTGGTTAGCCCGTTTGCCGCAGGAACAGGCCGCGTATTTAGATGAACCGAGTTTAGATAAAGCATTCTTGCGCCTCATGCTGGGGGCTGATGGTCTCGCTTTAACTGACCCCGCCGAGATTCAAATAGCCATTCAAAGCGCGCTCAAAACTCATCAGGTGCGTTACATCATCACCCACACCCCAACGGCGCGCCCCTTTTTGGCGCAATGGGTGGGCTGGCCGATTGTTTATGAAGATGACGAATTGGTGGTCTATGGAAAATAGTCACCCGATGACTTAAAGTCATCGGGTGACTAACCCTACTTCCCCATGAATTGGTCACTTTACATCATTCGTTGCGCTGATAACAGTTTATATACGGGTATTACAACTGACGTGGCGCGGCGATTTGCTCAACATGCGAGTGGGCGCGGGGCGAAGTATTTTCGCGGCCATGTCCCGCAAAAAGTGGTTTATGTGGAACATGGCCTCACCCACCAAGCCGCCGCCCAACGTGAATATCAGATTAAGCAGTTGAGCCATGCGGCTAAAGAGAAGCTAATTAATCTGAGTTTAGGACAAGAAATTATACTGCATATCAAATGAAAACTACACTTTCGGCGCAGGAGTCCGCAATTATTTGCGGCTGTCCGCAAAGGATTGCGGACTCCTGCCAGTCATAGCAAAAGTGTAACTCTCAAATAAAACGCAGTATAGGACGCGGATAAACGCAGATTGACGCGGATTTTAAAAGCAAAAGAAAAAAATCCGCGTTTATCCGTGTGAATCCGCGTCCCATGCTTTATGTATAGCCAAAGGACAACTGACTAATGACCAATGACAAACAGCCAATGACCACCAACAAATTAACCCTTCGCCCGTTACAACTATCTGACTTAGACCCATTGGCCGCGATGTGGGCTGACCCTGACGTGACCCGTTATTTACCGACAGGGTTGCCTCGCTCACGAGAACGCACTCAGGCAGGTTTAACCCACTTTATGAACCATTGGCAACAGCATAGTTTTGGCGTATGGGCGGTTTTGCTGAAAGAAACCGACACCTTCATTGGTTACGCGGGCTTACAATATCTTCCCGATTCGAGTGAGGTGGAGGTGTTGTATGGTCTGGCGAAACCTTATTGGGGGCAAGGCTTGGCTTTTGATGCGGGGCAAACTGCGTTGCGTTATGGCTTTGAAACCTTGCAATTGCCGCGCCTTATCGGCATGGCCTTTCCCGCGAATGTGGCTTCATGCCGCATTTTGGAGAAACTTGGCCTTAAATTGACCACCGAGTTACCGCAATTTCACGGCCCTGAGCTTAATTATTACTTACTCAAACGGGAAGAGTATCGTTATATTGTTAATGGCTAAAAAATGCGCTTTGGAGTCCGTAATTATTTACGGGCTGTCCGCAAATGATTGCGGACTCCTCGTAATTAAAACCGCAATTTCTCGCCATGCTGAGTATAGACGGTTGACAACTGACCAATGACCATAGGTAAATTATTCAAAATTAATCATTTAGTCTACAATAGAGACAAAATTTTGAGGTTAAAAAACCGCCAAAATCTCAGATTTTCCCCACTTATTTACCCCAAAATCAAAGGAGCTAGTTTTATGAACAGAACATGTCGTGTTGGTGTGCATGGACGTAATAATGAGAATTTTGAAGAAAAAGATTATCAAGTGATTCGCGAGTCGCGGATTGAAGCTGTCAAAATGATGAGCCAAACCCGCCCGCAAGTATTGGAGCGTATTAAGAAAGAAAACGGTGACATTGAGATTATTACCCGTTTATATGATGGCGCAAATGTTGGTAAGGATCATCACCCGACCCCCGCCGAATTTGCGGGACGCATGATTCCCATCATGAAAGATTATCAGCCCTTCTGTAAGAAATTTCACCTGCTCAACGAACCCAATCATATCCACCGCTACGAAGGTTGGGGAGCAAATGATGATGATGCCCGTAATTTTAACACTTGGTTTTTAGAAGCCTACGACCGTCTCAAACAGGCTCACCCGTGGGCCTCATTAGGCTTCCCTGGCCTCGCCCTGCCTGATGCGGGCGCTCACCGTGACCGTTCATGGCTGAACATCTGTCGCCCCGCCATTGAAAAAGCGGATTGGCTCGGTTGCCATTGCTATTGGCAAACTCCGCCTGGGCAAGGAAGTATGGTATTTAATGAAGCATTTGGCTTGAATTTCAAATACTATCATCAACAATACCCCGATAAAACCATTGAAATATTGGAATGTGGCAACTCTAATATTCAAAATGGTTTCCCCATTTCTGATGAAGATGTGGCGCGTGAATTCACTGATTGGTTACAAGAAGTGTTTAAATATCCTTATATTAACTCGGCGGCTTATTTCATTTTGTCATCGCAAGACCGAGGCAACTGGGAATTTTTTGCCTGGCGCAAAGAAGATGGCTATGTGAAACCGATTGCTCATCGCGTGGGGCAATTAGCTCGCCCTGAACGTAGTAAGGTGCAATTAACGCCGCCCGCGCCGCCTGTTCAGCCCACCGCGCCTGCTCAACCTGCGCCAACACCCGTTGATACCACCCCGACTCCGACTGGTATTACGAATCAGAACATGGTGGATGCCTTCTATAGTGTGGGCAAAGCTCTCGGTGTAGAGCCTGCGCCGTGGGGTTTATTAAGTAAATCGGGCTTAACGTTGGGCGAGTTGATTGGCAATCGGGAGGCCATTTATAGCGGCCTATCATTGGCGCAGCTTAACCTTTCGCCCGATGAACGGCGATTAATGCGCGAGGAATTGAGCGAATATAGCTCTAGTGGCGAAGCCTTAGAAGCCAACTTCACGAATCAAAACGTGATTGATGCTTGCTATACGGCGGGGCGCAAAATGGGCTTGCCTGATTGGGATTTGTTGGGTAAAGCGGGTTTATCTTTGGGCGCGTTAGCAAGTGACCGCAATAGCAATTATAACGGGCCGCGTATTTCTAAAGCTAACGGTCTATCTGAGGCTGAAAAAAGCGCGATTAAGCAGGAACTTAAATCTATTCTCGGTTTGAGTGAAAGTGAGGAGTTACCCTCCTTTGGCATTGGCGATAGTCGTGACCGTTATCTGAAAGATGAAGCCGCTTTAATCGGGATTCCTGCGGCCATGCCAAAACATGAACATTTGGCGGTGGATAAGGCTGATAGTAAGATTGCTAAACGTGTTTGCCAAATTTGGAATAATTATGGTTGGGCGTTAACCATGATTGCCGATAATTTAGGAGTGGAATTGCCGTTGGTGGTGGCGGTGGTTGCCAGTGAGTCGCTGACGCATGGGCTAGACAGCAAAGGGCAAATGATTATCCGCTTTGAGGTGCATATTTTCAAGGATAAGCTGAACAATGAAGCGACCTTCAGCCAACATTTCCAATGTGACCCGCACGCGCCCTGGCAAGAGCATCAATGGCGCGCCAATGCGGAGGCGGAGTGGCAAAATGTTCATACCAGCCAAACCAGTGAACAGGGCGCGTTTGCTTTAGCCCGTAGCTTAGATGAAGACGCGGCCAAATTGTCCATTTCAATGGGCCTGAGCGAAATTTTAGGCTGTAATTACGCGGCCATTGGTTACAATAATGTCAGCGACATGTATAACGCTTTGGCTTCAACCGAAAGATTACAACTCATTGCCATATTTGATTTGATTGCGGGGCCAAACGCCGTTTCCCGTCGAGTGGACGCATTACGTAATAAAGATATAGATACGTTTGCGGCTTTACATAAAAGCGGTGGCGAGGCGGCGAAGTATGGCGCAATGTTACGTCAAGCAGTGGCGACGTTCAATGAATTAAAAACGGCCTAAATGAGCTTAAACCTCACAGGTTTTTAAAAACCCGTGAGGTTTGTAATAATAGGCTATCTTTATGGCGGCGTAGTAACTTTTACGCCGCCATTTTTGTGTCATCACAAAGTAGGATTTATAGTCAGTTGTAATCTAAGGTTAAACCGTATAAAATAAAGAGGAGTCTAAAACTTAAGGAGATACTACACATGACAATAATTGCTTTACCTCCAACAGTTAGCCAAGCCTGGGGGTCACAAGTTGCTACCGATTTTGCGAGTTGGTTTGAGCAACAACTTAACCAAATTAAGCATGAAAACCATCTGCCCATTTCAGCCTTTGTGGCTCGCCAGAAAGTTAACGTCTTGATGCTGGAACAGGTCAGCCACATGTTATTAGCAGGAGAGCCAAAATTAATCCAAAAATCGGCGCAGGAATGGGTTTGGCAAGTGCCGATAGATTTAACTTATCCCTCCAAAGGGCGAGTAGGTCAAGTCGGTCAAATTGAGGTTGAGGCTTATTATGGTGAAATTCAATTCACCGAAATAATGTTAAATAAAATTACAACACGCATGGAGCAATTGGCGCGAAAGATTGCCTTAGTCCAACCATGAACGTCCCTTTGCCTGTACCTCACTTTACCCAATCAGCCGACGGCTATTGCTTACCTGCTTGTGCCAGAATGGTCTTAGCCTATAAAGAAATAAACCTAACAGAAACTCAACTTATTCAAATGTTAGGGAGCCAAATTTGGGGTACACCTAGCTTTGCTATCCAAAAATTAGCCCGCCCTC
The DNA here is from genome assembly GCA_020049115.1 of Chloroflexota bacterium. Taxonomy (GTDB): domain Bacteria; phylum Chloroflexota; class Anaerolineae; order 4572-78; family J111; genus JAIFLK01. The sequence continues at coordinate 6,204 of JAIFLK010000068.1, read as the reverse complement.
ACCTAGAAGTGACCTATCGTGAATGGTCACTGGCTGAGTTAAAAATGGCTTTACAACAACAACAGCCTGTGATTGCTTTTGTACAAGCAGGTTTTTTAGGTTACTATTCAGAAGATTTTGCTCACGCAGTCGTTATTATTGGTGTAACTTCAGCCCAAAATTTTTGGCTCAATGACCCTAATCAACCCTCTGGTTCAACCGAAGTTTTAGCCGACGGCTTACTAGCGGCTTGGGCTGAATTTAGTTATCGTGGGGCTACCTTAATCCCTAAATAAATTAAAAAGGAACAAAACAGGCCATGTCTAATAACTTTATTGAAATAGAAATTCGCCTCCTTAAAAAAGAGGCCGCAGGCTATCCCATTGAACTGAATGATGAGACCAATCATCGGCAATTTCGTGGCGGCTATTTAGCGTCCGATATTACGAATTGGACACCCACCGCCTCGCCGACTGATGATGGCAAAAAATTATTGGCCGCCCTGTTAGGCCACCCCGAAACCAAACAGGCGTGGGATAGGGTGCGCGGCGCGACCAAATCGCCGCGCCGTTTGCGCCTGAGCATTGACGCGACCGCGCCTGAACTCCATGCCCTGCCCTGGGAGTTGTTATATGATGACACCATGTTAGCGGCTGATGAGCAAACACCCTTCTCGCGCTATTTGGCGGGCGAATGGGAGGTGACTCCGCTTGAAAAGAGTCGCCCCATCAAAATGTTAATCGCGATTGCCAACCCGACCAATTTGGGCAATTATCAGTTGCAAGCAGTGGATTTTGCTGCCGAGCAAACGCTGTTAGAATCGGCTTTTGAGGATTTTACGCAGGGGCAAATTGAGCGCGTTTATTTGCCGCAGCCGATAACCTTAACCGCGTTGGCGGAGGCTCTGAAGCAGGGTTATCATTTATTGCATATTGTGGCGCATGGCATGTTCAATAAACGGCGGGGGGAGGCGGCACTCTTTTTAGGCAATGTTAATAATGAAGTGGAACATGTTTTTGAAAGTGATTTTAGTAATATGGTGCAACGTTTAGCCCAAAAGCCACAACTGGTTTTTCTGGCAACCTGTCAAAGTGCCACCCGTAATCCAGCGGAGGCGTTTCGGGGGTTTGCGCCGCGCTTAATTACGGCAGGTGTGCCAACGGTGTTAGCCATGCAAGATTTAGTGCCTGTGGAGACGGCGCGCGCCTTTAGTCGGGTGTTTTATCGCGAATTGTTTCGGCATGGGCAGGTGGATTTAGCCAGTAATCAGGCGCGCGCGGCGTTGCTGACGGCGAAGTTAGATGGCGGGACGATTCCTGTATTGTTCAGCCGTTTACCTGATAATAAATTATTACAAGAAATAGACCCCGATTTATTGCCGATAATTGAGCGCAAAGCCTTTGAGCCAGAAACCGTTTTAATCCCTAGCGGCCCATTTATTATGGGTAATGACGACCCTGACATGCCATCTGAGGGGCCGCGCCATGTAGTGACTTTGCCGACATATCGCATGGGGAAATATCCCGTCACGAATCAGCAATATGGTGAATATCTTAAAGACATTAAAGAGCCACGCGAACGTAATAATCGGAAGCCGCGTTATTGGTTTGGCCTAACCCCCGCCAAAGAGCAGTTGGAACATCCTGTGGTGGGGATTAGTTGGTTTGATGCGTTGGCTTATACCGAATGGTTAAGTCAAGTTACGGGGCGTAACTATCGCTTGCCGAGTGAGGCACAATGGGAAAAGGCGGCGCGTGGCCCAGAGGGGCAACTTTATCCGTGGGGCAATGAATGGCAAGAGGATTATTGCAATGGGGGACAGGCTGCGACTAGAAGAAGTGGCCGCCCAAAGACAAGTAATAAACTTGAAACAACGCCTGTAGGCCAATATCCTCAGGGGGCGAGTCCTTACGGTTGCTTGGATATGACGGGCAATGTGTGTGAGTGGACGACGACCATGTGGGGTGATGACCCGATGGTGAATCAATTTCCTTATCCTTATCAATTGGCTGATGACCGTGATAAGGTGGCGGCGGAGTGGCAGGATGCGCGTTGGCAACGGATTTTACGGGGCGGCAACTTTAGTGATGAGCCGACTCGGTTGCGCTGTAGTAGCCGCTTTCAGTTTGCGCCTGATAGACAGGCGAAAAATTGGGGCTTTCGGGTGGTGTGTGAGGTTGGTTAGGGTCAGTATATACCACGCGAGGGAACAAATTGGAGTGCAAACCTTTAGGTTTGCCGCACCACAGACGAGCAAACCTGAAGGTTTGCACTCCTTTTTGCAGGGGAGTCGTTGTTGGTTTGGATAATCAAAATGTGTATGTTCATGACCCTGCTTTTAACCATGCTCCAATTCAAGTGCCTTTGCCACAGTTTGAATTGGCTTGGATGACTTTAGATTATCGTTATGGGGTGATTATAAAAAATGACACTCAAGCACAAATGACAACGGACAAATGACAAATTAAGGAGTATTTATGCCACCAACCATCAAACAAAGTGGGGATTGGGGAACGTTAGTTAGGCGAATTAAAAAGCGCAAAAGTGGTATTGGCATTGATTGGAAAACGATTGTGCGGCGGATAAAAACGGGTAAATGTACGCCGATAATTAGTTATCAAGTCAGTGGCAATCATTTCAGCAAGCAAGACCAGGTGGTGGAAAGTTGGGCGAAGGAGCTTGATTATCCGTTACAAGACCGTCATGATCTGTATCATGTGGCGCAATTTGCCAGTGTTAACAGCCGTGATAGTCTGTCCGCGAAGGAAGATTATTTAGATTTTCTTAAAAAACGCCTGGTCAATAAAGCCCGTAGTGAATTTCCCGCCAGTCAAAAAGCATTTCTCAATACCTTAGAAGATGAGTTATATGACTTAACCTTCTCGCAAGTGGCGACCCGTTTAGGCCACCCTAAATATGAGACCGACCAGGAAAACCCGTTGCGCTTATTGGCAGAGTTGCCCATGCCGATTTATCTGACCACGAATTATGCCACCTTTTTGGAAGATGCGCTCAAAGCGGCGGGCAAAGAGCCACTCACCGAGTTTTGTTATTGGCATGATGACTTGCGTGATGATGCGGTCTCCGTTTTTCAAACCGACCCCGATTATCACCCCACCGTTGAACGCCCGCTGGTGTTCCATCTGCATGGGCTAGATGCCCACCCATCGTCATTAGTCTTAACGGAAGATGATTACTTAGAGTTTCTCATCAAAATTTCCGAAGATGCCAATGCCATTCCGCGCCGCATTTCGCAAGCTCTGGCCGATTCTTCGTTATTATTGTTAGGGTATCAACTGAATGGTTGGGATTTCAAAACGATTTTTCGCGGGTTGATAACCTCTAAACGCTCTAGCCGCCGCCTGTTAAGTCTTTCGATTCAATACGAATTGGAAGAACGGGATATTAGCAACACCGCCGATGTGCAAGAATATTTACAAAAATATTTCCAAAAAGCCAATTTTGATGTCTATTGGGGCGATACCCAAAGTTTTATGCAGGAATTATGGGAATATTGGGAGAATAACGCATGAGCCAACCAACCATAACCAATCCTTACATTGGCCCCCGTACCTTTGAAGAGAGTGACCGTGAATTTTTCTTTGGGCGTGAACGGGAGGCGCGCGAGTTACTTTCTTTAGTGATTGCCGAGCCATTGGTGCTGCTTTATGCCCAATCAGGCACGGGCAAAAGTTCCCTCATCAATACTTTGCTGATTCCCCGCTTACGAGATGAAGATTTCCATATCTTACCTAAATGTCGGGTGGGTGAGCAGCCGCTCAAACATCAAATTGAGGTTAGTAATATCTTTGTCTTTAATTTATTGCTGACTCTAGACCAAAACAAAACCACCCTCGCTGACCTTGCCAACTTATCCCTGACTGATTATTTACAAGCCCATAAATATCAGCTTTTTATGTCTGAGTATTATGATAAAGACAATTATTACGAGTTACGTGATGATGAAAACCTGCCCCCCCGTCAGAGTGTAACCATCGAGGCGGAGGTTGATGAGGAGGAATATGAGGAGGTTGAGCCACCGATTCGGGCCTTAATCATTGACCAATTTGAGGAAATTTTTACCCATTATCCTGAACGTTGGCCAGACCAACAAGGCTTTTTTCAACAACTGCACCAGGCGATGGCTGATGACCCTTATTTGTGGGTGATTATCTCGCTACGTGAAGATTTTTTAGCCTATCTTGACCCCTACGCGACCTTGTTTCCAGGCAAATTACGGGCGCGTTTTCGGCTAGAGCCATTAGGATATGAAGCCGCGCTCCAGGCAATTCAAAAACCGGCCATCCAAGCGGGTATTCCTTTTGCCGCAGGGGTGGCGGAAAATATGGTGGATAATTTGCGGCGGATTCAGCCTAGTTCCAACTTGCCCCGTAAAGATTCGCAACCTATTTTAGGGGCTTATATTGAACCCGTCCATTTACAATTGGTTTGTCGTCAATTATGGACGAATTTACCGCCTGATTGCCCCCAAATTGAAGCCCAGCATGTGCAACAATTTGGTGATGTTGACCAAGCCTTAATTAGTTTTTATGAGGCCACCATTCAAGATGTTATTACTAAAACTAACGTTAGTGAGCGCAGTTTACGCACCTGGGTGAGTAGCCAACTGATTACGCCAGGCCGCACGCGCGGGCTGGTTTATCGGGGCAAGTATGATACGGTGGGGCTGCCTAATGAGGCCATTAACATTTTACACCAAGCCTATATTATCCACGCCGAAGTACGCGGCGCGAATATGTGGTATGAATTGACCCATGACCGTTTGGTTGAGCCGATTTTGACCTCTAATGATGCATGGGAACATCGTACCCGCCGCCCTTTGGCGATTGCCGCGAGTGCCTGGTTAGCCCATAACCGTAACCCTAACAAATTGTATCGGGGCGAATTATTACGTGAAGCCAAGCAATTAGCCAAAATGAAGCCCGATGAGTTGAGTGAGTTGGAAAAGAGCTTTATTATTGCTAGTTTGGAAGATGGACGGCGGCGGATAAATCAACGGATGCGCTATACCCTTTTGGGCGCAATCGGCATCATTATTATGCTGTCGGCTTTAACCATTTATGGTAACATTCAGGCCATGAACGCCCGTAATAATCATAATCTCGCGGTGACGGCGGAACATATCGCCATTGCTCAAAAGGCCACCGCCGAAAAAGCGAGTACCGAGGCGAACATGCAACGAGTGACGGCAATCGCGGCGGAACGTCTAGCGGAAAATCAAGTGCAACAACTTTCTACGGCTCAAGCAGAGGCCAATGTACAACGGGGTATGGCGCAAACGGCCAGCCTGGATGCCATTAGCCAAAAAGAAACGGCCCAAGCAGCCAGCTATGAAGCTATTTGCCAGAAAGAAACGGCTGAAGCTGAACGGCAAAGTGCGGTTTATGCCCGTGAAACTCTGGTTCATTCACTAGAAAATATGCTCACCGCCCAAGCCCACCCCACTAACACCGCTATCCCGACCAGTACCGCGACCCCCACGCCGTTGCAAATGGCGGCGGCCAACCCCAAACCAATGGCCTCGACCACCGCCACGCCAAACTATCAAACCACTGCCACCGTTGCGGCCGTGCAAAAACAGTTGGAGGCCATACGCGCCACGCAAACGGTGGCCGCGTTAAATGTTTCGATGGCTGCCGTGCCTGCGGGTCAGTTTCAAATGGGCTTTATCCCCAATACCGACCGACTGTCTGGCTTAACCATGTCGCCTGACCTCGATGAACAACCTGCCCACCTAGTGCAGCTACCCACTTATTGGATTGACCGCGCGGAGGTGAGCAATGGGGAATATCAAGAATGTGTTAAAGCAAATGTCTGTCACCCCCCCGTTGGTGGCGACCCACTGTATCACACGGACTCAGAATATAAAAGCTATCCCGTTAATTTTGTGGCGTGGCATGACGCGCAGAGCTATTGTGACTGGGTGGGCAAGCGGTTGCCCACTGAAGCCGAGTGGGAAAAAGCGGCGCGCGGCCCCGATGGGCGAGTCTGGAGTTGGGGTAATGTTTTGAAAGATGACCCGACGCACCCCTTCGTTGAAAAAGCCAATGTGCGCGATGGTACGCATGAAGGGCCAGTGGAGGTTTTAACTTATAGTAATGGCGGCAGCCCCTATCATGTGCTTAACCTAATTGGTAATGTATCGGAATGGGTCAATGATTGGTATAGCCCGACCTATTACAGCCAACGCCCTAACCCCGATAA
>JAIFLK010000129.1 GCA_020049115.1 Chloroflexota bacterium | reverse complement strand
GTTCCCATTTTAGGTGTGGTGGAGAATATGAGTTACTTTATCGCCCCCGATACGGGCAACCGTTATGATATATTCGGGCATGGCGGTGGCGCAGACATGGCGAAAGAGGTGGAAGTGGACTTTCTTGGCGAGATACCGCTTGAGCCGCAAGTGCGAATTGGTGGCGATGAGGGGCAACCCATTGTCATTCGTGACCCCGCCTCACCCGCCGCCCAAGCCATTCGCGCCATCACCCGCCGAGTGGAAACTACCGTAGCTAATCGTAATCTAGCGGAATCTAGCGGGCCGAAGTTGTCTATTTTGAGCTAAATTATATAGTTAATGTGATTTAATACAGCCCCACAGGGTTTATAACTGTGGGGCTGTGTATGTTTTTATCTCAATTGTAGATTGTGAAATATTTCAAATGCTAAGTTGTGCCTCAATGGTATGTTTAACAAAACGAAACATACGAAAAATAGCGATAATATCATCAGAACTCGCATCAAACTCATGGCTGACCGCGTATTCTTGCCCCTGGAGTACCACAAAGAAATAGTTGCGCCCCACGACATAACAACCATATAAAGAAATTGGGGACTCATTTTGTTGTTGCGTGACTAGCATTTCGATTAACAATTGACCTAGTGGGTCATTGTCCCGTTTACGTTCTTGTTTATATTCGTGTAGAAAGAAAAAGGGCTGTGACGGATTTTGCAGGCCGCGCGCCACCACAAAATCTACCACCCCATTGACGACCCATTCCCCAATCACGGCTGCAAACTTGCGCTGGGTGAAAATTTTGTAATGTTCACTATAAAAATCAACTAACTCAACTAATTGGCTAATGAACATAAATTTTAATTCATCTTCATTCCAAGTTTCGGCATAGTAAAATAACCGTTCACGCAACTGCTCTAACCGTTGCATTTCAGTGGCATTAATTGGTTCGTCACAAGCCTGCCATGTTTCTAGTAAGGCGAAATTTTTATAGTGACGTTTATAGCCAAACTCTTTATGAATTTGCTCAAATTCCCAATCTTCAAATTTGCGTTTTTTCATGACTACAATATTCCTTAACGAATTGTGAACAAACAGGAGTCCAAATCTTTAGATTTGTTGGATTAAGTGGTCAAATCTAAAGATTTGGACTCCTGCTCAACAGCCTAACTATAGGGTTAAAATGGAATGTCCATGCTCCTGCTGCCACCACCTCTGCCGTTACGGGCTAAGTAATCCTCAACACCACCTCTGCCGTTACGGGCTAAGTAATCCTCAACTAACAAGAGATTAGCTTCACCCGCGCGCTTAACCACTCGCAATAAATCGGACATACTCGAAACCTCTTCCAATTGCTCATTAACAAACCATTGCAGGAAGTGACGGGTTAAATGGTCATTTTCCTTAATGGCAATGTCCATCAAATGATTGATTTGCTCAGTCACTTTTATCTCTTGGTGTAACGCTAAGGAGATAGCTTCCTCTGCCGTTTCAAACTCATTTTTAACGGGTTTGGTGGCGGGAACAACGGTTTTTCCACCTGCTTCGCTAATATAGTTCAGTAGCTTCATGGCATGTTGGTGTTCTTCATTGGCCTGAGCATGGAAAAATTGCGCTAGTTCAGGCAGGGTTTCGGCCTCAAAATGAAAGGCAATGGCGACATACTGCAATGAAGCGGTAAATTCTTCAATAACTTGTCCGTTGATAGAATCAACAACGGCGGGTTTTAGTAACGAAGTCATAAATTTTTATCCTTGTAAAATAGTTACATTCTCGATAGAGAAGGTTATTATACCTTTGTCTACCTAATTTATCCAATTGGCCTATTTAATGCCAAATTCGTTCAACTTTATTTCCAAAATGAGTCGTTTTAGGGTATAATCACTTTCCAATAAAATTTATCGGGTGGTGGTATCAGTGGTTAATTATTTAACAATCTGGGCGAAAATTCATAACTGCCGTGACTAAACTGGAAGTTTTTGTTCTCAGCTTACTAGCAGGGTTAGTGACTTTAGTTTTTATCGGGCTAGCCGTGTTAATTATTGTACCCTTTGAGGCTTTGCCAACCATGGCACCTGCCCCAACAGTGGTTGCTCCAATAATACTCCTTAATCCAACCCAACCGAGTTTATTACCCACTGCGGTTGAAGTTAGCGCAACCGATTTAGTTGAACCTAGCCCAACCAATACTCGTGTCCCAACCGTTACACCCTTACCCGTCAAAACGGCCACGCCTATCATTGCCATAAATATCCCTACACCGATTATTTTGCCTAGCGATACACCAACTTTAATGCCTCGGCCTATGGCAACTTCAACCTCTGTTCCCATGCCCACCGCCACCCGCTTTATTCCTTTAGGCTATCAAATTACCTTTAGTGCCGAAAAAATGGAAGTAGAAAAAAGTAAATGTACCAATTTGAGGTGGGTTGTCGAAGGAGCCTCAACCGTTACTTTAGATGGTGATACCGTAGAATTATCAGGGAAAAAGAAAGTTTGTCCTGATAGAAATAAAACTTATCGGCTTGAAGTGACCTTACCTCATGAGTTTGTCGTCGAAACTCGGGAAGTGAAAATAAAAATAGTATCACCCGTAAGCCCGATTGAAGACCCAGATTGATGAAATTATACCACCTGCTTTAATCCCGTTTGACATCTTGTTATAGTTGTGATAGTCTTGTGTAGCATAAATATCCAAAAGGCTTTTGTATCACCAGGTATTGATTAGGTTTCAAAAACTTGTCTGGATATTTAGTTGAAATTTTTTGCCACACGGAAAATCATTAAATTCGGAGCGAATACGTGTCTAAGGTATTATATGTTGAAGACCATCCGGCTCAAAGAGATATTTTAGCCCAAATGCTTGAGCTAAACGGCTTTGAAGTGGCCGTAGCGAGTGATGGGCTTGAAGGCGTGGAAAAAGCGCGCGCTTGGCTACCAGATTTAATCTTAATGGACTTGCGTATGCCTCGCATGGATGGTTTTGAGGCCATTAAAACCATTCGTTCTTATCGTGAAACAGCGAATATTCCGATTATTGCTATTTCGGCATGGGCTAGTGCTAAACATAAAGAGCGTGCTTTGGGTGCTGGAGCTAATGAGCATTTCACCAAACCGGTTGATTTGAGTCGTTTATTAACCACCATTAGCCGTTATCTTAAAGATTAATTGGGCTAAACAACTTGTATAATAAACCAAAAAGCGACGACCTATTGTAGGTGTCGCTTTTTCGTTGCAAAAACGTAGCTATTATTCGCTAAAAATTGTCTAATGGGAACGTTGCTGATGATTAAATACACCAAAGGCCATTAACAATAACGTAACTATCCCCGCTAAAGCCCAAAAAATCCCATTTCCAGTTGAGAGAACCCCACCACTTTGACCTGTAAGGGGTGGCGTTAGGGTATCATCGGACGGAGGTGGGTTGGTGGTAGGTGGATTAATTTCCCCTGTTGCATCCTCTGTCCCACAACGACAAGGTGGTATATTTATTGAAAAAGATTGCTTTTTTTTAACCACTGCCGCATTTTCTCCTGATGAATTAATTACCGCAGAGGTTGGGAGGACAACCTGAGTCGGGAAGGCTGTCGGTTCAGAAGTCGGGGTATGGGTGGGAATGGGAACAGGGGTGGCCGTAGGGCTAGGGGCTACCACAACGGGAGTTGGGTTACTCGTTACCTCTTCTTCGGCCTCACCTTGAAATTGCGAGCGCAACATAATAACGCCGCCAACGCCAACTATACCCACACAAATAGTGCCGATAAGGATAGTGGCGAGTAGAATAAATAATCTATTTGATGGCCCACTACTTGATTGTGTACTAATAGCTCTGCACCTATTCTATAAATTTGACTAATATCACTCTACATGATAAACCGATTTTTCTATAAGGTCAAGTATTTCATAAATTTTGGACGCAATTTTATTTTTTTTGTCAAAGCATGGTAAATTAGTCAGCAGATTTTATGAGCCACGAGGATAACGCTTTTGGTTAGGTATATAAAAGATGATGAAGCCGCTTTAACTTGGCATGACACGCCACCGAAAGGCTATTTAGCTTTATTAGTGAATGGGCGGGTTAGTCAAATTGTAGCGTTGCAAGAGCCAGTGGAGTTAGGGCGGGATAAAAGTAATGCCTTGGTGGTGTCTGACCCCAAAGTGTCACGCAACCACGCGGTTATAGCCCCTCATGATGATTTGACCGTTGAAATTAAGGATTACGGCAGTTCTAATGGGACGTATGTTAACAATTTACTTATCAAACAGCCCCTCAATTTACAAGATAATGACCATATTCGTGTCGGTGACACTGTTTTTCTCTTCACTCTCAACAAACCCACCCCCAACATGCTCGTTGATGAGGTGGCTGCTCCTCGTGATTTAGCTGTGCCTATTTTAGCCCCACCATTCCAACCAACTCCCAATCTTAGTTTTATGCAAAATCCAACGACCATTTGGCTGGCTTTGGGCTGTGTCATGATATTAGTGGTTGTTCTCATGATAGTTTTGGCCTTTTTACTCGGTACATTAATGGTGTCAGGTGGCTAAATTTTTAGACCTCACAGATTTCTAAAACCTGTGAGGTCTTCTGTAGATGAAACATTTAACCTATCACCCCTTTACTACTACTGCCCCCTGGACATTGCGGGATATTGTCATTGGGGTTATTACTGGCGTAATACTCCTTATCAGTAGCAGCTTGTTCATGGCCTGGTTTGGCGACTCAATGGATAGTGCTTGGGTGATTATTTTGGGCGAAGGCAGCCTATTAATTCCCGTATGGTATTTTACGGTTTACAAATATGGTGTAAGTTGGGGAGATTTGGGGTTACGTCGCTTTAAGCCGACTATATTGGGGCTGGGCTGCAGCTTCATGATAGCTTTTGTTATTATTCAACTGATTTATGCCTCCTTGTTAGCTTACTTTGGTTTGCAAACTCAACCTGGCTTGGATAAAATATTTCAAAAAACCGATTTTGCGCCCTTGCTCTTTTTTGGCGGGGCCGTTGTAGCTCCCTTTGTCGAAGAACTCTTTTTTCGTGGGTTTATCTTTATGGGATTACGTGATAAAATGGGGTGGGCAGGGGCAGTTTTTATAAGTGCGGGGTTATTTGCCTTCGCCCATGTGATTCCCACCGCCTTTTTCCCCATTTTTTTGTTAGGAGTCATATTTGCTACGCTCACTGAATTTTCTGGCTCTATTTGGCCCGCCATTCTCATTCACACCTTGAATAATACCCTGTCGCTATCGGTGGTTTATCTGGTTCAACATTACCATCTTTTAGATAAACCCATTCCTTAAAATAACTTAACCTTTAGTCATCAGGTGACTTCAAGTCACCTGATGACTAGAACCTCAGGAACTATATGGAATTTTTACAAAAAGAATTATATCAACTCATTAACCTGGCGCGCGGCCCCTTGTGGCTAGTCGGCGCAGATTTAAGCCGCGCCAATTTAAGCCGCGCCAACCTTCGCCAAGCTGATTTAGCTTGGAGCAACCTGGAAGGGACAGATTTACGCGGGGCCGACTTGGAAGGGGCGAGCCTACGGAGTGCCAACCTCAAAGGGGCTGACCTCCGTAATGCCAACTTAAAAGATGCTGAACTGGACGGGGCAAACATGGAAGGGGCTAAATTCAAAGGGGCGATTATGCCCAATGGTTCGAGTCACTATTAAACCCTCACCCCTGCCCCTCTCCCACGGGGAGAGGGGAAATAATCGCAACTCCCTCGCCCTTTGGGAGAGGGGCAGGGGTGAGGGGCATTTTGCCCAGCCATGAGGCGATTTGTTCGTTGATGGAGGGTATCAGCGTTAAGGTTACGTGACTGGAATAGGCTATCTCCAGCAATGTAGTGTGTGGCGCAATATCATGTAATTCACGCCCCATCGTTAGTGGGGCAATCATGTCACGCTGACTATAAACCAACAGTGTTGGGATTTGTTGCGCCACTCTCGGCAGATGCTCTAGCGGAGCTAACAGGTCAAATAACTCGGCCACCGTATGGGGGCTATGATAACGACCTTGTAACATGCTCTGCCGTATCTGTTTAACACTGATTTCTCGCCACATGGAAAGGACAGGGGCGCGAAAACTATACCAGATTTCTTGCCCATGAATTTGGCGATTAAAGGTCAATTGAGTTGGCGTGCCAATGACCACTAAAGCGGCTATTTGCTCGGCTAAAGTGGCTAAATTTTCTGCCAACGCCCTAATCGCCATGGCCCCGCCTAAACTAATACCTATCACGCTCACCTGTTTCACTCCTTCTTGTTCGCGTAGATAAGCAACGGCGGCGGAAATACTACTTAAGCTATCAGGATAAACCAACGGGCGATGCACATAATCGCCATGCCCTGGCGTATCAATGGTTAATACCAATAAATTTTGCGCTAACATGGCCTGTACCAATCGCCACTTAAAACCACTTTTGCTATCACCCGCGCCAGGCACAATGATAACCGCACCGCCATGCCAATCATGGGGCTTGAGTAAAAAGGCGGGCATAAAATGGTTGCCGTCAGGAATATTGACCCGTTGACAACCGTCATGGGCGGGGTGAATGGCGGCAAATAAGCCATCGGGATGCGGCGGTGGCGCAATCCATGACCCCGCCAGCAGGCTCAAACCAATCGCCAGGGGCGCAGCCACCACCGTCCAGCCAATTAAACCCCACTGATGATGGTAGATAATGCCACCCGCACTGACCCCCAATAAACTCAACCCAACCACATATCCCGCCCCGCGCCGTGACCCCACCCATGAGGCGGCGTGCCAACCCCAAAATGTGGCCGTCAGTTGGACTAAGGCCAAACATAACCCTAAAACGATTAATCCTGTTACCATAGTTTAATGTCGTGAATAGTCATCAGATGACTACTAAATTTCGCTTCGTGAAAGGCACATAGACATGCCCTTACCTAAATTGGGTTTATTTTGGCTGAGTTTATTTCTTGTAATATGGCTAACCTTCAATCTAACCACTCCCGCTAAAGCACAATCCCCCACCTTGCCGATTGTCGCCCAACTCACATTGCCACTCACCGCCACCCACATTTCATCGGCGACGGTAGCCAGGCCGCTTACTTTTTCATTGGCATTATCAACCACCTTACCCTTAACCTTCACCCCACCCTTAACTTTACTTAATGTAGCCGTTTCCACCACGCAACGGTTATTATACCTTGACCAACCCCGCCAGCGCATGTACCTCTACGAAAATGGGCAACCCGTCCGTACTATTTTGGTGAGTACGGGTACACCCACCAGCCGCACCCTAACCAAAGCCTGGCAAGGTAATGTAGGGAAATATATGGGCGCGGTGAGCGTTATTGGCGGCTTCAAAGTGGATTACAGTTGGTATCTCTATCCTGATTTTTATGGTAACATTCTCATTCATAGCGTGCCATATACGCAGGTAGGCGAGTTGAAATATTATGACAGACCTGACGCGCTCGGCCTAGAGCCAACCTCACATGGCTGTATTCGCATTTCAGATGAAGATGCCACTTGGCTAAAAAGTTGGAACCCCATCAGTGCCACCATTCAAATTACCCCCTGGCGGGGTGAAATAAAATAGGGGTCACTTCTTACTTCTAATTTTGGTTCTCTGAGGTTTAGTGTGGTCACGCGGAGTTAGCACGCCCTCGTGCTAACCAGCGACACACGAGGGCGTGTGTCCCTCCTCGTCTAAACCACACAATACCTCAAAGAACCCTAATTTTTAATTCCTAATTCTTAACTCAAAGGAGTTTTTCCATGTCCGTAACTGCTGTTGTAGGGGCCCAATGGGGCGATGAAGGCAAAGGCCGAATTGTAGATTATTTGGCGCAATCGAGTAAAGTGGTGATTCGTTTTCAAGGGGGCGATAATGCGGGGCATACGATTATTAACCAATATACCCAACATGCCCCTGACCAGAAAGTAGCCTTACATCATATTCCATCGGGTATCTTTAACCCTGAAACTCAATGTATTATTGGCACAGGCTGTGTGGTTAATGCCGCCAGTTTATTAAAAGAAATGGCGGAATTAGCAGCCATTGGCCTCTCCACCGCCAATTTATGGCTCTCCGAGCGCGCCCACCTCATCTTACCCTATCATGCCATGTTAGATGGTCTTAATGAAAATACCAAGCAGAGTCTCGGCACGACCAAAAAAGGGATTGGCCCCGCCTACGCCGATAAAATGGCGCGGCGCGGCCTCCGTTTGGGCGACCTCAAACACCCTGAGTGGCTACGGAGTCGCTTGCAACCCGCCCTAGATTTAGCCAACCGCGAGCTAACTTATTTTGGTCATGCAGCCCTAGAGTTCGAGCCACTTTATCAACAATGCTTAACATGGGGCGAGCAACTTGGCCCCAAAATTATCAACACCTTGCCATTATTGCAAGCGGCCTATCAACAAAAACAGCCCATTTTGTTAGAAGGGCAATTAGGCGTCATGCGGGACATTGATTGGGGTATCTATCCTTATGTTACGTCATCTAACCCCACGCCGAGTTATGCGGCGGCGGGCGCGGGCTTACCCGTCACCTCCATCAGCCAGATTGTCGCCGTCGTTAAGGCATATAGCACTGCCGTTGGCGCAGGGCCGTTGGTGACGGAACTGCATGACGAAGTCGGGCAACGGCTGCGTGATGTGGGGCATGAATATGGCGCAACCACCGGCCGCCCCCGCCGTTGTGGTTGGATTGACGGCGTGGCGTTGGCCTATTCCAGTTGGCTCAATGGCTTCACCGATTTAGCCGTCACCAAATTAGATGTCTTGGACGGCTTTGAGGAGTTGAAAATCTGCACAGGCTACCGCTTGCCAACGGGCGAAATTATCACCCATTTCCCCAACACCATTGACCTCGCCCCCGACATGGCCGACCCTAACAAACCAAGTACCATTGAACCCATTTATGAAAGTTACGAAGGCTGGACAGACACCAAATCCGCCCGTTCATGGGACGAACTCCCCGCCGCCGCCCAACGCTATCTCAAACGGATTGAAGAACTCACCCAAATCGGCACGATGGTTACGCCTAAATTACGCTACATTTCCGTTGGGGCTGAACGGGACCAGATGTTTGAACTCAATTAGGAATTACGCAAAAAGGCAAAATACCCCCCCTCAGTCCCCCCCAAAGGGAGGGAAGTTTTACTCCCTCGCCCTGTGGGAGAGGGTTGGGGTGAGGGTTCTGCGTAAGTCATATAGGAATTAAAAGGAGTCTATGATTTTCCATAGACTCCTTTCCTAATTCCTAATTCCTAATTCCTAATTCCTAATTCAACTTATAACTTGACACCAAACTCTCCATCTGCCGCGCCACCGATGACAAATCCTGCGCGCTGCGTTCCGTTTGGCGAGTGGAGGCCAAACTTTGGATAGTCGCTTGATTAATATTCTGCATCGCCAACGTAATCTGCTCCATGCCCGCGCTCTGTTGCTTGGCACTCGCCAAAATCATCTGCGCCGCACTCGCACTTTCGGAGGTACTTTGCGCTAATTGCTGAATCGTCACCCCCGTTTGTTGTGTCAGTAATACTCCGTTATCAACTCCTTTTGTCCCTTCCTCTGTTGCCATGACCGCCATATTTGTTGCTCGTTGAATCTCGCTCAAAATCGTTTTGACCTGCGCCGTCGCCTGTTTAGATTGTTCTGCCAAATTACGCACCTCCACCGCCACCACCGCAAAGCCCTTGCCATGTTCCCCCGCCCGCGCCGCCTCAACCGAAGCGTTCAACGCCAGCAGATTACTTTGCGAGGCAATCTCATTGACCGTGGCCGTAATTTCGCCAATTTGTTGCGTTTGCTCACTCAAGGCCAAGATATTTTCGGCAATCCCCGCGACTTTTTCCTTAATCTGGTTCATACTCTCCACCGTATCTAACACCGCTTTTTGTCCACTAAGCGAAATCTCATTATTTTGCCTTGCTTTCTGAGCCACCGTTTCCGCCTTATTATAGGTTTGTTCCACCACCGCCTGAACTTCACTAATCGTACTGGTAGTTTGGGTAATCGCCGCCGATTGCTGATTAGCCCCTGAAGCCTGTTGTGTGGTCGCGGCCAAAATTTCGGCGGAAGCGGAGGAGATATTGGCGGTGGCCTCGCGAATTTGTTTTGTAATATCGCTTAAGCGTTCCACCATCGCATTCAAATTATGCCCCAACACCGTCAACGGGTCATTACTCCCCGCCGTCTCATTGACGAACAATCTCACCGTTAAATCGCCTAACGTGACCTTTTCTGCAAAAATGACATAATCCTTAACTATCTGCTCCAAATATTCTTTGGCTTGTCGCTCCGACTCAATCATGCGCCGCAAACTACTCGCCATGTCATTAAAGGCATTTGCCATGAGGCCAATTTCATCTTGGCTACTGATAGAAACGGTTTGTTTCAAATCTCCCTGCGCCAGGCGCGTGGTGGCCTCCGCCACCAACTGAATCGGGCGCGTAATATTTCGCGACATCATAATCGCAATAATAAAGCCAATAATCGTCGCCGCCACCACCACCGCAATCGTGAGCGCAATCGCCGTAGAAATGGCCGTCGTCGCGGTTTCGCGGCTGATATCCGCCGCCGCCCAACCCGCATTTTGTGCCGCCAGCGCATTCTCTTGCACCTTAAGGCCAATTTCCTGCATCCGCGCCAAATCACCCTTCAACTCGTTATCATTCGCCACCCAATCCTGAGCCGCTTTGTAATATTCCTTCGTGGCCGTGCGGGCTGTCGCGATTTTAGCTTTATCCTCGCTGGTGGTTGAAACCGCTTCCAAATCATTATACAACTTATCCAAACTCGCAATATTCGTTTCTAACGCCGCATATTCAGCCGCGTCTTTATAGAGCATGTAATTCTTTTCATTTTGCCGCGTCTCTAAGGCCGTGGCCCAAATGGACACCACAATCGGCAAGGTTTGGCGAGCCGCCTCGCTATCATCTTTTATCTTGCTGTCAAAATAGAGCTTGGCTTGGTCAACCACAATCGCCCCGCGCTCATTCATCACTTCAGCGGCCTGTTTATTTTTTTGTAAATTCGCCACCCCTTCGTTATAAAGGTTACGGTATTCTTCCGTCACTTGCCGTACCTCTTTGGAACGACTCAGTAACTCTTGGTCATTATATTGATTCGCCACCGTATCCACCGCGTCCAATGCCTTGAAAATTTCCGCAATGTTGGACATGGCCGCATCATGGTGGTCACTGGTTTGGTATAACAAATATTGCTTTTCTTCCAAAATAGTCCGCAAAGCAAAGCGTTCCACCTCTGTAGCATGGCGCACCGAAGGAATACGTTGTAATGTTACTTCATACAACACCTGAGCCACATTGTTCATATTCATGTAGCCAATGGCCCCCACAATGCCTGAAATAACGATGAGAACCGTAAAAGAAGCAATCAGTTTTTGTCCTAGTTTCATAAGTCACATCCTTTTGTTTTACAGCTAGTATATTAAGATTTAGAACCCTCACCCCAACCCTCTCCCAAAGGGCGAGGGAGTATTTTGTCTCCCCTCTCCTTGTGGGAGAGGGGCGGGGGTGAGGGTTGGGTGGCTAATTCAACTTATACTGCGCCACCAAACTTTCCAACTGCCGCGCCACTGCCGCTAAACCCTGCGCGCTCTGCTCTGTTTGGCGCGTGGAGGCCAAATTTTGCGTGGTGGCCTGATTAATATTTTGCATCGCCAGCGCAATTTGCTCCATGCCTGCGCTTTGTTGTTTCGCGCTCGCCACAATCAGTTGCGCCGCGTTCGCGCTATCACCAATACTTTGCGCCAATTGGGTAATCGTTTCGCCCGCTTGTTGCGTTAAATGAACGCCATGATCCACCCCTTTCGTCCCTTCCTCCGTTGCCATCACTGCCGCATTGGTGGCTTTTTGAATCTCGTTCAAAATACTCTTGACCTGCGAAGTGGCCTGTTTAGATTGTTCCGCTAAATTACGTACCTCCACCGCCACCACCGCAAAGCCCTTGCCATGTTCACCCGCCCGCGCCGCCTCAACGGAGGCATTCAAGGCCAGCAGATTACTTTGCGAGGCAATTTCATTCACTGTCGCCGTAATTTCACCAATTTGTTGCGTTTGTTCACTCAAGGCCAAAATATTCTCGGCAATCCCCGCCACTTTATCCTTAATTTGGTGCATCCCCGCCACCGTATTGGTGATGGCTTGCTGACCATTCGCCGAAATTTCAAGGGTTCGCTTGGAGCCATGAGAGACACTTTCAGCTTTATTATACGCTTGTTCCACCACCGTTTTAACCTCATTAATGGTACTACTCGTTTGGCTAATCGCTGCCGATTGCTCACTCGCGCCTGCCAATTGTTGGGTCATGGCCGCCAAAATCTCTGCCGTAGCTGACGATATATTACTCGTTGCTGCCCGAATTTGGGTGGTCATCTCGCCCAATCGTTCCACCATCATATTCAAGTGATGCCCCAACGTAGTTAAGGTATCTTTAGAGTTAGTCACCGTTAACCGTTGGTTTAATTTTCCGTCAGCCACGCCCTCCACAAAGAGCAAATAGTCATGCACCGTATTTTCTAAATACTCTTTTTGTTGTTGCTCTGTTTCAATCCGACTCTTAAGATTACTGGTCATGTGGTCAAAGGTGCTGGCTTTAATTTCCAATTTACCTTGCGTAATGGCTTGCGCCACCTCCGTCAATTGAATCATGGGCCGAGACAAGGAATTAGCAATCCACAATGCCACCGCCATCACCACTACCATGACCCCACCGACCAACATTAGCATCAGGTTTCGTAAGGCTGTGGCCGCAGCAAAGGCTTCCGCGGTATCCACTTCCGCCAAAATAACCCAGTTAATACCCTCTGCCGTAATGGGGGCGTAAGCCGACAGCACCTCTTGCCCGCGATAATCCGTAATTATTTCGGCCCCACTTTGACCCGCTAATGCCGTTTGCACCGCCACCGTATCTACCCCATTTTCGGCCACCGTCCCTGCAAATGAAGCCACCACCGAATGATCCGTAGGATTTAGAAATGAATCAGACCGCATCCGTTTATCAACCCCCACCAAATAGGTTTCACCCGACTCGCCCATGCCCGTCCGTTCTTGCATGATGGCGTTTAGCCCTTCCAGTGGCAATTGCGCCGCCACAATGAATTGCACCACGCCATTTTGCATAATAGGCGCGGCCATAAACGCGGCAGGCGCATTATTACTGGGCGCGTAGGGTTCAAAATCAATAAAACTAAATTGCTTCGTGTTGATGACCTGTTGCATCAACCGCCCTAAATTCGTTTGATTATATTTACCGTTCACTAAATTAGTCCGATAATCTGCCTCATGCGCCACGCTATAAAAAACATAGCCGCTAGGGTCAATTAAGAACAGGTCGTAATAACCATATATCTTAGCATATCGCGCCAAATAATCTTCCTCATTTTGCTCAATATCTGGCACAATAATCTCCGACACATTTTGACTCGAAATAATCGCCCATGTTATATCGGGTAGTTTCAAGGGGGCATAAACCGTTAACCTGAACAGGTTCTCTTGCTCATTCACCATTTGGATTTGCCCACTTTCGCCCTTGAGGGCCGCGGTCACCTCCACCCCCGTAGCGGGCTGCCCTACTTTTTCATTGGTGCGCGGGCGGTCACTGCGATAACTGCTTTGACCGCCTACTTGCCCCACCAGATAAGTTTCCCCGCTTTGGCCTAGCCCTGTTTTATCTAGCATGACCGTATTAAGTTCTGCCAACGGCAATTCATAAATTAAAATTCCCACTTGCGTTTGCTCACGATAAATCGGCATGCCCATAAATAACCCTAGTTCACCACTAGCGAAAGTCACATCAGCCAGATGAACTGTGCCAAGCGGAACTTGTTTTAATTGTTGATATAACGGATTTAATTCAGCTTTCGTCACGTTGGTGGCAAAGAGGGGGCTTTTCTGAATGCTATAGACCACATTGCCCGCTAAATCCACTAACAGCACATCAGGATAATGATGAATTTGGGCATAATTTTGTAAGAAAGCGTGCATCTTACGATGAGCTACGGTGTAAGAGGTCGTATCTGAGGCCGCCAGCAACGTGGGTTGCCCTAAATAACGGCTGCGGATTTGCGTTGCCCCTGTTTCCTGGTAACGGGCTGATAACTCCACCACCCCACTCACCACATCAAGGTCACTGGAAATATCCGTAATGTCCTCTTGCCAACTTTGAAACATCCCTCTGATGAGTTGTTGGCGCAAGGTTTGGGCGGGCATGATTTCATCATTAACCCCATTTTGATACAAACTGGTCGTGGTTTGGGCTAAGACCGTCATATCACTTTCACGTTCCACCAAATGTCGCTCAATTTGTTTCTGTTTAATGGCTTGCACCGCTTGCAAACGGTCGTATGCCGCTTGTTGGAGGGCGGTTTGGGCTTGCCAGTAGGCCAATAGCCCTACCGCTAACAGGGGAATGAGCGATAACATGAGAAACCATGTTAAAAGTTTGCCCCGAATAGATTGAAAAAATGACAGTTGATTATTTTGTTTATTCATGGTAATGTTCCTATTTTAGCCCAATGTAGTCAGCGTCTTGGCTGGCCTACAATGGACTAGCTATTTAATTTGGTTCTCTGAGGTTTAGTGTGGTGGTTCTCTGAGGTTTAGTGTGGTCACGCGGAGTCAGCACGCCCTCGTGCTGGCAGTGACACACGAGGGCGTGTGTCACTCCTCACCTCAACTTGCGTATACTTTCCATAACTAGACTTCTTCGGCAGTGACACACGAGGGCGTGTGTCACGCCTCACCTCAACCACACAATACCTCAAAGAACCTTTAATTTTTAGGAGTCCGCAATCATTTGCGGGCTGTCTGTGAAACATTACGGACTCCTTATTTCCTTAATTCAACTTATATTGCGCCACCAACGTTTCCATCTGCCGCGCCACTTTAGCCAACCCTTGCGCGCTTTGTTCGGTTTGGCGGGTCGAAGCCAAATTTTGCAGCGTAGCCTGATTAATATTTTGCATGGCGAGATTTATCTGCTCAATGCCCACCGTTTGCTGCTGCACACTGCTTACAATTTGTTGAGCAATCTGTGCGCTGGTGGCAATGCTATCGGCTAAAGTAAAAATTGCTTGGCCCGTTTTTTCCGTTAATATCGTGCCTGTATCCACCCCTTTTGTCCCTTCTTCCGTTGCCATGACCGCCGCATTGGTGGCCTTTTGAATTTCACTCAAAATGGTCTTAACCTGCGCGGTGGCCTGTTTAGATTGTTCCGCCAAATTACGCACCTCCACCGCCACCACCGCAAAGCCCTTGCCATGTTCACCCGCCCGCGCCGCCTCCACCGAAGCATTCAAGGCCAGCAAATTACTTTGCGAGGCAATATCATTGACCGTCGCCGTAATTTCGCCAATTTGTTGCGTTTGTTCACTCAAGGCCAAAATATTCTCGGCAATCCCCGCCACGCGGTCTTTAATCTGGCTCATGCCCCGCATCGTTTCATTAACGGCCTGCTGCCCATTTTTAGAAATCTCACTGGTGCGTTGCGCCCCTTCCGACACCTCTCTGGCCTTACTAAAGGTTTGGTCAACAATGGCCTTCACCTCGCTAATGGTGGCGGTGGTTTGGGTAATCGCCGCCGACTGTTCATTGGCTCCTGAAGCCTGTTGCGTGGTTGCGGCCACAATTTCGGTGGTGGCTGAGGATATATCATTGGTTGCTTCACGAATCTTAATGGTAATATCACGCAATTTTTCCACCATCTGGTTTAGGTTTTGTCCTAATTGAGTCAAATAATCTTGATTATTATTCAGCGTAAGTCGCGCCGTTAAATCCCCATTCGCCACCGACTCCACAAAACGGAGATAATCACTCACGGTACTTTCCAAATATGTTTTTGATTTTCGCTCGGCCTCAATCATGGTGCGTAAATTTTCTGCCATTTTGTTAAAGGCTTCACCCATCTCGCCAATCTCATCGCCAGAGGTGACATTAACCGTTTGGCTCAAATCACCTTGAGCAAATTTGGTGGTGGCCAGGGCCATTGCTTGCACGGGCCGCGTAATCATGTTCGCCATAAACCAGCCAATGCCCGCACTCATAAATAAGACTATCACTAAACTGGTGAGGCTGACCATGAAAATGGAGCTACGGGTATCTTCCGCCCCATTATACATTTCTTCAGCTCTGGCTGAGGCATAATCCCGTAACTTCATCATGTTTGCCTCAAGAGCCACTACCATTTCATTTCCTTTTGTCCTTGTTCTTATTGCGGCTTCTTCTTGCTTTCCTGCCCGCGCCAAACTAATGGTGACATTACGAAAATCTAGCCACTCGGTAAATTTCTGCCGAGTTTCTATTACCAATTGTTTCCCTTCCTCGCCTAAAATTAACGCTTGTGCCAGGTCTAATTGTTGATAAACCTCCTGGTCAGTTTGATTAATAATAGCCACATACCGATTCTCGTCTTCTTCAGTTTTAGACAACGTAATATCTTTCACGGCCCGATGGAGTTTTATCATATCCACATGAGCCGACAACACCGCTTTGGTCACTTGTAATGGATGTTCATACATTTCAGTGGTTAAACTGGCTAATAAGTTCATTTGACTGATACCGTAAACATTCACTGCGCCCATAAGAATAACCACAAAAGTAAAACCTGAAAGTAATTTGAAACGTAAGCCTAAACGCATGAGTCTATCTCCTTTAAACTAAAATTAAATGGTGCTATCATTATAACAACTTTCGCGCTATTTTCCTAACCCAAAAGTGTCCCAATATCGCCCCATTTTTGGGACAATCTTTTTTGGGCGAATAGTGGTATAATTTATTGGATAGGACTTACGCAAAACCGTTCATTTTGAGGAGTGACACACGCCCTCGTGTGTCACTGTTAGCACGAGGGCGTGCTAACTCCGCGATTT
>JAIFLK010000042.1 GCA_020049115.1 Chloroflexota bacterium | reverse complement strand
ACAGTTGATATATGTTCTGTTAGGCAATTCGTTAGTATCATAACGATTAGCATAAATTTGGCTAACATGTTCAACCGCAATAATGGCAGGCAACCGTTTTGTAAATTCCTGAATTTCCTCAACAGAACCATGTACAATTAACTTCATTTTACCCCCTACAAAATGCAATAGTTTAGCCATAAAAATGTTGCAAAAACACCCATTAAATACTACATATATAGGGATTATACTAAAATTTTGCAATATTTTTTACAAAAAACTTTTGCAATATTAGTTAAAATACAAACTCATACGCCCCCGCTTGGTTCATCATTTCGTAATACTCAAGGGTATTATGTGAGACAGGCACACCGCCCAAATGTTGAGCCTGTAATAACAAATCGTTAAAATCATCATGTTCACCCTGATAAAGCCCCGATAATGGCACACAACGCCCATTTTTAAGCCTAATTTCTTTCTCAGGTTTATCAGCTTGCTGTTGCCGCTTAAGGATAAAATTATCAATCATTGCCATACTTTGCCGTTGTCTAGCTTTAGAACTAGCCATTATTTCTTGACCCATTTCTAAGAAACTCAAAAATACATTTTTACCCGCTTCTTTGCGTAATTCCTCAGTAGGTTCAGTAGATAATTGATAACCCAATTGTGCCACCGTAGCAAAACAACCCGACACCCTAGAGAGCCAATCTAACGTTTGGTCTAATCTAGGTTCAAATTTTGGCCGCACCAGCCTATATTTATCAGAACCACAAAAATCTGTCCACCATTGAGCAGTTTGCCACCGCCCCATGTTGCTATCGTTAGGGTCAGGTATTTTGAAATCTAACGAAGAACGAAAGTAACCCGCAACAATTCTGAAGATTGTTTTGTAATCCCGACCAATTAAAGCCGTTGTCATGTCCCTAGCATAACCCGCCCGAAGTTGCATTTCCGCCCTATGCCAAACATCATCATAATTTTGCTCAACTGCCTTGTTATAAAACCTAATAACCTTTTCTCCGTTACCAAAATAAGCAGTTAAGCCACGACCTATTTTTTCATTGCCGCCAAAATTACGAATAAAACGCCACCCGCCTTTTTTACTTCTAGGGTCAGGTTCACGTCTAAATTTTGTCTCAATCGTGCCAGCCTCCATCGCTTCAACTACTTTGTCAGTAGTCATAGTGCCTGTAAAATCATCAATTGCCCAATCAATCCGAGAAGGCCACCACGACACCGCCCTCGTATCTATAAAAGTTCTCATAGCAAACAAAAAAACCTTGTCAGGAGTTTCCCACCCCTTAGCCGCCAGAACACCCAAAGCCCCACCGCTTGCCGCAATATGGACATTAAACCGCCCTGTTGTCGCTTCTGGTTTGTCCGACCAATAGAGCCGCAACACATCACCAAATATTTGCATACAGGTATATTGAATGTTAAACCGCCCCTTTTGAATGTCCGAAGCCACGCCCACATTTTGAACTAGAAAATCACGAAGGCTTGTAAGGTCAGGTATTTTATCCGCAAAGTTCAACGTCCATGAGAACCAATCAATTGAGAGAGTTATACCCATGTTTGGCTGTTCTGTCAAATATACCCCCCTGTTAGTTACGGGGGGATTGTTTCCGCCCCACAATTCACTAGCATTAAATTCATTAAATTGTAATAACGATGGAAATTCCACGACCTCATTATTAATCACTCTAATTTGTTTTTCTTGCCATTTTTTTAACAAAAAGTCTGGAGGAAAGCCGCCCGCATAGCCGTAATTATACCACGCTCTAGTAGCCTTACCGATGGCTAATTTTCGTAATCTTTTAGGTGAGATAGAAATATCAGCGTTATCATATTCTTCAAAAAGAACATCATAAGTTACGTTAATCCACTCATTAAAAGTCATTCGAGTAACTTCACGGCTAAAAGGTGGTTGTAACTCAACATCACCCCACGGCATACCCTGATGTAAAAACTCCAAATGACAATGCGGAAATGGCGAAAGGAAAGAGTAAGGAACGCCCTCAGAAACGCCACCCTCTGATATTTGACTAGCTAAAGGATTAAGACTAAAATTTAATGCAAGCATAAAAGTTGACCCCTTTTTTTGTTTAATTATATCTGAATTACAAAAATTTAAGAAAACAGCCACAATTTTTGGCTGTTTTTTGTTGCCTAAAATCTGTCTACCACACTTCTAAAAAAAATCCATTATACATCAAAGCAACTACACAAGCTAAAGATTACTACTAAGCGTAACGCCGCTTAACCACTAAAAGCAACTACACAAGCTAAAGATTAACTACTAAGCGTAACGCCGCTTAACCACTAAAAGCAACTACAAAAGCTAAAGATTAACTACTAAGCGTAACGCCGCTTAACCACTAAAAGCAACTACAAAAGCAACTACGTGGGGAGAAAGTCCCCCCACACCCCCCTAACCGTAAAAGCTAAGGCAACTACAAAAGCCTGTCTCAAAGGCGCATGCACAAACTGGTGTCGCACAAGCCAGCCAAACTGTCAACCAATTTTTTAAGGTTTGGGCAAACTACGCCCAACGGCGGAACTACACCGCCTAACCTTAAAAAAGGTATGACAGTTTGGCTAACGGCTTGTGCAGACGCTAAGGCGTGCCTCTGCTCCGCAGGAGGCTTTTCTCATTTTACAGGCAAAGGCAACTACAAAAACATGGCGGTAACTGCTGGAGTAAAGTTCACGCCACGAACCGACCACCGAGACCACCCGACCAGACCCGCATGGACAAACGTCACATGGCAATAAATCAAAAAAAGTATATAATGGTATAATCATGCAATAGTCATAATAGGCCATTCAATTTAATAAACTTGGGGCTTGCGTGCTTGGCATTTTTGTGAGATACTGATACCATGCTACAATGATTAGCCGTTTATAATTATCGGCAAACCCAAGGTGGAGTTACACTATGTATATAAAGTTTTGGGGAACTCGTGGATCTATCCCCACCGCGGTCACCGCAGAAACAATTCGTGATAAAATTCGGATGGCCCTGGAAGGGGCAGCGGGTTTGAATTTGGATAATAAGGCGGTTTTAAATAGTTATTTAGACCGTTTACCGCTGACCATTCAAGGGACAGCAGGTGGAAATACCCCGTGCATCGAAATTCGTTCGGGCGACCAACTCTTAATCCTCGATGCTGGTTCAGGATTACGACCATTAGGCCAAGATTTAATGATGAAAGGGTTTGCTAAAGGGTATCATCAAGCGGATTTCCTCATTACCCATACCCATTGGGACCATATTCAAGGCTTCCCATTCTTCGTCCCCGCTTTTATACCGAACAATGTCTTCACCTTTCACAGCCCCTTTGAGGATTTATCTGACCGTTTTGACAAGCAACAGCATGAAGTCTTTTTCCCCGTGCCAACCAGCTACATGAGTGCTACTTTCAATTTTAATCATATTACACCTAATGAATGGGTGCAAGTGGGGCGATTTCGGGTCTATCCCATGCGCTTGTCTCACCCTGGCATGGCCTATGGTTATCGCGTGGATGACGGCGAGAAAACAGTGGTTTGCGCGACGGATTCGGAATATAAACGAGTTGACCCAGCAAGTACGGAACGCTATGTTGACTTTTTTCGTAATACAGATTTGCTGATTTTTGATGCCCAATATAGCTTGAGTGAAGCCCTTGACCGCCCCGATTGGGGGCATAGCACGGCCATTATGGGGGCAGAGTTGGCGCGGCGCGCGAATGTCAAACGGTTAGCTTTATCTCATCATGACCCAACGAGTTCTGATAAGAAAATTTGGGAAGCGAAAGACCAAGCCGAAGCCTTCCTCATGCACCATCCCAGCCAATACAATTGTGAAGTAATTGTGGCGCATGATGGCTTGGAATTAGAACTTTAAGCCGTCCCATGGCCATTGGCTCTATGCCTGAATCGAATATGACCTTAGAACGCCTCCACAGTTTGTATGAACTGACGAGGCGTATTAATTCTGTTGACAATTTAGAAGAGCTACTCCATTTTATCCTTGAGCGTACCCTCACCCTGACGCGAGGTGAACAAGGGCTAATTTTGCTTAATGATAAATCTGAGCATAAACTCAAACACGTCGCCATTAGCCCACAATGGCCGCACCAGGCTTTGTCACTCGAAGAAGTATTAAAAGTTATGAGTAGTACCGTCATTAAGGACGTGTTGAACCAGGGGCAGCCACGATTAATTGCTGATTTACATCATGAAATATCCTTAAAAAGTGACACGCTACAACATAAAAAAATCCGTTCGGTTTTAGCTGTACCCCTCAAAGTAGGCCAGCAAATCGTTGGCTTGATTTATATTGACCACCCCCAAGCCGCCCAACTAGGCCCCCAGGAACTTGAATTTCTCATGGCCTTTGCTGACCAAACCGCTTTTGCTATCTACCACACTCAGCGGTATCAAATCCAAATTCAAGAATTAACTCTGCTTAATGAACTCAGCCGCAGCCTAGTGCAAGTGCTAGATTTGGACGAAGTGCTAACCCGCATTGTCTCCGAGGCGACTCGCATGTTACATGTGGAAAACGGTTCTGTTTTATTACTAGATGAAAGCAAATCGGAGTTAATTTTTGCCACCTCCGTCGCCAACGGTCAACGGGTGGAAATTCCAACTCGGTTACAACTCAATCAAGGTATCGCGGGTTGGGTTGTCACCCAAGGCCAGCCTGTTTCTATTAACAATACGAACCGTGATAACCGTTGGTTTGGCGAAGTGGCCGAAGGTTTTGAAACCAGTTCCTTGTTATGCGTCCCCCTGAAACATAACGACCATATTCTGGGCGCATTACAGGTACTTAACAAAAAAGGGCCAGAGGGTTTTGATGACAGTGATACTGCCCTGTTATCGGCTTTTGCCGCTTCCGCCACCATCGCCATTGAAAACGCCCGCCTCTTTCAAGAAGCCCATCAAGCCCGTCGCTTACAAACCCTACATGAAGCGACCTTAGCCCTCACCAGTACCCTCAATTTAGATACTATTTTAGCTGTGGGTTTAGAAAAAACCCTGGCCATGTTAGAGGCCACCATCGGCGCGATTACCTTACTTGACAGCCAAATTGAACCCAACTACCTCTATACTGAAACCAGCCAAAGCCTGGCTATCGTGAGCAACCACTTTACTGAGCAACACTCTAAATTACTGCTTCACTTATCTCCACCCACCCTTAACTGGCAAAAAAATCAAATATTCATTATAGACTCGGTGCATCCGCTCCAAATAATCCCTGAACAAACTCTCCATGAAGCCAACATCAAAGCCTTAGCCATTGCCCCCATTGAGGTAGGTGGGCAAGTCAGTGGCATGTTAGCTGTTTTAGAAAGCCAACCTCACACCTACAGCCTTGATGAAACCAATTTACTTGAAAGCATGGGGCGCATTATTGGGTTAGCAGTGCAAAACGCTATTCATTATGATAAAGTACGCAGTCAAGCCTTACGCCTAAGTTATCTCAATGAAGTCGGCACCGCGTTAACGCGTAGTCTTGACACCACTCAAGTATTAAATGTTATTATGGACGGGGTCGAAACTTTATTAGAAAATGAGGGCGTTTTTATTTTCCTCATTGAACCACAAAGTAACAATTTAGTCTTAAGTTACAGTAGCCAAGTAAAACCACAGAGCCAGGGTCGCTTATTTCAACGGCAAATCGCGCAATGGGTGGTCAAACACCATCAGCCCGTGTTATTAGATGCCAACAGCACCTCGCCTAGCCATTTATGGAAACTAGTATTAACCGCCCATTACGAAACAGCCTCTATTTTATGTGTTCCACTTAAAATAGAAGAGGTAATTCTAGGCGTGGTGCAAGTGTTAGGGCGCAAACAAGGCCATCTCTTCAGCCATAAAGACCAAGCCTTGCTGATTGAACTCACTCGTTGGGCGGCCATTGCCTTACATAACGCCCACCTATTTGATGAACGGGTGAAAGCCTATCAACATTTAGCCACTGAGCAACAACGACGTGTGGCAGCTGAAACTCGTGCGGCCATGGCGACCATCATTTTAGATATGACCCATACCATGAACAACGTGATGGGCGCGATTCGAGTCTGGGCAACCCGCTTAGAAAGCCTCGCGGTGGCTAATCAAGAAATCCCCTTAGCCCACTTCCGTAAAGAACTAACCCAAATTCGCCAAAACAGCGAAGAAGCCATCAAACTCATTGGCAAAATAACCGCCCCCTTAGATATTCCTGAAATGGTCGCGACAGATGTAGCGCAATGTTTAGTTAAGGCTATTCAAAGTTGTTGGTGGCCCGATAACGTTCAATTACAAACTAATTACGCCTCACACTTACCGTTAGTTAAAGCCAATGCCAACCGTTTAGAAACTGTATTTCATAATCTTATCTCTAATGCCACTCAAGCTCTGGCCGCATCAGGTGGCGAGGTTTTCATCAAAACCCGTCTCACGCTCAAAAAATGGGTTGAAATTACCATTAGTGACAATGGCCTCGGCATCCCTTTAGAGCTACAACCTAAAATGTTTAACCCTGGCGTATCAGGTAAAGAGGGTGGTTTAGGCATTGGGTTATGGTTGGTTGATACGTTTGTACGTCAATTTGATGGCAAAATTGATTTCAAAAGTACCACAGGCAACACGACCTTTACGATTACCTTACAGCCTTACCAGTAATAAATCTAAACCTCCATGACTTACGCAAACATCTCACCCCAGCACTCACCTACGTAGAAGAAGGAGCAAAGTCTCCCCCCGATGTCGGGGGGATTAAGGGCGCAATTGCGTAAGTTCTACCCCAAAACCCACGATTTATAAGGCTATACTTGACTTGCAAAAGTAAATCGCCTACCATGCCAAGTACAATTTTTATCTCGGATAAAGGACTCATCACTTATGACTCGGCAATCTAACATCCTCATTGTAGAAGATAGGTCTGATTGGCAAGATATTGTCAGCAGCACTGTTTCCGCAGAAGGTTACTCCGCCAGTGCGGTCTCATCATACGATTCGGCCATGCAAGCTCTCAGCAAACAAAAATTTGACCTAGCGGTCATTGACCCCGTGTTAGATACAGATAGACGCATTAATCGAGATGGCCTAACCGTCATCCAAAAGATTAATGAGAATCAGCCCGGTACGCCATTCGTCATCATTACCGGTTCATTAACCCCCGATATTCAATTAACGCTGCAAAAGCTCTGCCCCATGGCCCCTGTTTTTTTCAAAGAAAGTTGGAATCCTGCCGAGTTTGTCCTATCTTTACAACAGTTAATGGGCGAGCAAACCGATGAAGCCCGCGCCCTAGACACCACCCCTTCCAAATTAGTGGATGCTATCCCTGAACGTGTCGAGCCACCCATAGACCCTAACGGTTATCCCCGCATTTTATTAGTGGAAAACAACCCCGATTGGCAACAAATTGTCGGCGCAGTCCTAAATCAAACCAAATGTTTCTGGCGCGTCGTCGCCACCGCCCAACAAGCCTTGCATGAATTAGAGCATGAAAGTTTCCATGTGGTCGTTTTAGACCTGAAATTACAACCCAATAACCTCCCCTTACGTTCTAATGAAGGCTGGCTATTATTAGACCATATTGCCGACAGCCACCCCAAAGTGAAAGTCGTGGTGCTAAGTGGCAAAGCCAGTGCCGCCGATGTCGCCCATTTACTAACGGATTATTCCGTTATTCGCTTCATTGATAAGCAACATTTCACCTCGGAAATTTTTCAAGATGCCATTGACAAAGCCACCGAAGTGCCTGAATTACGTATTTGGACACTCGGTCAATTTCGTCTCTCCCGTGACGGCGAAGTGTTAGGCGTGTGGGAAAGCCCGCAAATAGAATTGCTCGTAAAACTCCTCATGATTCGCCGCGCGCAAGGTGAGCGCGCCGTCGCCGCCGATGAATTAATTGCTCGTTTATGGCCGCGCTCCGAGGATGAAGAGGGACGCAAAAAATTATTGCCCACCATCAACCGCGCCCGCCACATGTTAGAACCAGACATTGAGCCGCGCGACTCTAACTTTATCTTACGTAGCTCCAATGGCTATTTCTTTAACCTCAATGAGCGCGTCCATTGGGATTTAATGACCTTCCGTGAATACCTCAACCGAGGCCGCGAGTTATTTGCCCAAAAACAGTGGCTCGAAGCCAAAGCCGAGCTAGAAAAAGGGCAGCTGCTTTATCGGGGGGACTTTCTGGCCGAAGACCGCAAAATTGATTGGGCCAACGACCTCCGCCGCCAAATTACCAGTGAATATTGCGATTTAATGACTCATATCGCCGATATTTATGCCAACATGAAGCAATATGGTCAAGCCATTGAAGCCTGTGAAACGGCCCTTCGTAAAGACCCGTTACTTGAGGGCGTTTATCGGCGACTCATGCAATTTTATTACTGTCAAGGCAATAAAGCCCAAGCCCTGAAGGTTTTCCGTAATTGTATTAAACTCTTTGAGGAAATTTTTGGCGAAAGTCCCGCCGAGGCCACGCTCAAGTTGCACCAAGCCATTTTGAATGACGAACCCGTAGATTGTTTCTAAAAATAGCCTAAATCTATCAGGAGGCATGATGGTAACGGTTGCAATTAAAGAAGTTTATATTGACTTACTACGTAATTTTGGCGATATTTCAACCGAAATTGACCTGGCCTTGAAACGACACGCCATAGAGCAAATTACCCAGAAAATTGCTGAACTGCGCCAACGTGAGCTAAGTTACCAAACGAAATATGGCTTGCCCTATACCCAATTTAAGCAACATCTTATAGAAGATGAGGCTTTTGTGATACAAATAGAAACACATGTGAACAAATTGTGGGAATTAGATTTAGCGGATTGGGAATTTTGTTATCAAGGAATTAACGATTGGACACACCAATTGCAAACCACTTCACTCATATAACTCAACAATACTTAACCTAAGTAGTATTAGCATTACAAAAATAATCAAGCTGTTGCTAACCAAAAAGCCCCATGAATATCATGGGGCTTTTTAATTTTGAGTTATAAATATTTCCGCGCATCAATTTACATGGTTATCAATGAGTGCAGTTTTATGGTGTCCAACTCCGCCACTTCCTGCCGTTGAACCTGATATAAATCCCACCGTAATTGCAAATTCATCCAAAAACTGGCCGACATGCCTAAAAATCTCTCCAAACGCAACGCGGTGCTTGGAGTCATGCCACGCCGCCCATTCACAATTTCGTTAATTCGCTGATAAGGCACATGAATGGCTGTGGCTAAATCCTGTTGGGTCAAGCCCATAGGAATTAAAAATTCTGCCAATAACATTTCCCATGGATGGGTCGGGGCGCGGTGAGTGGGTACACGTATCATATTCTGACCTCTGGTTTTTAGTTATCATCTAACTCCATCTCATCTCGTATCAACCAATCAGTTGTCACCCCAAAAATCTCCGCTAGTTTTAACACCATCGCCACATTAGGTGTTTTTTCACCTTTTTCTAACCGACCTACATGGCTATGATGAACCTCTAACAATTCCCCTAACTCCATTAAAGATAACCCTTTCTTTCGGCGCAACCAACGTAATTTTTCCCCAAACTTCATAAATCACCTAATTGAATTTGCTTAAGACGCAAAATATGGGTATAATTTCGTCCTATAAGTCGAAAATTTATTGATTGGAATTTACAAAACTACTTTAGCAACAAATTACACGAATTAAAAACCAAAAAATTCGTGTAATTCGTTGCCAAACCCTTACGGAGACACCCATGACCACCTACGACCTGAAAAAGGTCATTAGCGACTACGCCCATGAGCGTATCACCCCCGACATGGCAATCGGCCATGCCTTGCAACACCTTGAGCAGGTGACACAAACTCAGGCCACCATGCTGGCGCGGCAACAGGAATTAGGGCAAAAAATAACCGAATTGAGCCAATTGAGCCAATTATTACAGGCCATGTTGCAAGGCCACAACCAACAGGCTGACCAACAACAAACGGTTATCACCGCCCTGAATTTAACCATGTATCAAATTAAAAATGAGGTTGATAGCCTCAAAATTCGCTTAGAGCGTTAAGATAACTCGACCAAAAGTTCACTCCCGCCACTAAGCAGCTACCAACCTCATAACGCATGATAAACAAAAGGGAGCGATTTGTCGAATCGCTCCCTCTTGTTTATGTATCTAACAAGACCCTAATATCAGTGTAAGGTGTCCGATACCGCGCCAGCTTAATCATGGTTGCCAATAAATGATTAGCTTCATTAATTGTAATAAATTGACGTTTAACAAGTAAAGCCAACACACCCAATGTGCCACCAATTTTTATTCCATTTTGTTGGGCATATTGACGAGCCGCGCGGTCATCGGTTAAAAAACGCCAGCCGCGATATTGAGCGATTGCCAATGAAACCGCCTCACCTCTATCCAACAAGGTGAGCGCAAATTGATAATTGTGCAATTCTGTTTCGCCCATTAACGTCACCAATTTTAACCAACCATCGACATGATGAGGATAAATGCACGGTTCTAAAGCCGTCAAAAAATCATAGCCATCAGCCAAACCTTGTTGAATTTCTTCATAAACGGCATGGGCTAAATAGACCTCACCATAAAGTTGAGCTAATAAAGTGACCCGTCCTGTCGCTGCGAAATTAGACAAAATCGTATTATTTGCTAATACGGTCATCAGCCAAAATCCTCCTCCATTGCCACAATTTCGGCTTTGGCTTCGGCTAATGAGGTTGGCCCAAAGCGTAACGGAATGCCCCGACTGAGCAAAATATCTTTTATCTGTTCAAAACTGACTCCCGCCAAGCGCGCCGCTTTCGCCAAACTCATGGCTTCATTGGTTTGATAACGATATATGGCTAAAGCCAAACGCAAATCAGGCCGATTTTGCCACAAATAACGCAAAGCGTCTTGAATTACTTCACCTTCATTACGATATAATTTCGCTTCAACCAACTCTTGGGGATTAATCATACTGTTCCTACCTCAACAAAGCTAGATTTTACTTGGCATGATAAACAACGGGGGGCGATTTGTCGAATCGCCCCCTGTTGTTATATTTCTAACGCCGTAATAACGGTAAATAAATGGGAACTGTCGGGTTGACCGTTAATTGCCCATTAACCCGTTCCAATTGACGTTGGAGGGCGGAGGTGGAAAAATCACGCCCCGTGACATCATAGAGCCTCACCTCACTCAAATTAATGGGCGAGGTACTATTGGCGGGCAGGTTAGCCGCTAATTTTAGCGTAATCATCATCAATGTGCCATTGCCACTGATAGGTTTATGGGTAGACATGGCAACCTTGAGCAAGCCGTTACCATTCGCGAGATAACGTAAGCCATTGAATGACGCGGCGAGGCCAGTTGGCTCAACTTGCGTAATACTCTGCACGACATGGGTATCGTAAGCTAACGTAAATTCCCCACCTGACCAATCTACCAAATTGCTGGCCTTAACGGTTAGGCTAATCAGTTGCCCTGCGCGGCCCTGGGCTTGCCCCACCTCAACCACAATGGGCGCAGTAGCTTGGCGTGG
>JAIFLK010000145.1 GCA_020049115.1 Chloroflexota bacterium | reverse complement strand
CAATCAATAATTGCCCTAGTGGGTCATTGTCGCGCCGTTTTTCGGGCTTATATTCATGCAGAAAAAAATGGGGCTTGCGCGGGGTTTGCTTGCCCTTAGCCAACATAAATTCCACTAGCCCTTCCGTTATTTTTGTGCCTTGCTCATATTTAACCTGCATTTTACGTTGAGTAAAGACTTTGTAATGAGGGCTAATAAAGGGAACTAAGGCCAAAAAGGGGCTGATAAACATAAATTTATATTCATCTTCATTCCAAGAATTAATGTAATCAAACAGAATAAGACGCAATTGTTCGATGGCAGGACGGCGCGGGTCATGCGGGTCTAGGGTCAGGCTTTTAAGGTGAGTTAATAAGGGGTGGTCACGCAGACAGGTTAGCCCAAAGGCCAATTCAACTTCTTCATAAAGCCAATCTTTGAAAAATTTATTTTTCTTTAACATTGTGTTGATACTCCTCTCATAGATAATTTCAAAACGTTATTATAGCCAGGTTTTGGATAGGAGCAAGGTTAACCTTGTGACTATCCTGAGCGAGGGCGTAAACTGGAGTGTCAAAATTTCATTTTGACAGGCGAAAGTAAAATTTTCGCACCCCTGAACGGTTAAAACGAATAAGAGCCACTTGAAAAATCTAAAGTGGCTCTTATTTTCTACGCGCCCAGCTTATTGATGACCAGTAATTTTTGTTCGCTCATTTCATGGATGACATAGCGCGGCCCCTCGCGGCCAATGCCTGACCCCTTAACGCCACCGTAAGGCATTTGGTCAACGCGGAAGGTCGGCACATCATTCACAATGACTCCGCCGACCTCCATGCGTTCGTACGCATTCATAATACGGCTCATGTTTTGAGTGAAGACCCCACCTTGCAACCCGTAATCTGTGCCGTTAGACAGCGCAATGGCCTCGTCAAATTCGTCATATGGACTGATGGTAATGATGGGGGCAAATAACTCCTCCCGATTAACCCGCATGGTGGGTGTAGTATTCAGTAAGGCGGTTGGCTCAAATATCGCCCCATGACATTTGCCGCCAATGGGGGCCGATGCGCCCTGGTCTAGGGCTTCTTGAACTTTGACGAAGGCTTTGGCGGCTGCCCGTTCATCAATCATCGGGCCAAGCGTGACCGACGGGTCACGCGGGTCGCCCGTCTTGAATTGGCTGATTTTATCCAGTAATTTCTCTACCGTTTCATTATATATCGGACGATGCAGCAACACCCGTTGCACCGAAATGCAACTTTGGCCTGAATTAGTAAAGCCGCCCATGGCAATCCGCCCCACAGCGTAATCTATGTTAGCATCTTCATGCACAATTGCCGCCGCATTACCGCCCAACTCCAAACCAACTCGCTTGCGTCCCGCAATACTCCGTAAGTGCCAACCCACTTGCGAACTGCCCGTAAAGGTGAGGTAGGCAATGCGTGGGTCAGGCACCATTTTCTCGGCTACAGGGTTGGGGCAAGTGAACATGCTCAGGGCTTCAGGGGGATAGCCCGCGTCTAGCAACATTTCGGCGAGTAATACACCTGAGAGGGGCGTGTTGGGCGAAGTTTTGAAGATGAAAGAGTTGCCTGCGGCGACGGCGGGGGCGAGTTTGTGACAGGCCAAATTGAGGGGATAATTAAAGGGCGTAATGCCTAAAACGGGACCGAGGGGAAAATAGTTGACCAAGCCCATGCGCCCTTCGCCTGCGGGAGTCAGGTCAAGCGGAATAATCTCACCGTTGATGCGTTTGGCTTCCTCCGCCGCCACGCGGATGGTTTCGATGGCGCGTGCGGTTTCGCCCCGTGTCACATCAAGGGTTTTACCACCCTCTAAGGTCATGGCTTCAATCATCTCGCCACTGCGTTTTTCGAGTTGCTCTAACAAATTAAATAAGATACGGGCGCGAGCATGAGTCGGCAATTTTCGGGTAATTTCAAAGCCGCGTACTGCCGCTTGCACTGCGTCTTCCACATCAGCGGGCCCAGCTTGATACACTTCACCGACGACCTCGCCATTGTAAGGAAAAATAACGGGTTCAAGGTGGTCGCTGGTACGCCATTGACCACCGATTAAAAATTTATGTTGCTTAATCATTGACTAGATGCCTCTATGACAGGAGTCGTAAAACGTGCTTTGTGGCGCAAAGCACGCTTTACGACTCCAAATTTTGCTTATACTGCGAGAGGGCATAAACTGGAGTCTCAAAATTTCATTTTGACTGCGAAAATGAAATTTTCGCACTCCTGAAAAGTTTAATTCATGCCCTCGCGCAGTATAGCTTCCGTATAATCGTTAATTTGTAGCATAACATGCTTTTTTCAATTGGCAAAAGCATGGGATTGTTAGGTGGGGATATATTTTGAGAGAACGTTGGCAGATTAGAGCAAATTTGTTTTTTCTCACGAATAGGCATATAGTACAGTTAGTAAGGCACATTGAAGGCATTAAAGTAACTGATATAAACCGCCAAACGGTCACTTTTAGTGCGCGTAGCCCTCGTTAGACAAGGTTATTTTTATAAAAGGAGATTAAAATGTTTGCAGCAATTAGAAACTTAAAAATGGATGCCGCACGGATAGATGGTTTTGTGGCACAATGGGAGCAGGAGGTGAGTCCTCATGTGACCCAGCAACCTGGTTTTCAGGGGATTCTTGTCTTAAAATCAAAAGATAAAAATGAAGTGGCGATTATTAGCTGGTGGGATACCGAAGAATCATTGATGGCTTGGCGAACAAGTGAAACACATCGCAAAGTCCATGCGGGATTACATGATTTATTATCAGCTATGGCCAGCCAAGCACGCTATGAAGTGGGTTATTACAAAAGCTAATGTTTCTTAATTAGCTTGATAGAGGTTATTACTTTAGCCTCGTTAGGTGTCATGGCCTAGCGAGGCTTTTTGTTTATCTTATTATTACGTTATTTAACGTAAAACTTGTCCCCGCAGGGTTGCCCGCTTCATCAAGCCAATCTAACCGCGTGAAATCATCAGGGCGATACCAGCCAATTTCCAACCGATACGCGCCCTGGGCTATCTCGGCGGGCAGAGCAATGGCATGTTGGTCGGCGATAATTTGCCCAGGTCGCCAGACATCCGTGGGATATGTCCAACAAACAGGCACGCCATCAGCTTGGGCGGCCAGGCCAGCGTCACGTTCTAAATGAACAAAAACTTGGTAACTCATGGGAATGTTCGTGAGGGCTTGCCAATAAAGCGTTACCGAGACTCGCCCTTGTGGGTGAGCGCGCCGTGTGTCCAGGTCATAGCCAATCAGTTTGATGAGTTGCTTAAAATTGACCGCCGCGGGAGTTGCGCCGCGCCCTGAACGGGCAAAGGCTTCAGGCCAGGCGGTTTGGTCAAATTGCGCCGCGAGGGGAGTTTCATCTAGCTGACCTAACTGTAAGGTGGTCGGGTTACGTTGATGTAACTTCATGGCTTTGCCATTGGTTAAATTAAATTGCCCCACTTCGCGATATGCTGACTCTAATATATCGTTAGGCAACTTAACGGGGTCAATCAAATCATCCGCCATAAAATAAAATTCAGGGTAGGGGTCACAAGCACGCGGCGCGCCCCGCGTGTACCATGTGGTCACGTCAGGTTCTTCGTTGCTACCATAATCACCCACCAAATCACCCTGACTAATGGCCTGCCCGACGGCCTTCCACCCCGCGCGATGAGCCAGGCCAAAAAAACCTGCCTTGGGTAACTCTGTGTGAGGTGTCCAGAAGGGAGTCAGGTTGCCCTGCGGATAATCTTGCCAATATTCCACGTCATGGCGCACAAAGGCGTTCCAGAGAAAAAGGGTGAACGCGAACGCGAAAAAGGCGAAGACAAGTGCGAAAGGCGCGAAATTAGTTTCAATTTTATTTTCTTCGCGTCCTTCGTAATTACTTTCTTCGCGCCCTTCGCGTTCGCTTATTTGTCCAGTCGCGAGGGCCGCCATGAGTGACCAGGCAGGAACGATGGTATAAATGTGGGTGAGGCCAAGCGCAACGACAAAGTTATAGCCTAAAAATGGTACGGCCAGCCAGATAAGCAAGGCTTGTTCGATAGAGGTCATGGGTAACGCCAGCCATGTGACTAAAAATAACAGGCCAAACAAGCCACCCGCGAAATTTTGTGAGCCAAATTTCAGGGCTTCGGGATAAATGGTCACGGCTATTACTCCCGTTATTAACGGCAAGGTCAGCCACCACCGCCCCCAGCGCGCTCGCCAAATCAACCACAGTATGAAGCCAAATACTAGTATACTGGTAATGACCATGTAATAAAATGAACTATAAAAGCTATTAAATTGAAAAAATGCGGGCAGATTATTACGGAGGCTATGCCCTATACGTTCACCCAAATAATCGCTGGTGCGATTGGCTTGGGGGTCGAGGCTGTAGGGGAGGTAGAACGGTAGCGTAACTAAGAGTAAGCCAAGTAGAAATGAGAAGTGAGAAGTGAGAGGGTTTTGTTCGCGTGGTTCGTCCTTTTTCGTTCCTTCGCGTCCAAGCCAGAGGAGGGCGGGTAAAACTAAAATGGCATCGTAATGGGCTAACAAACCGCTACCGAGGAAGAAGCCACTGAGGAAAGCCCAACGGGGTTGCCGTGTCTCACGCCATTGACACAACATGAGAAAGGCCAGGCTGCTAAACCACACCACCATGCCCTGATATTGCACAATGCGCCCAAAGGCAACCATGAAGCCGTTAAAGGCTAAAAAGGCGGCGGCAAATAAAGGGGTTATTTCAGAAGAGTCCGCAAATAATTGCGGACTCCGATGAGGTTTTTGGGGAAGCATTTCAGGGGAGTCCGCAATTATTTGCGGGCTTCGATGAGGTTGGGTTAATTTTTGTCCGATTAAATAAACGGTAATAATTGCATAAAGGGTGGCGAGGGCGAAAGGCAGACGTGCTATGCCTTCGGTTATTGTGCCAGTGAGTCGCCACAGGGCGAGGGGCATGAGGACTTCGGCGGGGCCTTTGGAGCGTAGAAAAAGCGCGTTCTCATGTCCACTCATGGCTTCGGCGGCGGAAATCATGATGAGGGCTTCGTCACCTTGAAATTCGCTATAATTGAGGTTGGTAAAGCGGAGGAAAAGCGCGGGCAGTAAGATGAGGAGATAAGCCCATTTAAACCTCAGAGGTTTTAAAAACCTGTGAGGTTTAGGAAATAGATTACGATAATCCCGTTGCCATAATAAGGGTAGCAGCGCGACTAAATTGAGCGCGGCTACGAGTTGCCACATGGGAAGTGGGCCAGGTATATAATGTAATAATAAAGTAATGAGATTGGTAAAAGTATAACTCAGGGCTGCGGCTAGAGTGAGGCGTAATGAAGCGGAGGCGAGGTCATTAACCCATAACCAGCCAGGGAAAATTGTGATAAGTAGTAATGAACCAATAATGCGTAAGGGTGAGGCGGCGGGGAAAAAGAGGGTTAGATTGGCGGCCACTAAAACCGCTAGAAAGATAACGTGGGGGTGACGGAAAATTCTATTCAAGGGGTTATCGTTAATTTACTTATGTCAGCCGTTGGCCTAAGCCTAAGAAGAGGGCTTTTTCTAAGGCCAAAATTGCCATGACCGAGTCTTGGACGCTGCGCCCCGTTAAGTCTGCCACCGTAATTTGCTCTGGGCTAGTGCGGCCAGGAATTTTGCCCGCCACCAAATCGCTTAATTCGCCTTGCACATCGGCCAGGGTTATTGTGCCAGCCACTAACCCATGATGAATTTCGCCAATTTCAGCACATTGGCTCAGTTTATCGGCGATAATCACATCGGCGCGTCGTAATACTTCGGGATGCAGTTCTTGTTTAGTCGAACTATTGCTACCAATGGCCGTAATATGCACGCCTGGTTTGAGCCACTCGGCCTCAATCAGTGGCTGTTCGCTAGAAGTTGCCGTAATAATCAAATCAGCCGACTCAATTGCAGCCTGCACCGAGGGCGCAATCTCAATATCCAAATCATGCTCCTCCATCAAACGACGAGCATACGTATCCACATTCATGAGTGAGCGGCCCCAAATTGATACTTTTCGTACTTTTCGTACGGAAAGCAACATTTTTAGCTGCATGTAGGCTTGCTGTCCGGTGCCAATGATCGCTACTTGATGAAGATTTTCATTCGCCAAATGTCTCGCGACCACACTGCCTGCGGCCCCCGTTTGGATTTGGGTTAAGTAGCCTCGGTCTAAAATAATGGCCGCGGGAAAACCCGTCGCGGCATCAAAAACCATGAGAACTTCATTTTGCACGGGCAAATTAATCGTAGGGTTATCAAGGAAAGTGTTGGCCGTCTTAACGATATAGTAAGGGGCTTCACTGAGATAAGTTCCTTTAATTTCCACTTGACCATGTGTTTCAGGTAACGGCAAATAAGCCACTTCCACTGAATTAGTGCGCCCTTGCGCTAACGTAAAAAAGGCCGCTTCAATGGCTTCAATGGCAACGGAGGTATTAATCGCTTGACGTAATTCATCTTCATTTAACAGTAAAATTGACATAGTTAGAGTATAGCATAAATTTTAACTACGGCGAAACGGCGAGGCTCTAATTGGTCATTGACGAGTTTCTTTGTGCCATGTTATGATTGTGGTATAATCTATCGGTTCACATTTAGGACTTACGCAAAAATCGCGGAGGTTAGCACGCCCTCGTGCTAACAGTGACACACGAGGGCGTGTGTCACTCCTCAAAATGAACGGTTTTGCGTAAGTCCTATCTTTGATAGATTTGAGTAGGCATAAAGTGTCTGATTAATGATTTGATAAGACCTGAGGAGTAAAATTATAACGTGTCTGGTCCTTTAGATTGGTTATTAGGAATTTTTTCATTAGATATCGGCATTGACCTAGGAACAGCAAATACATTGGTGTATGTGAAAGGCAGAGGCATTGTCATTAATGAACCGTCGATTGTGGCGATAGATAAGAAAACGAAACAAACATTAGCCATTGGGCTTGAGGCGAAGGAGTTGGTGGGGCGCACCCCGGCGAATATCATTGCCATTCGTCCTTTGCGCGATGGGGTTATCTCTGAGTTTGAAATTACGGAGGCCATGTTGCGCTATTTTATCCGCAAAGTCCATGAGCAAATCCCTTTTTTGCCCGCCCCATTTTATGCCCCCCGCGTGGTCATTGGTATTCCCAGTGGCGTTACGGAAGTGGAACGCCGCGCCGTTGAAGATGCGGCCCGTAACGCCAGGGCGCGCTCGACCATTATTGTGGAAGAGCCTGTGGCGGCGGCGATTGGTGCAGGGCTGCCCTTTACTGAGCCGATTGGTAGCATGATTATCGATATTGGTGGTGGCACAACGGAGGTGGCGGTGTTTTCAATGGCAGGCATGGTAGTGACTCGCTCTATCCGCGTGGCAGGTGATGAGATGGACGAGGCGATTATTAACTATGCGCGCCAAAAATATAATTTACTCATTGGGCAACGCATGGCCGAGCGCGCCAAAATTACCATTGGTTCAGCCTATCC
This sequence comes from Chloroflexota bacterium, assembly GCA_020049115.1. Taxonomy (GTDB): domain Bacteria; phylum Chloroflexota; class Anaerolineae; order 4572-78; family J111; genus JAIFLK01. The sequence continues at coordinate 14,296 of JAIFLK010000145.1, read as the reverse complement.
CTTACCCGAAGAACAAACCGTAACTTTACGCGGACGTAACCTCATTACGGGGCTGCCCGACTCGGTGGAAGTCTCTAGCGTCGAGGTGCGTGAGGCGTTGAGTGATGCAGTGCAAGTGATTATTGATACCATTCGCGATACTCTTGATAAAACGCCACCAGAGTTGATTGCTGACCTCATGGAAGGTGGCATTGCCTTAGCAGGCGGTGGCAGTTTGCTTCAGGGTTTGGCCGAGCGGTTATCCGAAGAAACCAAAATGCGGGTCTATATTGCCGATGACCCGTTAACCTGCGTGGTGCGTGGCACGGGGCAAATTTTAGAAAGTTTCGATAAATACGCCCCCGTCCTCGCGGCCTTGCAACGCAATCGCAATAAAAATTAGGAATTAGGAATTAGGAATTAGGAATTAAAATTTTAATTCCTAATTCCTAATTCCTAATTATCCATGAGTCGTCAGTCCGTTCTTTCCCTCATTTTGACCTTGATTTTACTTGGCTTAGGCCAACTTGGTTATCTCACTCCTCTCCGAGTAGCCATTCAAACTGCGTTAGTTCCCCTGCAAGAATCCATTTCCAGCACCGCCCAAGATCTGCTCGGCCAAAGTAATTTGTCTAAAAATATCGTTACTTTGCAAAGCCGCGTCAGCGAGTTAGAAACTACTAACGAAAAATTGCTCATCGAAAATGTACAATTACGGGAAATGGCGCGCGAAAATGAACAACTCCATCAATTGCTCAATTATACCCGTAGTAATCCGCAATTTAATTATCAAGGCGCAGAGGTCAAAGGGCGCATCATTGGTATTGACCCCACCAATTTTCTCTATTACGTTTACATTGATGTTGGGGCGCGGGATGGCATAGCCAAACACATGCCCGTTGTGACCCATCGCGGGCTAGTGGGACGGGTGACGGAGGTTGGCCCTAATTATGCCCGCGTCTTAATGTTGATAGACCCCGCCAGTGCCGTCAATGCCGTCGTGCAAAATAGTCGAGCCACGGGGACGGTGCGCGGCACGATTGATACCAGCCTCATCATGGATCGGATTCCGCAAAATGAACAGGTCAGCCCAGGTGACATTGTGTTAACCTCTGGCTTAGGCGGAAATTTCCCCAGCAAATTGGTCATTGGGCAGGTGACGGAGGTGATTCAGCGTGACCAGGATTTATTCCAAACTGCCCGTATTCGGCCAACTGTGGATTTTGGTAAGTTGGAAACCGTCCTCGTCATCACCGCGTTTGAGCCAGTAGATATTGAGTCGGAAATTTTGCAACAACAGGAAAAGTGAGAGTTTAGTCATCAGATGACTAAATATTACACCTCATGCCTTACATCACCTTAATTCTCGCCTGGTTAGTGCAAATCACGCTCTCACCTTACCTTAAATTTAATCTGGTACACCCCGATTTAATCCTTATTGTAACGATTAGTTGGATTATCTTACGCGGTTGGGACGAGGGTTTATCGTTGGCACTGTTCGCGGGGCTATGTTTAGATTTCACCAGTGCTACGCCCTTTGGGGTCTTCACCGTCACTATGTTCATGGTGGCCTTAGCCGCTGACCTCATTCATGACCGAATTTTTGGACGCACCAATTTAGCTATGCCTGCCATGTTAATTTTGCCCATCACTATTTTATTTTACGCCATTGCCCTGACCCTCCTGCGTGGCTTAGGCCGCCCTCTTACCCCTGAAATTGCCTTCGTCAATATCATCATGCCCGCCGCGTTTTTGAATACAGTGGTGATGTTGCCTATTTTCGGCTGCCTTTATCTCCTCAATCGTTGGTTTAGGGTTAATAACGCGGTAACTTTATAATAAAAACAAACTCCTAGCAACGAATTAAACGTTAAGCCTTTATAAGGTTTTGAACCTTATAAAGGCTCAATTCGTTTAATTCGTTGCCTAAATCCTAAAATGACTGACTTATCCCAACTTATCCCAGAAATACAACGACTATTGCCCGAAAGCCAACGTAAACTCAGCGATTATGTCGCTTTTTTACATTGGCAAGAAAGTCTCGCCACCCAAGTTCCTGCCGTCATGTGGAGCTATAGCTTTATTGAAATGTTTAATCAGGCCACCATTGCCACCTCGCAAGAGGCCAAAGGCATGCACATCCAAATGGATTTGGCGCAAGTCGGCGGCGAAACTCGTCCTGCATTGTGGGCGCATCCACCGGTGGTCGGCCAAGCGGTGTTGGAATATCAGGTGGCTATTCCTAAAACGTTACAGCAGGTCAGTTTGCGCGTCGCCGTAGGGATTCGCGACGGTTCTCGGATTGTTCCTAGCAATTTAGTAGCTTTTAGTGTGCGGGTCAATGGCATGCGAGTGTGGGGTAAGCAAACAAACAGCCTCCATTGGCAAGAAGTCGAAATTCCCCTTAATCTCCCTGTCGGCGATGTCTCGCGTTTTGAGTTTGCCACAGAAGCCCTCGGCAGCCATCAATGGACATGGGCGGTGTGGGGCGAACCTGAGCTAGTGGGTTGGGTTGGTGAGGAGTAAATAATTAACTCTATTGCGATAATAAATAAAACAAGGCTACGGCATTTTTATCCGTAGCCTTGTTTTATTTATCACCTGTTCAAAGCGATTTGATTTCGGTAAACTATAAATGCCCAGAATCACAAAAACCTAGCATTACGCTAGGCTTTTGCTTCAAACAAAGGAGAGAAACCATGATAGTGCAAATAACCTTTTGGGCCCCAACCTAGTGCAAATAACCTTTTGGGCCCCAACCAATCAGCTATCTACACCCAACCAATCCAACAAGGAGACTGTTGAATGTCCACGCTTTTAATTATACCTCAGAACCCTTTTTTTTTCAATAGGACTAGCTACTTATTTTTATTTGCCAGCTAACGTGATTTTTTAGTTATTGCGGCATGGTTAAGATAGCAATTTGATGTTTTAAGGTATCATAAAAGCTCACGTAACGGCCATCAAATGACCAGTGAGGTTGTCGTAAATTGATGCCCCCTTGTTGGGTGATTGAGACAATTTTGCTGTCAGCAACATGGTAACTGTGCCAATTGCCATGAATATCAGGATAAATAAATTGGCGACCATTGGGCGACCATAAAGGTAAATAATCCGTGATGGATTGCGTGCTAAGTGTGCTAAAAATGACGGTGTTCGTTTGTAAATCTAGCAAATTGAGATAAACGGTATTATGAGAGTCAACCAAAAATCTTTCTGGTGTATAATACAGTAAATAACGACTGTCAGGAGAGAAACTAATATCTATCGCCCGACCAGAATCAAAACTATACCATATTTGAGTTGATACAGGTGATGACAACGTAACTTGTTTAGTAGACATATTCAGTAATTGCAAATAAAAACTGATAATATGAGTTGTTGTAAAAGCGAGGGTTTCAGTCATGGGGTGCTTTTGCGGGAAAAAACTTAAATAGGCCAAAACTGTCCCATCAGGCGAAAATAGCCCATCGACTGCATTGGCAACCAATACCTTAGCCTCATGGGTATCCAAATCCCACAGCATGAGTTGGTGAGTTTCAGTAAAAATTTCTATGCTACGTAATTGAGGGTTGCTTAAACTAATTTGCCTTTCATTGGAATTAGAGGTGAATAACAGTTGATTTGAGTTAGTTAGCCAACCGCGTGGGAGAGCCACAACATTAATTTCATGATATGGCTCTAAGGTTTCAGGATTAACGTCAAATTTATGATAGTTTTCTATCCAATCATGTTGAATGAAATAGCTAGGAGTAGTATAAGCCACTGTGCCTGTTAATTGAGTGGGCATGGTAAACACCACTGGCCCCATACTGGCATATCTCATATCATAACTACTAAAAGCTACGTAATTATTATTAGAATGAGGTAGTAATCTTAAGCCTTGTCTAAAATCCATATATTGGCCTGAAAAAATATCAACAAAAATAGCTTGATTACTACCACCACCCGTATATACATTATAAACAAAAATATCATTTCCCACCCAACCCGTAAAACTATCATTCTCTCGAAAAACCTGTAAATCAGGATTAATAGCCGTAATGTGACTCCCATCACGGTTCATACGTGTTAAGAATGGGTCAAAATAGACAATCTGCTGACCATCTGGCGACCACTGCGCGCCAAAATTGGTCAAACTATTAACGGGTTGAGTCAATAAATGAGTGAGTTCAAACTCAGGGGCGTTAGCCTTCAAGATGATATAATCGGTAAAAGTAGTAGCACTATTGTAATCACTTATCAGCATTTCATTTGCTGTCGGCGACCAATAGGCCACAGGCGACCAATATAACTCCGCTTTAGAAGGTGTATCCAAATAAATCACCTGAGTTGCCACATCAGTTGACCACACCACGCTAATCGGTTGAGTGGTGGTCATGGGCATGGTGAATAGATTGAGGGCTAAAATATTACCTAAAATAAACCATGATGTCATAATGAACCATGATAACCGATTTAATGACCGCTAACCTGTCACCAAGCCAATAATCAACCGTTGTTTTGCCATTGAACGCCCTCTCCGTGCTACCACTTAAGCCATAACCACAGATGTTACTGACACGATTTCAGCATTAACCTTGTTGAGATTGCCCCCTCCTTGTGTTAAACTGAACGCATCAAATAAATTTTAGTGTTTAACCTTGAGGAGGTTTTCTTATGAAACGGTTTCTGCAACATATTTGGTCTCTTAGCGGCTTAGTGGCCGCGCTAGCAGTTTTATTGACGTTTGTTTCAACTGATGTGAGTTGGGCGCACCCGTCAATGCAGGGGGAAGATGTTCCCTCACAAGAAATGAATTTAGATGTAACTTATTTTGGTAGTCATGGCACGTTAAATGGTTTAACAATAAATGGTAATGCGTTAGCGGTAGCCGCAGGTCAAAGTGAAGGCGTGTATGAATCTGACGAAATTCAAACCACGCTCAATAGTGTCAGCGATATTGTGCCGTTATGGAAAGCGAATATTGCGAATGATGCCGATTTACTGATTGAAACCCGTCTCCACATGGCTGATGGCAGTTGGAGTGGCTGGGAAGCTAATCCTTACGCGTTCTTCCCTGCTCGTAATGATGAATTTGCGGGCAATCTGATTTGGGTGGGTGGGCAGAAAGTTGGCCTCCAAGTGCGCGTCACTTTGCGCGGCCTTAGCACGTTAGAAAGTGTTAGCTTGGTCTTTAGCGATAATAGCAATGGCCCTAGCGACAGCGATATTGCGGCGCAAAAAGCCGATGCGGAAATTGCGGCGGAAACGTGTCCGTTGCCACAGCCCGTGATTGTTTCTCGGACGGAATGGGGCAATCCGCATGGGCAAGGTAGCCGTTTAGCTCCTCGTTATGCCCCTGTAACGCATATCATCATTCATCAAAGTGAAACCCCTAACACGCTCGGCTGGGGACAAGATTACGCTGGCGTTGTGCGCTCCGTCTGGAACTTCCATGCTCGCATCTTACGCTGGGGTGACACAGGCTACAACTTTATGATTGACCCGAATGGGGTGATTTATGAAGGGCGAGCAGGTAATTTTGATGAGGATGGCGTTTATGAAGCTGGCCCGAATGATGGTGATGTGGCGGGTATTCATGACACCCACAATGTTGGTTCGATGGCGATTGGTTTCTTAGGCTGCTATGGCAGTTGTGACAACCCCCATTTAAGTGTGGCTGAACCGAGTGATGCCATGTTAGACAGTGCCGTTGAGTTGATGTCTTGGAAACTTGACCAAAATGACATTGACCCCCAAAGCCGTTCTAATTATGACGGTTTACGCAATATCCCCGTCATTGCGGGTGGACGTGATGTCTCTTGGACGAGTTCACCTGGTCGAAATTTATATAACAAGTTGGGTTACTTCCGTGATGCAGTGGCCGAACAAGTCCCATGTGAATTGGATGCGACCCCAACCCCAACGACTGAACCTGTGACCCCAACGCCGACTTCTGATGGTAATGTTACGCCGACTCCTGGTACACCTGTTGCAACCATCACGCCAACCAGCGAGTTGCCCACCGCCACACCTGTAGTGCCAACGGCGACTCCTACGGTAGAATTGCTCTCATGCCAAGTGACTGATGTGGTTTTTGACAAAAATCAATATGCTGTTGGTGATAAAATTAACCTCACCCTGAAATTAGCGGATGCCAATGGCAAACCTTTAGGCGGGGCAAATGTAGATGTGCAAGTGGTTAAAACCGTTGATTTGAACGCTCAAGCCTTCAGTGGCATTGGCTTCTTAGACCGAGCAGGTGAATATGACGGTAGCTATGACAATACCAATGTGGCGGGTTCTTATCGCTTTAACTTCCAAGCGAGTGACCTAACGGGGACTCGTTTTGCCCCATGTACCGCCGAGAAATTTGTCTTAGTGGTTGGCACAACGACTACTCAACCAACAGCTACCCCCGTTGGCCCAACGGCCACGCCTAGTACACCTGTCGTGACAGTTACCGTGACTGCGACAGCTGTAACCCCTGTCGTAACTGAAACGCCAGTAACGCCTGTGGTCACGGAAACACCTGCTACACCAACTCAGACTCCAGTAACTCCTGTAGTGACTGAAACGCCCACGACTCCAACCCCGACACCTGTCACGCCGACTCCAACACCGATTGTTACGCCGTTAGCCAACTCACTCGGTTTTGCTCCAGTGTGTAGCGAATTTGGGGCGATGACGATAGAAATGAAGAACGCCGTCAACATTCGTGGGGTGGACATGGAAATTAAGTTTGACCCCAGTGTGGCGCAAGTGGATAGTCTGACAGAAAATGCTGCCTTTTTCTCTAGCCCGACCAATGGGGTGGTTGCAGTCAAAACGTTTGATAATACTACTGGCATTATCAAATTTGCCGCCAGTGTTTTAGGTAGCAATATGATTAATGGCACGCAAGATTTGCTAACCATCAATTGGAAAGCGGGCAGCGGTGGCCCAAGCCAAGTGTTAGTGCAAAACCTGACCTTAGTAGATGATAATGATGTGAAAATTACGGTCAATGCAGGCACGGTTGACCCAGGCTATGTGGCAACAGATTGTAATAATACCACGCTCGGTTCAGTGGCCTTGCAAGGCCGCAGCAACAACAGTGGCATTATCATCACCACCAACAGTGGTCGCCAGATTGAAAGCGGCATGACGGGTAATTTCGTCTTAGTCGGTGAAAGTGTCGCCAGCATCAGCTATCCAGGCTATCTTAGCGGTCAAGTGGTCGCCAATACGGGTGTCCGCAGCAGTGATACCGCAGGTAACAGCATGTTAAATGTGGGACGTTTAACCCTCTTAGCGGGTGATGTGAACCAAGATAACAAAATTAACATCTTTGACCTGACCTATCTCGCCAGCCGCTTCAATGGCAGTGACCTCTCGGCTGACCTGAATCAAGATGGCAAAGTGAATATCTTCGACCTGAGTTTAGCGGCCAGCAACTATAGCAAACAAGGGCCGTTGACGGAATGGAAGTAACGCAATTAGGAATTAGGAATTAGGAATTAGGAATAAAAAGTAAGCCCTCTGGCTCGGTGGATTGGGCGGAGGGCTTACTGGTAGGAATTAGAAGTGAGAAGTGGAAGAAGAACGCAAACACCTCACCCCAACCCTCTCCTACATAGGAGAGGGAGTAAAATCTCCCCCTGATGTCGGGGGACTAAGGTGGGTAGACTTGGCATTTGTAGTGTTTCGTTTTTCTTTCGCGGCTATCGCGCCCCCTTCGCCCCATTCGCGTTCACATGTTGCCAATTAGCCTTTAAGCCTTATAATTCTCTCTAATTCACTTTACTTACAGGAGAGACACATCATGTCTAGTTGGTTACAAAAACATCTTATTCTTAGTTTCACTTTCATCATGGTATTAGCGGGGTGTAGTGGCAATAATCAAGCTGCTGCTCCCACCGCTGCCGCAACAACTGCTAATGCTGATCTAACTGGAGCAGCTACCATTCAACTGGTAGCCTCTGAAAAAGAGCCAATGGTAGAAATTTGGGTCAATAATGTGCAGAAACTTTACGCCGTAGAATTAGAGCTAACCTTTGAGGCCAGTAAATTACAAATTGTGGATGCCGATAGCCAAAAAGAAGGGGTGCAATTAAAGCCAGGCGTGGCCCCCGTCCCTGATTTTAATGTTAAGAACGAGGTTACTGAGGGCAGTATTCATTACGTGGTCACGCAAATTGCGCCCCGTGAAGGCTTTAACGGCAGTGGTGTAGTGGCGACCATCACCCTTCAGGAGAAACTCACCGACCCAACCGCCATTTCCATTAAGTCAGCCATCCTCGTCAATCAAGACGGCCAACCCATTACCGCTACCATTCAGAAATAACGTTTCCAGAGTTGATAGGTTTTTGTCTGCTCTATTCATCAGGTGACTTGAAGTCACCTGATGAATAAATCTCCCATTTAGTTATAGGTGGAAATCTATCAGGTTTTAGGAAATTACCCACACCATGAACCACTCACTCCGCCGATGGCTAACATTAATCTTACTTTTGCTCCTGGTATCTCTTGCCTCTAACGTTGTTCAAGCCGATGAGCCAATTGCCCGACTTGATTTGCAACGCTCTCCGATTCAAGATAGCCAATTATTAGTTATAGAGATTGCGCTAAATGGGGTGCAAAATCTCTATGGGGCAGAAATTCAAATAAGTTATCCCGCCGACCAACTGGCTGTGCAGGATAACGACCCCCTCACCAACGGCGACCAAATTATTCTCGGCCAGCTTTTGCCTGAAAAAGACCGTTTGGTGGTCATCAACTCGGTAGATAAAGCGAATGGGGTGATAAAACTAGTCGTAACCATGCTTAACCCCGCCCCCGCCATTAGTGGCAGTGGTACGCTCGCCAGTATTATCTTCCAAGTGAAAGATAATCGTCACCCGATTGATTTGCGCTTTACCAATGTTAAACTTGTGGCTGCCAACCTTGCTTCATTACCTTACGAAGCCCATGATTTAGTGTTAGACATTAACAACGACATCGCTGCCACGCCCCAAAGCACCGTTGACCCCTCCGCCACTGCCGTTTTAACCTCTACTGTCACCGTAATTAACGGAAATAGTGGCATGTTCAATGGCTGGGGTTTCATCATCAGTGGCCTAGTGATTGGCTTAATTATTTTGTTAGGGGCAGGACTACTGTGGCAACGCAGCCAAGCCCTTGAGCCACCCAATCAGCCCGCCATCCGCAAAATGCCCAGTGGTAATTTTTCCTCCAGTCGCTCCTCTAGCATGTTGGCTTATCAAGGGAACGAGGCCATGGCGCAACAAAATTTTGAGGCCGCGTACGAATATTTCAGCCAAGCCGTAGAGCTTGACCCCGCCAACGCCGAAGCCTGGCTTGGTAAGGGGTTAGTGGCACAACAAGAGAGCGAAAAACGCATTTGCCTACAACAAGCCCTGCGCCTTGACCCCGATAACGATACGGCTAAACTCGCCTTAAAACAATTATAGTCATTTGTTACTTGTCATTCGTCATTTGTTGTTGGTCATTTGTCATTTGTCATTGGTCATTTGTTATAAGTCACTAATGACCAATAACCAATGACAAATAACAACTGACAAATAACAACTGACAAATAACAAATGACGAATGACAACTGACAACGGACAAACAACCCATGACTATCCCCAAACTAGGCTTCACCTTACTAGCCTTATTGCTTATGTTATCTTCTAGCCGCCCTAGTTACGCCGCGCCCCCGTCGCAACAAACAGACACAGTGCAGGTCATTGTGGCCTTACGGATGCCTGACGCGCAAATCACGGATGCCACCGAGCTAAAAGTTGAAATTGCTGACACCCAAGATGCGGTCATGCAGAGTGTGCCTGCGGCGGAGATTGAAGAAATTCATCGTTATGAAAACCTGCCCGCGTTCGTGGCGGAGGTCAGCCCAGAGGGGTTAGCAGCCTTACAAACTAACCCCCAAGTTGAGGCGGTTGATGTGGATATGCCCGTGCAGATGACCGCGACAGGCGAAAATGGCACATTAATGCAAGCCCCCCAAGTGCGCTCGCAATTTGGCTTAACGGGCAAAGGGGTCAACGTGGCGGTGCTAGATACGGGTCTGGATACCAGCCATCCCGATTTAATGGGCAGTATTATTACTCAACATTGCTTTAACCATGCCACTTGTCCGCCTAGCCAAAGCGATGAAGGTCTCTCGGCGCAAGATGAGCAAGGGCATGGGACGCATGTCGCGGGCATTATTACGAGTGATGGCACAACTGCCCCGTTAGGTGTTGCGCCCGACGCGGGGATTGTGGCGGTACGGGTGTTGAACAGTAGTGGCTCAGGCTGGACATCTGATGTGGTCAAAGGGTTAGAATGGGTCGTAGCAAATCGGGCGGCGTATAACATTAAAGTGGTCAGCATGAGTTTGGGCGGTGGTAAATATGACGGTATCTGTGATAATATTAACGCCAATACCATTTTATATGCCAACGCGATTAAAGCGGCGCGGCAAGCAGGTTTGGTCATCTTCGCGGCATCGGGCAATGACGGGCTGCCGAACCAATTGATGGCCCCCGCCTGCGTGACGGGCGTTATTGCGGTTGGTAATGTGCATGATAAAGCTGTCGCCCAATATAATTGGCCTTCGTGTACTGATACCAACGTCAGCCCCAACATGGTAACATGTTCCAGCAATAGCGGCTCTGAATTGGATTTACTTGCCCCTGGCACGACAATTATCTCGACCAAACTTGGTGGCGGGCAAGTCAGTTTGTCAGGCACATCCATGTCCACACCCCATGCCTCCGCCGTTGCCGCGCTCATGTTACAGGCCAAACCAACCCTCAGCGCAACCGAAATTGAAACCATCTTGAAAGAAACAGGCTACGCCGTCACCGACAAGCGTAACAGTCGCATTACGCCCCGCGTCGATGCGTTAGCGGCCATCAATCGCGTTTTTAATGCCAATAATAACGGTATCAGTGGCAAGATTGTCTTACAAGGGCGCACCAATCACAGCGGCGCGCAAATTTTCGTTAGTGACCAACCCTGCGCCACCGCCACCTTTAGCCAAGCCATTGCGATAACTGACGCGACAGGGCAATTTACGCTCGGCTCTACGCCAACCATTGCCAGCACCACGAATTACCAATGCTTACGAGTGACTGCCACCCATTATCTACCAGGGCAATATGCCATGCCGCAGGGTAATTTAGGGACATTAACCCTGCTGACGGGTGACATTAATGGCGATAACTTAATTAACATTTTAGATTTAGCAGCCGTAGCCTCCGCGTATGGCAGCACTCAAGCCACCGCTGACCTAAATGTAGATAACATTGTGGACATTTTTGACCTTAGCCTCGCGGCGAAAAATTACCAAAAAACAGGGCCATTAACCAATTGGCAACCGACAAATTAGGAATTAGGAATTAGGAGTTTCTAATTCCTAATTCCCAATTCCTAATTGACAGAGGGAGTTATATCATGCAACACGGTAATCGTTATTTTATGCAATTGTGGTTGGGCTTAACCTTGCTGTTTTTATTAACCACGAGCGCGGCCTTAGCCCAAACAACAGATTCCGAAACCTTACTCCGCCAATCGGTGACCCAAGCAATTGGCAATGATTGGCAAGTCGGAGTCAGTCAAATAGAAAATGAGTGGGCAATTGTCAGTTTACGCTCAACTAATACGTTAGGTGAAACCAAAACCGCCTTCGCCCATTGGGACGGCGCGGCTTGGCACATCGCCCTGCCTGATTCAGCCGACTATGCCTCATGGCTAACGCAATTGCCTGACAGTTTATTATCGGCTGCAGCGCGGCCATTTTTGCAACCGAGTGAAACTAATGCGGCCTCAGCCATGCCAAATTTTGTCTTACCTTTTCCTGCGGGGCAGACTTGGCGATATTTGGGCGGGCCAAATGGCGGCCCGCAACGTAAAGCCGTTGATTTTGGCCCGTTGAGTTTTAATGAACCCGTCAATTCTTACGGGATATATACGGGGCGTGAGCGTGAGGTGACGGCGGCAGCTGAGGGGGTGGTGGTGGATAAAGACAGTAACATGGTCATATTACGTCATTTTAATGGCTGGGAAACGGTTTATTACTCGCTGGCACAAAGCAGCATCCAACTCAAATTGGGTGATTTTGTGGCGCAGGGGCAATTGGTCGGGCTGGCTTCCGATGAAACTGCGCCCACGCAAACGGTGCATGTCCGTTTTTGGGTGCGCCATAATGGGGCTGACCAACCAAGCGCGGGCTTGAATCTGGCGGGCTGGACGATTTATGCTGATAATAGTTATCAATCTGGCGAACTGGCGGGGCGCATGCTGTATGAGGGGCAAATTGAAAAAGTAGATTGCCTCACGGTCAATCGGTATCGCTTTGAGTTGAGTCAATGTCAAGTGACCCATTATGCTGAACCTATATTACGGGTTGCGCCCAAAGTGACACGGCTGCCACGCAGTGGTTCGGGTAATACAGTGTTAGAAATTCTGAATGTCCATGACCTGAAACGGATTGAGTTTACGCTTAATAACGGGGTGGAGGATTTTTTCAATCCCTTTTATCAGGTGGTCGGTACCTCGCTTGGCACAGTGTTTGCAAAGAGTTTGCCCACGCCGTTAAATCCAGTGAGCGTGCCTGAGCGTGATGTTTTCAACCCCGTATTGACCTTCACCGCCACCATCGAGCCACCTTTTAGCGGCAGTGGCAGCTTGCTTAACATTGAATGGGAAAGTTTGACGGCGGGTGAAACCGAATTAATTCTCTCAACAGTGCATCTCTTTGACTCGCAAGGCCGCCCTATTCCCGTCACGTTACAGGACGGTGCATTACAAGTTCTACCGAATTTTTTGGTGGAGGGGCGGTTACAATTGCCAGGTCGTCGTGGTTTTGATAATGTGCATATCAGCCTGAATGACCAAGCCGTACCTTACGAAAATAACGGTTATTTCAAAATTGAAAGCACAGGGCCATACATTCTGACCATCTCCGCCCCACAATATCTCTCGGCGCGAGTTGAGGGCAGCAAAGCCAATTTGGGCGATATTCAATTGCTCGGTGGTGATGTTACAGGAGATGACCAAATTAACATCTTTGATTTGGCCTATATTGGCAACCATTACAATGGGCATGATACCCTCGCCGATTTGAACGGCGATGGCTTGGTGAATGTGTTTGATATGGCGTTAGCCGCCGCCAATTATGGTAAGCAGGGGCCAGTGTTAATTAGGAATTAGGAATTAGGAATTAAATGTTTTTAATTCCTAATTCCTAATTCCTAATTCCTAATTCCTAATTCCTAATTCCTAATTCCTAACTATGAAACAATTCTTATTATTTAGCCTAGCTTTAGCGTTATGCGTTGCACTGAGGCAAGTGGTAATTGCTCAAGCGCAAAGTTCGGCTCAATTACAATTTGAGCCAGCCACCTTGCAACTCGCGCCCCAAGCAACCAGTACCATGAAATTGATGGTAACGGGCATTAGCAATTTGTACGCCTTTGATATTTCCATCAATTACGACCCAACGGTGGTCACATTGCTAGACGCTGACCCCGATACGGCGGGGGTGCAAGTGGCGTTAGGGTCAGCGTTAACGGGCAAGCAATTTTTCATGGCGGAAAATAAGGTCAGCGATGGCGTGATTCGTTTGTCAGGCACGCTCATTGCGCCTGAAACGCCGCTAACAGGTGACAGTGATTTATTCACCCTGAATTGGCAAGGGCAAACTCAGGGTCAAACCGCGCTCACTTTTAGCCATGCCGTGTTAATAAACAATAGCAATCATCGTTTGGAGGCCATAACCTCAACGGGGCAAATTCACTTGGGCGGGCCGATAATCGCCCTTTCAGGTGAAGTGAAACGTCAGGGGCAGACTGACCAAACGGGGATTACCATAACAAGAATACAACAAACTTTAACAAACACGCAACAAACATTTCAAACACAGGCTAACGGTCATTTTGCGCTCATGGCGATGGGGCTGAGTCATTATCGGCTCAATTTTACGGCTACAAATTACTTAAGTGCTTGGTTAGAAGGTGAGGCCAGTGTTTCAGACATCAATATAGGCACGGTCACGCTGCTCGGTGGTGACGTGACGGGAGATAACGAAATAAATATCTTTGATTTGGCCTTGATTGGCAGCCGCTACCAAAGCAGCGACTCCGCTGCCGATTTGACGGGGGACGGACAGGTGGATATTTTTGATATGGCGTTGGCGGCGGGAAATTATGGCAAGCAGGGGCCTGTACAAGTGGTTAAATAGTAATGAATGGGACGCGGCTAGTACCCTGTTCATTTAGTTTTTATCTTATCGTAATGGCGTTTTAAGGTTTGACGAGCCATGGGAGTCGTAAAACGCCAGGTGATTTTA
>JAIFLK010000263.1 GCA_020049115.1 Chloroflexota bacterium | reverse complement strand
TTGGCGCGCCCCATGAAGGGGTTGTTTGCGCCATGTTGTCCTTGATATACAGCCAAAAACTGGAGTCCAAATCTTTAGATTTGACTCTAACAAATCTAAAGATTTGGACTCCAAAAGCGCAAAATCATGAGCCACGTAAGCGGGGGTCAAAGGCATCGCGGAGGCCGTCACCTAAAAAGTTAAAGGCTAATACCGTTAAAGTGAGGGCAAATGCGGGGGCGAATAGTTCATGGGGACTAGAACGTAATCCTTTGTAGGCTTCATTTATCATAATGCCCCAACTAGGGGTGGGGGCATCCACGCCTAAGCCAATGAAGCTCAGAAAGGATTCGGTTAAAATATAGCCAGGAATAGCTAAACTTTCGGAGACAATGCACGGCCCAATAATATTGGGTAAGATTTGTTTGAAAATAATACTGGGGGTGGTTGCGCCAATGGATTTGGCGGCCTCAATAAACTCTTTTTGCTTGAGGGAGAGGGTTTGTCCACGAGCAATCCGTGCCATGCCGAGCCAGTTTAATAGGCCAAGCGCAATGAATATAAAAAGTAATCCGCCCATGCTGGCGTTTAGCCCCAAGAGTAAATTGACCACGGGATTGTCTGACCCTTGACGAGCGAGGGCTTTGAAATAAACTTGCATTAAAATAACGACAATGATGGTAGGTAGACCGTATAAAAAATCCACCACTCGCATCATGAAGTTGTCTATTCGTCCGCCCATATAGCCCGCAATGAGGCCATAAACTAGGCCAACAATGAGACTAACGGTAGAGGCGATGATGGCAACCGTAATCGAAACTCGGGTGCCATATAAAGTTCGTGTCCAAAGGTCACGCCCTAAATTGTCTGCGCCAAGCCAATAAACAAAGCCCGACAGGTTGGGGCTTTGGGTGACACTACCAGGGCGGGCATTATTATCTTGTAATACTTGCTTGGCAAATGGCTCCATGGGGGCGGTATCATAGCCTTGTAAGGTGTATCCATTAAGGAAGTCGGCGAATATCGCAATGAAGATGAGTAGGAGGATAAAACCACCACTGACAACGGCTAATTTATTTTTTAAGAGTTGCTGGACGGCATCCCCAAAGGGGGTTCGTTCTTTGCGTTGGGGTACTGCTAGGGCTTTGGTTGAGGGTTGAGCCGTAGTCATAAAGTTTTCTCCATTGATTTTTGGGACAGGGTTTATAAGATTTACAGGATTTATTTTCAATCCTGTAAATCTTGTAAATCCTGTCTGTTTTTGGGGTAATTTAGGTTTAGCTATAGCGAATACGTGGGTCTAACCAACCATACATAATGTCAACGCTTAAATTAGCGATAACTAATAAAACGGCGTAAATTAAAGTTACACTCGTGATGACTGTGTAATCACGATTACCGATGCTGGCGATGAAGTGTTTTCCCATGCCTGGCACGCCAAAAATTTGCTCTACTACTAATGTTCCCGTAACTACTCCCGCGACGAGTGGCCCTAGAACCGTGATAACGGGGATAAGGCTATTTTTCAGGGCATGGCGGACAACAACAACTTGTTCAGATAGTCCTTTGGAACGGGCGGTGCGGATGTAATCTTCTCGAATGACTTGCAGGAGGCTGGCGCGGGTGAGGCGGGCGATGACGGCGGAAACAGAGGTGCCGAGGGTGAAAGCGGGCAGAATCATATAAGACCAAAATTCTGGCCCAATAGATCTAGGAAAAATGCCGAGGAAGAATGGCGGGGATGAACCCCAACCTGCGACTGGAAAAATGCCCAGTGTTAGGGGAAATATCCAAATGAGCAATGGGCCTAAAACGATGCCAGGGATGGATAATCCGAGGATGGCAAAAAAACTGCTGGTGTAATCAACCCAACTATTTTGTCTTAAGGCGGCGACGGTGCCTGCGGGAATACCTAAGGCTAAAGCAATGGCAATTGCCATAATGCCTAATTGGAATGAAACTGGGAATGATTCTGCGATGAGGTCATTGACGGTACGGCGTGTCTTAAAAGAGATGCCCAAGTCGCCGCGAATTAAGCCTAAAGAGACTCCTTTGGTTGATGAACTTAAAACCAGGTCACAGCCAGGGAAGAAACTTAACCCACTACACATCATGGTGGTTACATCGTCTCCTAATACATAAGAAGAAAATTGTAATCCTAATGACCAATCTAAATGGTAGCGGCGCATGGCATTTTCACGCACGGCAGCGGGAATCCCCTTTTCGTTCAGGTCAAATGGGCCGCCTGGAATGGCTCTCATTAGGGCAAAAACAGTGAAGGTTAATAATAAAACTACAGGGATTGACCAGATAATTCGACGGAGAATGTAAGCAAACATGAGGGAGCCTCCTTTGAGGTGTTAAATTGAGGTTTTTATGAAAAGCGACGCAGCCTTAGAAGACTGCGCCGCTTTGATAGGTTGTCGTTACCTTAGACTATTTTGTACCTTTGGCTGCATTTTTCATGTCCATGTCAATGCGCCATTCAGAAATGGGGTCACCACTCACCGGGCTAACTACTTTTTTCGTAATCCAGGGTTTGTAGAGACGAACATACGTATAGTAGTAAATGGGAGCAATGCCATCTTCTTCGTTAATGAGAGTGGTTTCGGCTTGTTTGTAAAGTTCAAGCCGTTTGGTGGGGTCAGCTTCAAACGCGGCATCTTCCACAATTTTGTCAAACTTATCGTTGAAGAATTTAGCATAGTTGCTGTCACTCTTGCTGTTGAACACATCATTCACCCAGTTATTCGCGTCAGGATAATCCGCACACCAACCATTACGGGCCACGTTGGGTTTTTCGGCATCATCAGCATCAGGTAAGATGGTTTTCAAATAAACAGCCCATTCTTGGTTTTCAATTTTAATTATAGCTTTGGGGAAGGCTTCTTGCCACATGCTTTGAATGGCTTGAGCGATTTGAGCATGGCCTTCAGAGGTATTGTGCATGAGAACAATATCAATGCCTTCACCTTCAGGATAACCCGCATCAGCTAGGACTTTTTGGGCCGCAGCCATTTGGTCAGCATATTTGGGTTGTACCAAATAGTCACCAATGGTTTTATCATCGGCCATATTACCAAAGTTGCCTGGAGGGGTGAGGGAATGGGCAGGTAATTGTCCACCTTTCGTCACATTGTCAATCAAACTTTGGCGGTCAATCGCCATAGAGAAGGCTTTGCGAACCATTTTGTTATCAAATGGTGGCTTGGAGTTAATGAAGCTGTAATAGTAGGTACAAAGTTGTGGCGCAATGAACAATTCTTTACTCAGTGTAGCATCAGCTTTCACACGGTCTATGTCAGTTGAAGGAACGGGTGAGCCAGGAGGACTAGACATTACGTCAATTTCATTGTTTTCATACATCGACATGGCGGTAGACTCTTCTTGGATGATGGGGCCGCCAATGAGTTCAATTTGCACATCTTTGGCATTAATCCAGAGGGGACTCTTTTCCAACCAAATAGAAGCTCCATGTTGCCATTCTTTGAGGGTGTATGGCCCATTGGTAACAATTAAGCCTGCTTCCGTCCAGTTATTGCCATATTGTTCAATCGTGGCTTGAGGTTGGGGGAAGGTTATCCACATGCCAGCGATGGAGGGGAAGTAAGCGGCAGGTTTTTCAAGCGTAAATTGTACGGTATAAGTAGTCGGTGCAGTAACCCCTAAATTGGTTTCTAAATCAGCAAAACCTTCCGCGGCGACATCAGCGGTATTAAAGGCTTCTGCGCCCTTAATCATATATAAGGCGTAAGCATAGTCGGAGGCAGTTTTAGGATTGAGGGTACGTTTTACCCCATAAACTACGTCCATTGCCGTAACCGGGCCAACTGCGGCAAATTCGCCGGTGTTGGGGTCACGATGAACCCATTGGACATCATCGCGCATGTCGAAAGTCCAGGTTAAACCATCTTCAGAGACTTCCCATTTGGTGGCTAAAGAGGGGATAACATTGGCTTTGTCATCAAAGCCAGTCAACCCCATAAATAGTTGACGCATGAAGAAAATAGAGGTGCTATCAGTCCCTAAAGCGGGGTCAAGGCTGGGGGGTTCGCTGCTGGTAACGGTATCTAAAGTAACTTTGCCTGCGTTAGGGTCTGCGGGGGCAACTTCTTTTTCAACGATTTTTTCAACTTCTTTTTCTACCACCACTGTTTCAACAACTTTTTCACCCGCTACTTCTTTAATCACTTCTTTTTCAACCACTACAGTTTCTACCACCGTAATGGTTTGGGGGGTTGGGGCGGCACCACCACAGGCAGCAATGACGCTCAATATCGCAACAAGCACAACTAAGAGTAAAAATCTTTTAGTAAACAATTTATCTTCTCCTAACTAAACTACATAAAATTAACACAACGTTAGATTTACTTACAGACTACATCAATATCACTAATAATTTTGGCGAGTCACCTCCTTTATATTTTGAATAAAAAGGTTAGTATAAATTACAAGCTACCCAATGACCTGGTTGTAATTCCTTAAATTCAGGCTCAACAACCGTGCAATCAATGCCTTTTTCTTTTTTAGCTCGCTGTATCGCGGGGCAACGGGTGCAGAAATTACAACCTTTGGGTGGGTTAGCGGGGCTGGGGACATCACCTTGAAGAATAACGCGCTTTTTCTCTCGTTCCATTTCCGCAATGGGGTCAGGGAGAGGAATGGCCGAGAGCAATGCTTCGGTATAAGGATGCATGGGGTTACGGTAAAGTTCAATGCGGTCAGTTAATTCGACTATTTTACCCAAATACATCACCGCAATTCTATCACTAATATGACGAACTACAGCCAAATCATGCGCGATGAATAAATAGGTCAAGCCCATGCGTTCTTGTAATTCTTCTAACAGGTTAATAACCTGAGCTTGAATAGAAACATCTAGGGCTGAAATCGGTTCATCACACACAATAAAATCAGGTTCTACCGCTAAGGCACGAGCAATCCCAATGCGTTGCCGTTGGCCACCTGAAAATTCATGCGGGTAACGATTAATAAAATAAGGATTTAGCCCTACAATATCTAATAATTCTTTCACGCGTTCTTTACGTGCTTTACCACTAGCAATACTATGGACTTCCAGCGGTTCACCGACAATGCTGCCAACAGTCATGCGAGGATTTAATGAAGCGTAAGGGTCTTGAAAAATCATTTGCATGTGGCGGCGCATCTTTCGCATTTCGCCACCTTTGAGGGTGGTTAATTCAGTTCCCTGAAATTTCACGGTGCCTGCTGTGGGCTGATATAATTGAAGAATAGCCCGCCCAGTGGTACTTTTACCGCAGCCACTTTCGCCTACCATGCCTAACGTTTCACCTCGTTTGATGCTGAAATTTAGGCCATCAACGGCTTTAATGTCTCCCACATGCCGCTGGAAAATAATTCCTTTAGTAATAGGAAAGTACATTTTTAAGTCTCTAACTTCTACCAGATTATCTGATGGGTTGCTAATATCTTGTTTCATGGTGAATTTACTCTTCTGCTCCCTTTCCTATTACGTTAAATTGAATTAAATTCTTGATAGGGATGTTCAGTCGTCCATTTAGCGGTGGTCACATCCACATGACAGGCCGCATAATGGTCGGGGCCAACTTTCTCTAATTTTGGCGGAGTATCAGCACATTTATCCAGCCGATAGTTACAACGGGCATAAAACGGACAGCCGCGAGGGTAATTAACTAAATCGGGTGGTAAACCTTCAATAGATAACAATTTTGTCGGTCTATCTTCATCTAGGCGAGGTAAAGAAGCTAATAAGCCCAAGGTGTAAGGGTGACGGGGTTTTTTATACAAATCAACCACCGTTGCCTGTTCCACAATATTACCCGCATACATTACAATCATCTTTTTGGCTAAACCTGCCACCAAGCCGAGGTCATGAGTAATCCAAATAATTGCCATGCCAATTTCGTCACGGAGCCGTTTCACTAAATCCACAATTTGTGCCTGAATTGTTACATCAAGGGCGGTGGTCGGCTCATCAGCAATGAGCAATTGCGGGTTACAAGACAGGCCCATGGCAATCATCACCCGTTGACGCATCCCACCTGAAAACTGGTGCGGATAACTATCAATTCGGTCTGCGGCTGACGGGATACCCACTAGCTCCAATAATTCAATCGACCTTTTTCGAGCTTGTTGTTTATCCATGCCCAAATGTAACTCAAGCGATTCGCCAATTTGTCGGCCAATGGTTAATACAGGGTTGAGTGAGGTCATGGGGTCTTGGAAAATCATGGCGATTTTGTTGCCACGAATAGACCGCATTTCTTCCATACTCAATTTGAGCAAATCTTGCCCATTAAAAATAACTTCACCCCCCGTAATCTTGCCAGGTGGCATGGGGATAAGGCGCATGAGCGACATGACACCCACACTTTTCCCACTCCCACTTTCACCCACAATGCCCACCGTTTCCCCTTCATTAACGGTGTAACTAATTTTATTGACCGCTTTTACGGTGCCGTCTTGGGTGTAAAATTGTGTTTCTAGGTTTTTTACTTCGAGCAAAGGAGCCATAAGAACTTGTGTCTTGATTTATGATTTACGATGTTTAGCCTAAAATCTAAAACCGTAAATCCTAAATGCGTTAGTGTTCAGCAATTGAAATATATTGCAGTTTAGGTATTTTAATGGGTGGGATGTTGAAATTTTGCACGTAAGGTTTTACTAGCCAGTTCTCTACACTAAAATAAATCGGTATCCACGCGGCATCGGCTAAAATCATTTGTTCCGCTTGTTGATATAAAACTAATCGACTTTCGGCATCTTGAGTGGCTCTCGCTTGGTCTAATAATTGGTCTAATTTGGGGTTATTGTACCCCCCATGATTTTGCTCACTTTTTGAGTGGAATAAGACCTCTAAGAAGTTTTGCGGGTCAGGATAATCAGCCACCCAACCTAACTGATACATTTGGTAAGAACTATCCCCTCTGTTGAGGTCATTTAGAAAATTAGCCCACGAAGATTCCTCAACTGCAATTTCTACCCCCAGATTTATTTTGTAAGATTGAACAATTGACTCAATCACTGGGCCAACTGCCCCACCATCACCCCCCACATGTAACGTAATGTCAGGTAATTCACTAGGGTCGCCATAAGACGAGTCGGCAATTAATTGTCGTGCTTGTTCGGGGTCAAATTCGTAATCACTTAAATCAGGGTTTTTATATCCTGGCATATTGGGCGGCACAATCCCATTTGCGGCTGATACCGTGCCTTGAAAGGCTAATTTAACAATACGTTTTTTATCTAACGCTAGATTAAAGGCTTGACGAATTTTAGGGTCATCAAATGGGGGTTTTCTGGTATTGAAACCAACGTAGAAAATGCTGAGGGAATTAACCGTCACCAATTCTTTGCTCAGGGGATTGTTGGGGTCAGTCGCTCGACCTAAATCATTTGTGCCGATTTCAATCGCGTCATAAGTTGTATCGGCATTCTCGCCGATGCCCAAACTTTGTTCATATCCCGTCATGGAATTGATGGGGGCATTAACTAAGTAAATAACCTTTTCTAAAATTGGCTTAGGGTCACGATAATAATTCTCATTTTTAGCTAAAACAATGACATTTTGGTCGAGGGAAAACTCAGCTAACTTAAAAGGGCCACTGCCATTTGCTTTTTTATACCAGTCAGCCCCACCATTTTCTACATTCTCACGGTCAAGCACATAAGCCGTGGGGTAAGTCATTTTAGCCAAGAAAAAGGCTTTAGGTTCATCAATTATTAGCTGAAAGGTTAAGTCGTCCACAACTTTAACCCCCGCCACTTCTTTTACCTTGCTTTTTAGCTTATCACGGCAGCCCACAATATCTCCCATGTAAGTATCTGCCGTCGGCGAAAGGGTCGTAGGGTCACAAGCTCGCTCAAATGACCACTTAAAATCTGCGGCACGAATAGCTTTACCATCTTGAAACTGGGCTGTGGGCCGAATTTTAAATGTATAAACTAAGCCATCATCAGAAATCTGATAACTTTCGGCCAAGTCGGGCATAAGATTTAATTGTTGGTCATAAACCATTAAGCCACTAAAAATTTCTACCACATACTCAGCTGAAGTGGAATCACCACTGAGATGAGGGTCTAATGTAGGTGGCTCACCCCCAGGTAAAATAAATAGTTGTTTTTCAGCTAATTTTTTCGTTTCAATTGTTGAATTATTTGGGGAAGGAGTTGGGTTATCTGACTGAGTTGTTTCAGTGGGAGAAACTACTGTTGGTTCTACCGTTGGATTAATAATACTTTCAGGGGCTTTATTTTCAGTAGAAGTGGCATCATTATTGGAGTTTTGTGTAGGTGTTGGTATAACTTGACTCCGCTCAGGAAAAGGTAGCCCTAATGCACAAGCCAAATTCAAGGACAATAATGTAATTATTACCAGAATAATGTATCTGCGACCATACTGATAGATCATGTTTAACCTAAAGAATTGAAATAATGATTATTGCTCATCATAATTAGTGTTAATTATTGAGCTAAACGAAGTGGTTAAAAGTAAGGTGGCTGTATTGTACGGTAAAAATAAAAAAAGTCAAAATCTCTGGAATTGTAATTATGTTCATTAACTCAAACAGAATATTAAGCCACTATAGACAAAATTAATTCCACCTGTACATTTTCAGGGGATAGGGCGGAGCTTAGATGTTTCCCGTCAGAAATCCTCAGAAATCCGATGTCTTCAAGACATCGGATTTCTGAACCTCACCGAATTGTTTACAAGTAGAATTAATTTTAAAAACAAAAGCCCAGTGTTTCCACTGGGCTGTAAAAATAAACTATATTGGATTTTTAACTAGAAAAAATTCATGTCAGGCTAGTAGTCAAGTAATTCGTTTTCACCGATTGCATGTTGGTCAAAACATCTTACATGACCCGTCAACTTACTTGACCCCTAGCCAGCTCGTTTGTCTCAAAATCTAACAGTTCGATAAGTACCTCCTGCTTGGCTAATAAAACCAAAAACCAATTTACGGTCGGTAACTACTCACTAAAAAACTGAAACTAAGAAACTAACTACTTAAAAACTGCACTAACTACTTACTTCTTACTACTGCCAATATAATACCATTTATAGGGTAAACTGTCAATAGGCTAGACTCTACGGTTACTATACGCCATATTATGTCAAGTTAATGTGGTTACTACAGAGGTGCATGAATTGTCAGACTAAGATACAATAAGGCTCTGTTCAATTTAAGCATATCAAGGAGTAATTCTATGAAAGCCATTCGTATCCACCAATTTGGTGGCCCAGAAGTTTTGCAATATGAAGACATTTCCATGCCCCAACCTATGGCGGGAGAGGTATTAGTTAAAATTGCCGCAGCAGGTCTCAACTTTATTGATACCTACCATCGCACGGGTTTATATCCCTTGCCCTTACCTTTTATTTTAGGCGGCGAAGCGGCGGGAGTGGTGGAAGCTTTAGGTGAAAATGTAATGGAGTTTAAGATAGGTGACCAAGTGGCTTATGCAGGTCATCAAGGAACTTATGCTGAGTATGCTACCGTGCCTGTAGCAAAATTAGTTCCTGTACCAGTCGCTGTTGATTTGAAGGTAGCCGCAGCCGCCATGTTACAAGGTATGACTGCTCATTATCTGCTTTACAGCACCTATCCTGTCAAGGCAGGTGAAACCGTCCTCATTCATGCTGCCGCAGGTGGCACGGGCTTGCTATTAGTTCAAATGGCGAAACGGTTAGGGGCTACCGTGATTGGCACAACCTCAACTGAGGAGAAGGCACAATTGGCTTATCAAGCAGGGGCTGACCAGGTGATTCTTTATAGCCAAATTGATTTTGCTGCCGAAACGAGACGGCTCACCAATGGTCAGGGTGTGCATGTGGTTTATGATTCTGTCGGGCATGACACCTTTGATAAAAGTCTCAGTGTATTACGGTCGCGTGGTTACTTGGTCATTTTTGGGCAGTCCAGTGGCGTAGTACCACCCTTCAACCTTGCCCGTTTAGCGCAAGGTGGCTCACTCTTCATCACTCGCCCCTCGCTCTTCCATTATATTGCGGAACGGTCAGACCTATTGTGGCGGTCAGGGGACATTTTTAACTGGATTGCATCAAGTGAATTGAACATTCGCATAGACAAACAAATTCCTTTAGCTGAGGCCGCAACAGCGCATCAATTGCTGGAAAGTCGGCAGACGACAGGGAAAGTGTTGTTGATTCCTTAGTACCATTTTTAGACCTCACAGGTTTCGTAGACCTGTGAGGTTTGCCGCCGTTTTTATTCGTTGCTTTCTTTATTCGCTGTAGTCCTTAACCTTTTACCGCCGCCCACGCGTCATGGAACGCCAACGGTCGGAAAGGCTTTGGGATTGGGTGACATTACGGGCAATGGACTCAGCACTGGGTTTCGCCCATGATGGCACAGGCACATCGTAATTAAAATCGGGCAACAATTTGCGCTCTAGTTTGCGGTCTAGCAAATATTCAATTCGATGAATCATGCCTTCGTCATCTTGCGTTACCAAACTAATGGCCGCGCCCAACGCCTCCGCACGGGCAGTTCGCCCAATGCGATGAATGTATTCTTCGGCTTGTTCGGGTACGTCATAATTGATAACATGAGAAATGCCCTCAATGTCTAGGCCACGTGACGCAATATTGGTCGCCACCAAAATGCGATATTGCCCACTGCGAAAGCC
This sequence comes from Chloroflexota bacterium, assembly GCA_020049115.1. GTDB lineage: Bacteria > Chloroflexota > Anaerolineae > 4572-78 > J111 > JAIFLK01. The sequence goes on along the minus strand of JAIFLK010000263.1, from coordinate 12,302 downwards.
TTCCAGGGCTTGCTCGCGTTCCCGTTGCTGAAAATCGCTATGAATACAGGCGGTTTTGAATTGCGCTTCATTCAACTGGCGGGTGATAATATCCGCTTCTTGCTTGGTGGCCGTAAAAACTAAGGCACTTTCCACCTCAATTTGTTTGAATAAGGCCATGAGCAGATGAATTTTAAGGTGTTTGGGAACGGGATAAAGTGACTGCTGAATCGTATCAGGTGGGCGGGAAATGTTTAATTCAATTTTAACCGGGTCTTGCTGAAACTGTCGCGCCAAACTTAAAATAGGCGGGGGCATGGTGGCCGAAAAAAGCATGGTTTGCCGTTCATGCGGCATCACGCGGATAATATCCTTAATGTCGGGTAAGAAACCCATGTCCAACATGCGGTCAGCTTCATCTAAAACGACTATTTTAACATCCTGAAAACGAATATTACGACGTTGCATGTGGTCAAGCAAACGGCCTGGCGTGGCGATAACCATATCCACACCTCGTTTGAGGGCATCAATTTGGGTTTTCATGCGGTGTCCGCCATAAATGGGTGTTATCCGCAAGGGGCTACCACCCGCCAGTTGGCGCGCTTGGTCGGTCACTTGAATTACTAATTCGCGCGTTGGAACTAATACAATGAGGCGAGGATTATTAGTTTTTGTGTTATCTTGTAACATGCGTTCAATCGCAGGAATGAGAAAGGCCGCCGTTTTACCGGTGCCAGTTTGCGCGCAACCGATAATATCGCGTCCTGCTAAGGCGGGGGCAATGGTTTGGGTTTGAATGGGCGTGGCTTCGGTAAAGCCCATACTTTGAATTGCTTGGTGGAGGGATTGACTTAAAGTTAACTCTGTAAAAAGCATACTTCTTCCTTTTTTATTAGGACTTACGCAAAACCGTTCATTTTGAGGAGTGACACACGCCCTCGTGTGTCACTTTCATTTTGAGGAGTGACACACGCCCTCGTGTGTCACTGTTAGCACGAGGGCGTGCTAACTCCGCGATTTTTGCGTAAGTCCTATTTATATCAAAAAACCACACCCATGAAGTATCGGTGTGGCAATGTTTATTTACAAACCGATTGATTTTAGCGGACTATGGGCGATTGTTTTAGAGTTGATTTTATGCCCATTAGTCAGTCAGCATGCTTAGGTTATACCCGTGATGAGGCTTTATGTCAAAATTGCCTCATGGTTATGTAATAATTTGGCGAGTTAGCCCCTGGTGGGTATACTCAATGGTTGGCAGAATTGCCTTGATTTACCCTTAACTTATTTCCCTATAAAAACCTTGATAAAGCAAGGTTACAATTAAAAAGGATTTTATCATGCCTCAAGAATGGAAAACCCCTCCAGCAATGGAAATAGATGTGAAAAAGAAATATCAAATCGTTATGGAAACCAGTCGCGGGACGATTGAATTAGAACTCTACCCTGAATATGCTCCTAAAACGGTCAATAATTTTGTGTTTTTAGCGAACCAAGGTTTTTATAATGGCGTTGTCTTTCACCGAGTAATTCCTGATTTCATGGTTCAAGGTGGCGACCCCACTGGCAGTGGGCGCGGCGGCCCTGGCTATAAGTTTGAAGATGAATTTCGTAACAATCCACTTAAGCATGACGCGAAAGTCATCTCCATGGCGAATGCGGGGCCTGGCACCAACGGCAGCCAATTTTTCATCACCCATTCCCCGCAACCTCACCTGAATGGTAAACACACAGTTTTTGGTAAAGTGACTAAAGGCTCAGACATTGTGGATGCCATTAAGCAAGGTGACACGATGACCACCGTGACGGCGATAGCTATTTAAGGGGTAATTTTATACATAAGAACTTTCGCTTAAGGAGGGCGAAAAGGTCATTTTCGCCCGTCAAAATGAAATTTTGACACGCCTGTTTGCTACCAAAATAGGTTATAAGCGAATATTGTTGTAATACAACAAAGGGGCGTTTGCTAAAACGTCCCTTTGTTGTTTCATTGGGGTTCAAAATTTTGAACCCCTATATAATGCCATGAAAATTACTAATAGTTCGATATTTTATCTTCGTTGCAACTTTGCTGTAACCAAAATCGCTTAAAATTAAGATTAGCTGGAAATTTAATTATGGTTATATTTAGTTATAAAGGAGATGCTCCATGTTAGCACAATTAGCTCGTCCTATTGCCGATAGTTACTGGGTTAGGCCAGGTAAATTATTAGCGGGTGAATACCCGCGTAATATTGATATTATCTCTTCACAGTATAAATTACGCACCATTTTAGAATCGGGCATCACTTTTTTTATTGATTTAACTGAACCCTGGGAACGGGGTCGCAGCCCGTATGTTCCCTTAATGCGCCAGGAAGCCATCGCGGTAGGTTCGGCTGTTGGCTACCAACGACTGCCTATCCCTGATTATGATATTCCTACTCAGGCTTATATGCGCGACATTTTAGATACGATTGACGCGGCATTGGAGGCTTACCATGTAATTTATCTACATTGCTTTGGTGGGCGTGGACGCACGGGAACAGTTGTTGGCTGTTATTTGGCGCGGCATGGCATGTCTGGGCAGGTGGCTTTGAATAGCATTGCTCATTGGCGGTCTGATACGCCTGACGGCCATTTTCTCTCACCCGAAACCGAAGCCCAACGGCGCATGGTCATGACTTGGCCGCAGGGGTGCTAAAACCTTAACGCGAAGACGCTAGGGCGCAAAGGTTTAATTTATGTCCTAAGACCTAACAGGTTTTTAAAAATCTATTACGTTAGATACTGTGTTGCCTGTAGGTCAGATATTCCTGTCTGACTTATTTTGCTAATCCTGTTCTCATTTCCAGCCGATATAAAATGATAGATGGCCCGCCGCGCTCATTATAAGCGCGGGTCACTTCATGGAGATATAACCCTTTTTGCGCTAAGGCCAAGCGTGCCTCCGTATCTGAAACCCAGGTGGGAAAGGCGATGAAATGACCTGGTTTAGCCTTATTTGCCAGCATTTGCGGCGTATCCCAATATTGCAAATCGTAAGGATAATTCCACAAATAAAATCGCCAATATGTACCTAACCAATGATGGTAAAGCGTATTCTGCGCCCCGACATGCCCCTGTAAATAGGCCACAATTTGCTCAATGCCTTGTAAGGCTTGGCTATGGCTACCCAATGGATAACGCCCCTGCACCGCATCTTGCACGGGCAGCCAGAGTAGATAACTTAACCAAGTTATTAGTATTACGTAATAAAATAAATGCAATCGATAATTGGAGTGCAAACCTTTAGGTTTGCTTGGGGCAAACCTAAAGGTTCGCACTCCGTTATTTTTTAGCCATAAATAAGGCATCAGCCACAGCCGCGCCATTAATAAAGCTAACAACGGGATTAAGCCTAATAGGTATCTATCCCACACTTGGAATGAAACGAGGGCATGGCCTAATAAAAAGAGGGCGCAGAAAAGAAATAATAGCCAATCCATATATAGTTGGGGTTTAGAGACGTGGCACAGGCTTAAGCCTGTGCTACTATTACGGAGGGTTGAAATCACCAAAAATAACATGATTCCTAACAAACTAATTAAGTTTAAATTTGGTAGCGCGGTGCTATATTGTAATAGTTCAATGAAACCGCGCCCACGTTCCGCCGCGCCATTTATATCAAAATGTAAGCCGCCGTAATTGGTCGCACTGTAGGTTAAAAAGCTCGGCATGGGGGCGCGGTGAATGTCCCACGTAAAGATGAGTAATATTATCGCCATGAAACTGAGCGTGAAACGGCTGGCATGGTTGGTTAATTTAGACCTTATAGGTTTCCAAAACCTATAAGGTCTTTTATATTGGCTGGAGGGAATCGTTAGGCCATAACAGGCCACAATCAGGGGCAGAAAAAATAGCCCTTGTTGTTTGGTAGCGAGGGCTAACCCCATGCAAACTCCCGCCGCTAAAGGGTGTTGTTTGGTGACCATGAGGCAACTAGCTAAGACGAACATGACCAGCATGGGGTCAGTTAAAGCGGTGCTGCCTAACATAACAGTAAAGGGAGATAGCGTCACTAACCAGGCGGCTAACATTCCCGTAGCGCGGTTATACCAGGCGCGGCCTAATTGATAGGTCAGCATGACGGTGAGCATGGAGGCGACTAATGAGGGCAAACGGGCAGTAATTTCGGTTGCGCCAAGCAGTTTGAAGGTGAAGGCCAATGTATAGATAAATAACGGTGGTTTATCAATGGCGGTGTGGGCTAACCAGACATCTTGGCCTGAGATAATCCGTAACGCCCACGTTGCGTAGAGGGCTTCATCATGGTGAAAGGGTTGGTGGGCGATGAGGTTTAGCGGTAGGACGAGGGCAATCATCATTATCGCGGTTATTATCAGGTAGTCAGGCGGTAATTTCATGATAGTTATAGTAGCCATTATAAGGCTTTAAGCCTTATAATGGCTGATTGATACGGGTAATTGGTTGAAAATTTAGAGGAATATCAAAAGTGAGTTATAATCAGTTGACAGGAGGTAATTATGGCTAAACCGTTGCTTGACCCTAAAAAACAATATACCTTTAGTGATTATTTTAACATGAATGTGCCAGTAAATGAATTATTGGCTTATTTTGGTTATAGCTATCAAAAAACTGAGCAGTTTTCATGGCCTAAAGCAAATTTAGAAGCAGGGTATTGGGTTAATTTTAAGTCGGAATTACGCCAAAATATACGATTTACGTTGCTTAATAATGAAACGGCGCGCCGAGAATCATTAATCGCGCCTATTTTGTTGAAAATTGCTATTTATGTGGAAACTTTACTAAAAATGGAGTATCCCTTACGAGTGAATAAACAATTGGGGGGTAAGATTGATTATTATATGCAACGGGAGAACAATTTACTGATTATTGAGGCCAAGCAAGCGGATTTAACGGGAGGTTTTACCCAACTTGCGGTGGAGTTGATTGCGTTGGATAAATGGCTTGACCCTGATAATAAACCGTTATATGGCTGTGTGTCCATTGGCGATATTTGGCGGTTTGGGCTGTTAAATCGCCAAACCAAGTTGATTACGGAAGATATGTATGTCTATCAAGTGCCAGCGAATTTAGAAGAATTACTGTCCATTTTGATTGGCATTCTACAAGGTGACAATGAATCAGCGTGACCAATTATTGCATAAATTAGGCGGCTATTATCTCATTCCCCATGAACTCCTGCATGTGTTGGCTTATCGTCTCATTGGCAAGCCATGCCATTATCAATGGGGTGATTGGCGGGTGACATCATTGGCGCAGAAGAGCCGCCGTGAAGGTTTGTTTGTGACGTTAATGCCCTTTGTTGTTCCCTGGTCGATGGGGTTGGTGTGTTATGTTATCTTTTTTATCCTGTCTATAGCCACACGTTTGCCGCCAGAGCGATACATCTATGAGGCCCCCTGGTGGCATTTTATCTTTCCCGTAATTTCTTTTATTGTAATTACCTACACTCATACTTGTTGGAAAGATTTATTAAAAGCGTATTGGTGGTTATTTACCTATAAAGCGGACCAAGATAGCCCCCAACCACAGCACCCCGCCAATGAGCAACCAATTCGCAGGGATAAGCCATAAACATCCTACTCTTATATCGCCACCATCGTCATTTCCTTTTGGCCCCTCAAAGAACATTCTATCGCCAAATGAGTCGCTGATAACCCCTTTCAGCAACAACATGCCAATAATAACATTTACTGAAGCCAACATTAAGCCAACCCGATAGGGTACGCCAACATACTCAAAGGCCGCGCCAATGACATAGCCGCTAATCGCCCAAAACAGGGCTAAAATGATTATCCAGCCTGCATCATGAATATATTTCATGTTGAAACTCCTTTTAATAAAGAAAAGCCCCTCGTAAATCACAAGGGGCTTTTCTTTTACTCATAAAGCAATCTAACTACTGCCAGGTCAGAGCCACATCATCAACATACATGGCGGCGGTGCGGCCTGTGCCACCTGTGTTGAAGACACCGATATAAATGTAAACCTTTTGGCCTTTGAGGTCGGCTAAATCGTAACTCACCGTTTCCCATTGTTGCGTATCTTTGAGGTCAAGCATGAGGGTTTTGATGACCCCAAATTGCTCATTCAAAACCAAAATTTGTTGATAATCGCCACAGCAAGCGGCAGAGATGGGGAAAATGTTGGCTGAGAGCATGATTTGGTTGGCTTGCGCGGGCAGGGTGACGGCTTGCCAGATGGAAGTGTAGCTGTATAAATCAGGGCCGTCGGGATTGCCTAAGCGAATGGCTTGGCTGCCACTGTGAACGGTGGCATTATCGTACGCGGCCTTAATGGGCGTATCGCCAAAAACCCAGCCATCAGTGGTTTCAAAATTACCGTTGGCTAACAAATTGCTCCCTGCAGGAGGTGGCGGTAAAGTTGGTGTGGGCGTAGTGGCGGCGGGTATGGGCGTGGGTGTAGCCGTTGGCACATCAGGCGGCGGCGGGGCAATGGTGGCGGTCTCGGTTGGATTTTCAGCCACTGGCGCAGGAGTATCGGTAGCAACCACTACAGGGGCGGGGGTATCCGTCGCGGGAACGGCGGCGGGGGTATCGGTGGCTGCCACCACAACGGCTGTTGCAGGGATAACGCTGCCGCCAATGGCTTGAATGGCACTCGCCGCTTGGACTAAACCAGCCCCAAATTGGTCAAGCGGGCCGAGATTTTGCGCCGTTTGGGACATGGCCGCTTCAATTTGGGCGGGGGAGGCATTGGGATTGACCACTAACATTAAGGCCGCCACGCCTGCAATGTGGGGCGAGGCCATAGAGGTGCCTTCAAAGAAGCGATAGCTATAGCCTGAGCCACTGGTGCTAATGGTTTGTTGCAAAATGCCATCGCCAAAGCCATCTTTGTTAATGTCATCTTTGGTTGAACCACCAGGCGCCATAATATCAACTTGTGAACCGAAGTTGCTGTAAGTAGCTTTCGTATTACTTAAGGTCACGGCACCCACGCCTAAGACAAAATCGTCATACGCGGCGGGATATTCTACGGGGCCAGCACTATTGCCAACGGCGGCGATAACCACCACGCCATGCTCCGTGGCATATTTGACCGCGTCTTGCAACGCCTCAGAGCCATTTCGTCCTGCCAAACTCATGTTGATGACGTGCGCGCCCTGGTCAACGGCGTAGACAATCCCTTTGATAATGTTTTCGTAACTACCTTGACCTTTAGAATCGAGGGTTTTGACGGGTAAAATTTTGGCATTATAGGCCACGCCCGCCACGCCGAGACCATTATTGGTGGTTTGAGCAATCGTGCCAGCCACATGCGTCCCATGCCCCTGGTCATCGGTGGGGTCGTTATCATTGTTCACAAAATCATAGCCTGGAAGATGTTGGGTATTGGCGAGGTCAGGGGCATTAAAATCAACCCCCGTATCAATAATTGCCACAATCACTTCCTGCCCCGTTGACATATCCCACGCGGCGGGGAGTTGAATGGCCTTCAAATTCCATTGATAGGCATAGTAGGGGTCGTTAGGGTCAACTTGATTGGGCATACTTTCAGGCTGTCCCGTCATGCCGACCAAATAGTTAGGTTCAGCATATTCAACGGAAGGGTCATCTGAAATAGCTTGAGCTACGGCCATAGTGTCGCTGCCTGCGGGCAGAGTGAGAGCATATAGTTGCCCTGTTTGCTCCCCTTCAGCCGACATAATTTCCAAATCTTTTTGACTGGCCTGAGCCACTTCACTCATAATTGGCTCAATTTTGGTTGCGCCTGCTTTTTGTAACAAACTATCAAGATTAGGCGTACCTGTCGTATCTTGCCCCTGAATTTCATTTTCAAGCGCATTAATCGCCGCCTCTGGTTTCAATTTTATCAGCAATCGCTCTGGTTCAATCGAATCAATCGGCGGGGCAACTTCGGCCGCAGTAACCCCTGGCTCAATATCGGCGGGGGGAACATCAGGAATAGTGGTGGTGATAGGGGCGGTGGTGGTGATGGCGGCAGTGGTGGGAGGTGTAACCTCCGCAGCCTGCCCCGTTACAGGGCCGTCAGGTGGGGCAACTTTGGCAATATCGCCTGGGTTATTGGCGGGTCGGTTGATTTCACAACCTGATAGAATAAGTAATACTAGCAAACAACATGGTAATATGAGGCGTAAATCTCTACTCATTGTAAGGGTCTCCTTAAGTAACTGATAGATGTAATAAATACCAGTTTACCCCATTTTCAATCAATTGTAAAGCAAATTAGGAAAAAATGGGTTCAGCCCATGAACAATATCGCCACACCCATTACCGCGATAATTGTCCCTGCAATGGCTTGCTTGCTGACGGCCTCATGCAGAAAAAAGTAGCTCAAGGGCATCATGAAAATCGGCATGAGGTTCATCAGGGTGCTGGCAATGCCGAGTTTGGCATGTTGCACCGCCACCATTGAGAGCCAAATGCCAATGAATGTGCCGATAATGCTCATGATGAAAATGAAAAATGTCGCTTGACGGTGGGTTTTAAGTTCATGCAAGGTGGCTTGGCCTTCACCGCGTGCCAACGTTATCAGCCATAAAATCGTGGCGGCGGCGGTCATGCGAATGAGCGTGGCGGAGAGGGCGGGTAAATCGTCGCCCATCGCTTGTTTGGAGATGAGCAAGCCTGTGGATTGACACGCGGCCGCGCTGAGGGCTAATAAAATGCCTTTCATGTAATGAGGCGAAATATCAACCTTACTTTTAGAGCGTTCCATGATAACCGCCACAATCCCGCTTAAGGTCAGCGTAATGCCGCCAATTTGCTGCCAGGTGAGCGTTTCACGGAAAAATAGCCAGGCCAAAATCGTGCTAAAAATCGGCACGGTACATTGTAATAACACGCCGAGACGCGGCCCTATCCAAATGTAGGCTTGGAAAAGCAGCGCGTCGCCAACGGTTAAGCCTAAAAAGCCTGATAGCGATAGCCATAACAGGCGTTGCGGGGTGGCTTGCGGCGGGATAAGCGTGTGTAATACAATGAGATGACTAAGGCTTAAAAAGAGGACGCTGAGTACCAGCCGTAAGCGATTGATAACCAACGGCCCGACGGCGCGGCCTGCGTGGGTGGAGAATAGGGCGGAGATAGACCAACATAACGCGGTGGCGAGGGCGGCGAGTTCGCCGATATAATTTGTCATAGATGGGGGATTACATGGCCGTTATTTTTTTGATGAGGGCGCGCTCAGTTTCTGTGAGGGGCGGTGGCGGGGGTTGTTGATAATTTAAGATATAGTCATAACCACCATTGTCATAAACTGTAGCTATGGCGGCATTCAAATCTAACGGAATGTCAGGGTCGGGGTCTAGCAGGGGTACGGGTAAAACGGGCAAGGGTTGCCCTAAAAACATCGGCCAAATTTCCACGCGGCGAGGCTTTTTGGCCCGACTGAGCGCGGCAAAATAAGGGGCTTCGGGTAAATTTGAACCCATGATGATACGTGAACCAGCCCGTAATAAATCTAACTCTAATAAATGGACGGCAGAGTTAAGCAATCGCCGTCGTTTGCGGAGATATTGCGAAAAGCTTTTACCCTGACTGACTTTGTTGGCGGGTGAGTGGATTTCGATGCTGGTGACAAGTTGCCTATCTTGGGTGGTGTAGATATGGACTGCTAATAGTTTGACTTCAATGGCGGGAATAGTGGCTTGCACAATGGGGGCGGGGGCAATGGCTACGGCTACACCCCTTTGGGGATACCACGCCTCGTTAGTGATGGCAACATTTGGCTGCATGGCGTAACTTTTATTATCAGGCCAAAAATCGTAAATAATTGTTATTTCAACATTGGCATGGTAATTAGGGCGCAACTCGGGAATAAGTTGGGCTTTAATCGCGACACTTAATTCATGATGAAAGCCTGGCCAAACGCCATCCGCTTCTAAATAAGGGTCCATTCCTGGAAAAGGTGAGGGCATGGGGGTGTCTCCGTTAATTTTTTCCTGCGGTAAATTTTTAGGGGGTAGGAGTCCGCAATTATTTGCGGACAGCCCGCAAATGATTGCGGACTCCTGCCACAAATACGTTACTTTTGCGTAAGCTCTAATCTACAGCGTATCCGAGAACAACATGCCGCCTAGACCCGTAATCACTCCGACATGCAAGAGCCACTGCCCACGCGTTAAAATTTCTAACATGGGAATCATGTTGGCGATAAAACTAATGATGACCAAAATCAACCCCACTAATACGGGCAACCCCTTCACATTGGCTAATCGGTCTAATAATTGCGAAATATATTTTAACATAATCTAAAATTCCTGATAGAGTCCGCAAAGTAACACTAAGAAAGGGATTTAAGCCATTATAAGGTTCGAAACCTTATAATGGCTGACAATTATTCGCTTTTCTTCGCGTTCCTTCGCGGATTTTCATTACACTCGAAATGGGGTGAGTATCCCCACTAAATGGGGCGGTACTTGCGCCTCCACCTGCGTTCCATCGGCGTGATGCGCCTCTTGTTGAATGACCGCTTGGGCATGTAAGGTTGAAACTAAATCGCTCCGTTGGTACGGAATCCGCAAATTCATGGTTTCCCATTTAGAGCGTAAAACGGTCTCAATTTTAGTTAATAATTCAGCCAGCCCATGCCCATTGGCCGCGCTGATGGCTAAACTATTGGGAAATTCGGCCAAATCTTTGACCGCTTCATCAGGGTCAGCCAACCTATCAATTTTATTCAAGGCCACCAGCGTTGGCGTAGCCCCGACATCTAAATGATATAACGTTTGATTAACCGTTGCCGCTTGCTCAAAGGCATTGGGGTGAGTCACATCAACCACATGTAACAATAAGTCAGCCTCCGCAATGCCCTCTAGCGTAGCGCGAAACGCCGCGACCAAGCCTGTGGGTAATTTTTGAATGAAACCAACCGTATCACTGAGCAAAATTTCTGTGCCTTTCGGTAAAGTGACGCGGCGGGTCGTTGGGTCTAACGTGGCGAAAAGCTGGTCAGCCGTATAAACATCAGCATGGGTCAAGGTATTCAGCAAGGTACTTTTACCCGCGTTCGTATAGCCAACCAACGCCACAATCGGTATCCCCGCTTGCTGACGTTGTTGACGGTGGCGACCCCGATGGGCGCGCACCTTTTCCAATTCCCGTTTCAAATGGGCGATTTTATGCCCAATTTCGCGGCGGTCAACCTCTAGCTGCGTTTCACCAGGGCCACGCACCCCCACGCCGCCACTCGCGCCACCTGCGCGCCCCCCTGCTTGGCGCGCCAAGTGCGTCCACATGCGGGTGAGGCGGGGCAGCCGATATTCATATTGCGCCAACTCCACTTGTAATTGTCCTTCATGGGTGCGGGCATGGCGAGCAAAAATGTCCAAAATTAAGGCGGTGCGGTCTACCACTTTCACGGTGAGCCGTTTCTCTAATTCCCGTTGTTGGCGCGGGGTCAGTTCATCATCAAACAAAAAGACCTCAATGCCCATGTCGTCCCGATAATGTTGGAGTTCCTCCACTTTACCGCTACCAATGAGGGTATTGGGGTTAATATGTTCGACGCGTTGATATGTGCCACCCTCAACCTGCAAATCGGCAGTGCGGGCTAACGTGGCAAGCTCCTCTAACGAATCTTCTACGCTGAATCGGGGCTGCTGGTTGGGCGCATATTTCATTTCGTAGCCCACTAAAAATGCCTTTTCTAGCGGAGATTGGGTAATTTGAAATTGATTATTTTTTGAAATAGGGTTTCTCCAAAGATTTAAGTCGGAGTCCACGATAATTCGTGGACATGTCCGCAAAGAATTGCGGACTCCGACGGGGCAATAACTTCGCTTAGGAATCAGGATTAAATAACTTGCTCATTTCAATCTACCCGAACAGACAAGAATGTCTGTTAACAGACAAGAATGTCTGTTCTACCATTGGGTAGGTCAGACATTCTTGTCTGACCCTAAAGTTGTGAGATAGTTAATTAATTCTCATTCCTTAATTGTAGCTAATTTCGCAGTTCAGTGCAAGCAGGGCGAGATTTAAGCCCTTATAAGGTTTCAAACCTTATAAGGGCTAGCGTTCCTATTCGCTACGCCGCAATGTTACATCTCCCGCCCAAACGGTCACGGTAGAGCCATCGTTTTGTTGCAGTAATAATGCGCCATTTTCATTCACCCCCGCCACCACGCCCGTTTGGTGTGAGCCGTCCAAATGGGTGATGGTTACGGGTTGCCCCATGCCCGCCAAGCGTGCCGCCCACTCGGTTTGTGGCACATGCCCATGTTGCAATGCCAGATAACGTTGCTCTACCCGTTCCAAAAAGTTGCGCAATATTGGCTCACGTTCAACCGCATGGCCGACTAGGGTGGATAGGCTGGTGGCGGTTTGGCT
>JAIFLK010000292.1 GCA_020049115.1 Chloroflexota bacterium | reverse complement strand
CTTACTTCTCACTTCTTATTTCTCACTTCTCACTCCCCTACCGCGCGAGATAGAAGGGAACTTCGCTGATGATGCGGTAGCGGCCAGGCCAGTTGCGGCGGGCGTAGAGCATGCGCCAACGGAGGATGCGCGCCATTTGGTTGTGCAGGAGATGGTGCCACCATTTGGCGGGGACGAACTCAGGCACTAAAACGGTGACGTAATCGCCTTCTTCTTTAACATATTCATCCATGAAATCAACCAATGGGTCTACGACGGAGCGATAGGGCGAGGGCAGCACCATGAGGCGGACATCGGGGAAAATCTCCGTCCATCTTTTGCAGAGCGCGTCGGTTTGCTCTGGTACGATGTCTACGGTGATGGCGTATAAATCGCCATTTAACATTTTACCGTAATTGACCGCTTTAACAATGCCCCGATGGATGCCCGCCACGGGAATAATGACGGTGTGGCGAGTCACCTCTGGCGGCCAGTCTTTATCTAAGGAAAGTTGGTTATTGAGTTCCATGTAATGTTTGTAAATGGCGCGGAAGGCCATGACTTGGGCGGGAATGAGCAATAGGATTATCCAAGCCCCATGAGTGAATTTGGAACTTGCAATAACTACTAACACAATGCCTGTGGTGATGGCACCTAACCCGTTGATGGTGGCGGAGAGTTTCCAATTGGGGGTTTTGAGTTTGAACCAACGACGTACCATGCCTGCTTGGTTGAGGGTGAAGGAGATGAACACGCCAACGGCATAAAGTGGCACTAGGCCATGGGTGTCGGCTTGGTAAAAAACGACTAAGCCCGCAGCGAATACACCTAACGCGACAATGCCATTGTTATAAACTAGTCGGTCACCTACGTTGGTTAATTGGCGGGGCAGGAAACTGTCTTTTGCCATCCACATGGCGAGGCGGGGGAAGTCGGAGTAGCTGGTATTGGCAGCTAAAAAGAGAATTAGGGCGGTGGCGGCTTGGGTGGTGTAATATAATACTCCTGTGCCAAAAACAATCCGCGCGAGTTGGGAGACAATGGTTTCATGTCCTCCTGGTACTAGGCCGAGGTGGTTGGCTAAAAAGGTAATGCCTAAGAACATGCTTACCAACAGGGCAGCCATACCGAGTAAGGTTTTGCCCGCGTTATGGGCTTCGGGTGATTTGAAGATGGAAACGCCGTCGCTGATGGCCTCAACGCCCGTCATGGCGGTGCAACCTGAGGCAAAGGCTCTCAGGACAAGGATGAACATACCTAAACGTGTTAATTCATCAACAGTTTCAGGTAAATGAGTGACGGGGCGCGGAATATCTCCCACCATAAACCAGTCAATGAGACCTACAATGATGAGGAGATACATCATGCAGATGAAAAAGTAGGTGGGGAGGGCAAAGACTCGGCCTGATTCTTTGACTCCGCGTAAGTTGATAATGGTGACAATGAGAATTGCTAACAAAGCCATTGGCACTCGCCAGGGCAGCAGTTCGGGAAAGGCGGAGACTATGGCCGCGACACCTGCGGAAATACTGACGGCTACCGTTAAGATATAGTCGGTTAAAAGAGATGCACCTGCAACTAAACTAGGCACTGTACCTAAATTTTCACTACAAACTCTGTATGCACCACCCCCTGTAGGATAAGCATGAATGGTTTGGTAGTAAGAAATCGAAACCACAAAAAGTAAGACAGAGATAGCGATACTTATCGGCCATGATAAATCTAGCATCAAAGGAGCTACTACTAAAACAAGTAATATTTCTTCGGTGGCATAGGCAACGGAAGATAACGCATCAGAGGATAAGATGGCTAGGGCTTGAAAGTTACTTAAACGTTCATGCGAAGCCTCGTTACTGTGCAGGGGCAAACCAATGAGGGTACGTTTTATGTTGGAAATCATGGGGGTTAGTTGTTGGCTAGGGCCGCTTTTTCGGCTCGATGTTGCCAATATTCGTAGATTGGCGGTAAAAGTGAGATGGCGATAATCGCAATAATCACTAATTCAAAGTTGTTCTTGACAAAGGGAATATTGCCAAAGAAATAGCCGAGGAAACACGTTGTAGGTGATAAAATGGCTGTAGTTCATCTGCCCTACGCCCGCGACAAAGGGGGCAAAGGTGCGAATGATGGGGACAAATCGGGCTAAAAAGATGGTTTTGCCACCATGTTTGTCGTAAAATTTTTGAGTTCTTACGAGATATTCATGTTTAAGAAAGGGGATACTGCCCGTAAAGGCGCGTGGCCCAATGGCATGACCTATCCAATAATTAAGGGTATCGCCCAAAATGGCGGCGGTACAGAGCAAGACAAATAGCACGATAGGATTGAGCGTGGGGTTGATGGCCGCTAAAGCTCCCGCCGCGAAGAGGAGGGAATCACCTGGGAGGAAGGGGATTATAACCACCCCTGTCTCTAAAAAGATGATAATAAAGAGGATGGCATAAACCCAAGCTCCATATTGGTCAATGACGGTGCTGAGATATTTGTCTAGGTGTAAAAAAATGTCTAAGAGCTGCATTAAATTTTCCATGCGCTAAATTTGTAACAGATGAGGGGGGAGAAATGGTTAGGGTTCTAACCTCCCATCCTGAACCTTAAGAAACTAAGTTATTGCTCACGATTTATGGGTCTAAATTCTAAGACCTCACAGGTTTTTGAAATCTGTGAGGTCTTGGGTAGACTTCATTGTTTTACCTGATTTAATTGGGACGACGGTTTGCTACTCAAAATGAGTGGGCTATTATACCATAGTCATTATAAATCCGCCATTTCAAAATGACAGCTTAATCGTTTTGTGGTATAAATTGAAGCAGACAATGAAGTCTCAGTATATCAAGATTTTGGCCTTTAGAAATCGGATGTCTTTAAGACATCCGATTTCTTGGGCTAAAATAGACTCACCCTCACCCCCGCCCTCTCCCAAAGGGCGAGGGAGTCTCTTGTCTCCCTTCTCCAATGGGAGAGGGGCGGGGGTGAGGGCGATTTAGTAGTTGCACTCAAATCTTGATATACTGAGTCTATTATCAAAGGAGATTATATGACGCGGGCAGTCCTCATTGCAGCAAAAAGTTTATGGGCGGGTGGGCATCCTCCTGGTCATCCGTTACGTCCTGAACGGTTAGAGAATACATGGGAAATGATGCAAGCCTATCAAAGTTTGAACGGCTCACAGGTAAAAATTGTCCCTCCCCGTTTGCCCTCAATTGAGGAGTTAATGACTTTTCATACGCCTGATTATGTGGCTGCGGTGCGCCAACTGAGTCAAGGTGAAGACGATATTGACTCACACCGATATGGTTTTGGCCCAGGGGATAACCCTATTTTTGCGGGCATGTTTGAAAGTGAAGCCTTGAAAGTGGGCGGGAGTTTGGTTGGGGCGGAGTTGTTATTAAATGAGGCAGCCGACGTGGTTTTTAACTTTGCGGGCGGATTACACCATGCGGGGCCAGATGTGGCTTCGGGTTTTTGTGTTTTTGGCGATGGTGTGATTGCGATTAAGCGGCTGTTGGCGGCGGGGAAGCGAGTGGTCTACATTGATATTGATGCTCATCATGGCGATGGCGTGCAAACGGCTTTTTATAATGACCCGCGCGTGCTAACCATTTCTTTCCATGAATCGGGGCTGTATCTCTTCCCTAGAACGGGCTTTATTGAGGAGTTGGGCGAGGATGACGGTCAGGGTTATACGGTGAATGTGCCGTTATTGCCCTTCACCGATGATGATACATTTATTTGGGCGTTTGAGGAGTTAGTGCCGCGTTTAGTGGAGCGATTTGCGCCCGATGTGCTGGTCACTCAATTGGGGGCGGATGCTCATTGGCGTGACCGTTTGACCGATTTATGTTTGACCACGTACAGTGTTGAGGTGGTCTGTGAGCGATTGAAAAACATGGCCTTGCCCTGGCTAGTTTTAGGCGGCGGTGGCTATGAGGCGAGTGTTGTGCCGCGCGTCTGGACTTTGGCTTGGGGCATTATGAGTGAGCAAACCTTAGCCAATGAACTCCCGCCAGAGTTAGCCGCTAAATATGATTTGCCTTATTTGCGAGATGATGAGCCTGCCCCCGTTACGGCGGTGCAATATCAATTGGCGCAATCGGAGGCGGCCATGGTGGTGGCACGGCTGAAAACGTTGTTAAAATTACGGTGAAGGGTGCTACAACCAATGAGAAATATAACGAATTTTTTCAAGCCTTAGCCATTATAAGGTTTCAAACCTTATAATGGCTGGTGTTCTCAGTTATTTACAGGTGAGTTTTATTCGTTTTTTCTCCATTCGTTGTAGCCACCTGATTCCTTAATTTTTGATAAACTTCTCAAACACTGAGCCGAAATCTTTAACCATGTAATTTTCGTAAGATTGCGCCAGCCAATTAAAAGCCGATTCATTAATCGCGTTAAATTGCGCTTCCATCGGCGCAGTGCTGGAGGAGCGGTGAACGGTGGTCGAGGCTAATTCCACGCTCTTTTGAGCATATTGTAACATTTTGCTGTTTTCATGCTGAATTAAGCCAATTTTTATCAGAGCTTTGTAGAGGTCTTTTACTTCCTCAACGAACTTTTTATTCACACTAATGGTGTAATTATGTTGCCCCATGCTAAACATTAGCTCAATGTCTAAATCCACTGTGCCAGCCGTTTCTAAGGCCGCGTTTTGAATGAGGTAATTTACATAATCAAAGCGGCGCAGGGTGCGTTTTTTGCTCATGGCTGACGTGCCATCCACATGAATGAGGGCTTTGTTGGTGAAACAATATTCATCGGTTTTGGATTTGATGAGGAAGAAAATTTTCTCCTCATCTTCATGCATCACGTAATCATCGGACTCAACTTTGTCATAATCCGCAGGTTTAATGACTGAGCCTATATCACTCAGGCCGAGCGCGTCGGCGGCGAATCTTTTAAACATGAACGTTATCTCCTTAGTTAAACGGTTACAAAATGCTTCATTTTTTCAGTAAATTACTCCAACTTAGGCTATTATAATCTAAATAACGTTTCTTGTCTATAATAGAGTTTATACCGATTAAAAAATCGTTGGCATTTTGTAGGGGCAATGCCTTGTGCTTGCCCCCATTGTGGGCAGGGACAAGCCCTGCCCCTAC
>JAIFLK010000341.1 GCA_020049115.1 Chloroflexota bacterium | reverse complement strand
TCCCCAATTATTTACAGGTGGTTTTTATTACCCTTTATAAAATTTTCACTTGGCCTGTGGTGCCATTTAACTCTACTACCTGACCGTCATGTAATATTTTGGAAGCCGTCCCCGTACCGACAACGGCGGGAATACCCATTTCACGCGCCACAATCGCCGCATGGCTTAACATACCGCCATTATCTGTAATGATACCCACCACATTCATAAAGAGCGAAGTCCAAACAGGCGTGGTCATGGTGGTGACAAGAATGTCACCAGGTTGTAATTTAGCCACTTCACTCACGGAACGGAGAATTTTCACTGCGCCCGTCACGACACCTGCGGAGGCCGCATAGCCTGATAAAAGTTGTGGGTCTGCGGTAGGCGGGACAGGGCGTTGTAACATGGCATGGTGAGACATTACATCTATTACGGGATTAACGGGGGGATGTCCTGACGGGAAAGTGCCAAGATATGGCGGCGGAGTCAGTTGTTTGTAATGGGCTAGGTCGGCTTGACGTTGCGCCACCAGGTCAGCTTGCGAACTGTTATTATTAGCTAGGTCGCGTAACTCGGCTAAATGGAAATAAAAGACATCGTTCACTTCCGTAATCTGGCCGCGGGCCTGTAATGCCCGTCCCACCGCTAGGGCAATTTGGCGTTGATGATGATTTAAGGCCGCTTCCATCCAATAGGTATGTTCGTCCATAATATAGGCCGCTTTTTGCCCCTGTGTAAGTAGTGTTTCAAATTGTTGCACTACAGGCTGGGGATAAGTGGCTATTTGGGCGCGGGTTGCGGCAATCACCTGCTCATGGTGTTGCAATTTCTGACTAATTTCCGCGTCGAGGTCACGGTCAGGTTGCGTGAGCATGGTTTTCAGGTTTAGGAGAACGGGAGTCGGCTCTTCTCGCCAAGAGGGGGAGCGCAAGGAGAACATGGCTTCACTTTGTTTGCCATATTCCGTTAGATAGGCTTGGAGGTCGGCTAAAATGGGCTGCCCCTCCGCCGTCGCGCCAAGTTGGGCGCGTAATTCAGTTAAGGGAACGGTCAGGAAAAGTGCCTTAATTTGGGGATAACGCTGAATTTTGCGGCTCAATTGCCACAATTGCCGATTGGCTCGCAGGGCATACGTCTCATTGTTTTGTAATAATTGGTGGAATGAGGGAGCGTCCTGGCCTAACAAATCTTGATACATGGCCTCAAAGTCATACATCACCATTAACATGGTGACTTGATGTTGCATGTGCAGGTAGGAAATGCGCGCACAACGGTCAATGGTATCATCAAGATAAGTTAAGAGTTGGGGCAAGGGTTGGTTAAAATCAAATTGATCCATTTCGGCTAAATGTTGCTTAACCTCTACCGGCCAAGCCTGCACCCACGCCTCCATTGTTCCCGTTTGCGCCGTATATTGCGCGACGAGGGGATTAAATTTCTCTTGCTTCCAAGCGGCTTTTTCTTCCTCCGTAAATGAGGGGACTTCGTTCACATTCACATACCAATAACCGTTAATAAACTGTACGCGATACCGCCCCGCTTGTAAGGAGGTAAAGGCTCGGTCAAATCCCGTAATATAGGTGGCAAGGATGGTATCCATTTCTAACGGGGTGAACGGTTCGGGCATGTAGCTGCCATAAAACAGCCAAAATTCTTGTTCATCTTCAGGCTGTCGCCAATTCAGGGGAAAAGTATTATTGGTCATTATATCGCTCCATTACAATTAGGTCGCCCTAATAAAGTTTCAAAACCTTATCAGGGCGTAATCTTTATAAAATTTTCACTTGTCCCGTCGTACCATTCAACTCCACCATTTGACCGTTGGCTGTTCCCGTGCCGACTACGGCGGGAATACCCATTTCACGCGCCACAATCGCGGGGTGGCTTAACATACCGCCACTATCGGTAATAACGCCTGCGGCATGGGCAAAAGCAGGTGTCCATACGGGGGTGGTCATGCTGGTAACTAAAATATCGCCAGGGGTTAATTTAGCCACTTCATTAATGGAGTGGAGAATTTTAACGGGGCCAATTACAATGCCTGACGAAGCGGGATAACCTACCAATATATCGGGAATTTCAGAGGGGGGCAAGGGCATCCCTAACGTGGCATAAAGAATATCCATGACCAAATTCGCGGGCGGCATCTCGGTGGGAAAATCGCCCAGAAATGGCGGCGGTGTCAGTTGCTTAAAGTGCGCCAGTTCTGCCTTACGTGCAGTTATGAGGCTTTCTTGTGAGGTAGGATTTTCGGCTAGGGCGTGAATCTCGGCTAAATGTAAATGGAAAATATCCTCATGGTGGGCTATACACCCCATACTTTGCAAGGCGCGCCCGACGGGTAATAGGACTTGGCGAGCGTGATAATTGGGGGCCAATTCCATCCAATAGGTATGCTCATCTAACATGTAGGCCGCTTTTTGGGCATTTGGCAACAAAGTTTCAAATTGTTCCCGCACAGGTTCGGGGTAGGTGGCTAATTGGGCGCGCACTGCTGCGAGGGCTTCGGCTTGTTGCTGGTGCTGGTGGTTTAGTTCAGCCTCAAAATCACGCTCACTTTGAGTCAGATAGGCTTTAAGGTTAAGGATAACAGGCGCAGGGTCTTCGCGCCATGAGGGGTAACAAACATGTAACATCAATTCGCTTTGTTTACCATGTTGACTCAGGTAATCATTTAAGCCTGTTAAGATGGCTTGGCCTGCGGTGGTGGCCGATAGCTGATTCATTAGGTCATCAGGGGAAGCCGTTAAGAAAAGTTCTTTGATGGTCGGCTGTTGCGAGATTTGCCGACTCAATCGCCATAATTGCCGATTGCCCCTAACGGCATGGGTTTCATTTTTATGCAGCAATTGATGGTAGGACAGGCCCTCTTGACCGAATAAATCTTGATAAAATTGTTCAAATTCATGCACAATCATCACCAAAATGGGAAATTGCATGGCATGAAGGTCAGAAATACGACCATATCGCCGCAGCGTTTCAGCTAAACAATCTAACAATTGGGGCAATGGTTGCGCGAGGTTAAGGTTATCTAGGGCGGTCAAATGTTGTTTAACCTCCGCCAGCCAAGCCTCCTCCCAAGCCTCAAATGAAACGTTATCAGGTAAATTTTGCGTAAGATATTGCCTAGAAAGCGGCGCGATTTTTTCCTTTTTCAAGGTTTCTACGTCAGCCGCCGAAAGAGTCGGGGTGTCCGTTAATCCTTCGTAATAATAGCCATTAAAAAAGCGGGTCTGAGATTGCCCCACTTGGAAATAAGCAAAGGCTTTATTCCAACTTGTATATGGCGGTAATTATATCCCTTTCGATAGGCGTAAAAGGTTCAGGCATATAATTGCCATAGAAACTCCAAAATTTTTGTTCATCTTCAGCTTCTTGCCAATTTATCGGAAAATCGGCGGTTTCAGGTGGTAATAGTTCCGTCATTATGTTTCTCCATTGTAATTAAGTTAAGTTTATTTTTAGGTAGCGGCTGCCAGGTGGGTAACATCGCCACCGTAATTCCTCCGATGAGGCCAAATTTGTTAATGATAATGATAGACACTAGCCCAAAATTAAGCAAGAAAACGGCAGCAATTCCCGCAATCATGGGCGCGACTGTCACGCCAAACATGAGGTTAATGTTATTATGGAAACTTTGGGCAATGTTAAATAGGGCAGGTAATTGCTCTAAATTACCGTCCATTAAGACAATTTGCGCCGTATCCACTGCCACCGTTGAAGCTCCTCGTAAGGAAACAGAAACCTGCGCCTTACGTAAGGCAATGGAGTCGTTAATGCCGTCCGTAAGGCAATGGAGTCGTTAATGCCGTCACCAATGTAACAAATGGATTTGCCCTCGCGCTGGAGCTGCTCAATCAATTCTGCTTTATGTTGCGGTAAGGTTTCGGCAAAATAATGGTCAATGCCTAACTCTTGGGCGAGTTGGCGCGTGGGCGTTTGATGGTCGCCAGAGATGATGTACATGGCTTTAATTTGCGGCAATTGGCGTAATTGTTGCACCACCTGACGGGCTTCAGGGCGTAAGGCCGCCGCCAATTCAATCCCGCCGATAATGGTTTGGTCAATCGCCACTAAAATCATGGTGTGGGCTTGTTCGCTACATTGCGTAACCTGCGCCGTTATCTCCGCCGTAATAGGCAACGATTCCAACTCCATAAAGCGTAAGCTACCCACCCGCACCGTTTGCTCGCCGATAACCACCTGTAGCCCATAACCTAGCTTATAGGTGGCGTTATCAAGCGTTAGTAAACTTAATTCTTCCTGTCGGGCGGCCCGTAAAATGGCTTTGGCAATGGGGTGAGTCTGTTTGGTTTCAGCAGAAGCCGCATATTGTAATATGGTTGCCTCGCGGTAATCGGACGCAAAGAGATGAATTTGCGTCACTTTGGGTTCATCTTGCGTCAGCGTCCCCGTTTTATCAAAAACAATCGTGTCCACGCTATAAAGCAAATCTAAGGAACGGCCATCTTTAAACAAAATGCCCTGTTTCGCCGCGCCCTTAAAATAGTTTAAGGCACTCAATGGCGCAGTGGCGTTCAATTTAGCCTTAAAGTGGGCTGAAACCACCGCCAACGCCCCATTCACGCCCACAATCGGCAGGCTCACCGCGCCTAAAATCAGGGTCGGCAAAACTGTACGGTCTGATAATTCTTGTGAACGCATTTGCACGCTAGACTTAAAATCGGCGGTATCATTCAATATTTGGCCGATTTTCGCCACAATGGTATCACCACCTGCTTTTTCCACCTTAATTTGCAGCCGCCCCGATAACAGCACGGTGGTGGCAAAAACGGGCTGCCCGACCTCTTTTTCCACAGGTTGCGCCTCACCCGTTAGCACATGTTGGTCAACGGTAGCCATACCCGCGACGACCGTGCCATCAGCAGGAATCATCTCCCCCGCATGAACGGCGACAATATCACCAATTCGTAAGGTTTCAAAACGTTGGCGCACCTCCACCCCTTCAACCAGCACCCACACAAAATCGGGGTGAACCTTAAACACATCAATCAACTCTTTCTGGCTCATGTCACTGGCAAGCAGGGTCATCTTTTCGGAAATGGCATAAATAAACATGCTGAAATTCCCCACCCAGAAATTGCTCGTCGTCGCCAGGCCACCCATTATGACTAAATATAACGTGTTGATATTGATTTTACCTTGTCGTAAATCTCGCAGCCCTATGAGACAGATGGGAATACTAACGAAAACTAACGAGATACCACCGAGAACGTAAAAAAAGGGCGAGCCTATCGCCCCTAAAGAAGAGAAGATTAAGGCAGTGGTGGAGACTAAAAATGTTTGTTGCGCCCCTATCTTACGTTTGGTAATTTTGTTGTCAGGCAAAGGGGTGGTTTCGCCTGTTTTGAGCCAATTCATGAATTTCGTGGTGCGTGTTAAGGGGGGGGCTTCCTGGTTTAACTGAGTGATGAGTTGCCTTTTCTGCGAGTGCGACGGGATTTTTTTCAGCCAAGTCACTGCCTGAGTGACGGTATCTATCGTTTGCTCTAACCAGGTGGGTGGCTGATTATTGGCCGTCAAATGGGACATTAAATTTTTTGATGGGCTAAGTAGCATGGGAGTTTACCTCAATTACTGTAAAAACTAAATGAATTAGGACTTACGCAAAACCGTTCATTTTGAGGAGTGACACACGCCCTCGTGTGTCACTGTTAGCACGAGGGCGACCGTTCATTTTGAGGAGTGACACACGCCCTCGTGTGTCACTGTTAGCACGAGGGCGTGCTAACTCCGCGATTTTTGCGTAAGTCCTATGAATAAAACTCAACTGGTCAAACATACAGGAGTGCCACGGCTTTAGATGTGGCACTCCTGTAAACACGTTTAATTGCACAGGTCAAAAAATTTACCGCAGGATTAGTTTTGTTTAACAATCAACGGCAAGTAAGTTCTTTGGATACTAAACTCGGCCCGTAGCTCTTTTATGAATGAACTACGTAATGTTTCGGTAACTACTTGCATTTCGGGTAGGGGAGAAATCCCACTGAAAAAAGTATCAAATCCTACTTCGCTTGTAGCCACGACATAAGTTGTGCTATCCTCTATTGGCTGGCCCTGCACTCAGCAGAAAAAGAGTGATTGTGTAAATAAAACGTAGGTGAATTTGTTTCATAACTCCCCCCTTTTTGGGCGCGACATCTTTCATCTCAAGTCGCATAAATAGCGTTACTGTAGGGTAAACCCCCGACAAAGGTTATCATAACAGAGATGTTTAATGAGGGCAAATGAGAAATATAAGTAGGTGAGCATAAATTCTGCGGCAGCCCTTATAAGGCTTCAAGCCTTATAAGGGCAAAAAATTATGCCGATGGTAGCCAGAATAAATTCTGGATTTAGCCCCAATCAGCCATTTTTGCGTAACTCCTATAAGTTTTCGCCCTCGTTTCGTGTCAACGGTTTAAACGCAAACAACCGCCCAAATAGGCGGTTGTTATGCGAAAAAATTCCGATTAAAATTTGTGCTAATAAATGTACTCGAACCAATTATACAGCATTGGCTATAAAACGAAATCCTGTTTTCAAGTAAACTTTTTCAATAATCGCATTGCCACTAACCGTAATGCCCTTAATTTGAAAAACCAAATTCAAAAAATCACGGCGGGCATTATCTGACAGCAAAACCCGATAAATTAGCCCCAAATTAGGGGAAACTTTTAAGGCCATGTGCAGATAATCAGGGCAAAAATCCGTTTGACCCGTTAAGCAATCTAATAGCTTAACTACTTTTTGCTCAATATCATCCGCCCTAATGTAATAATCTTTAGCGAAATAGTAGCCAAACTTACCCTTGGCCATAACCCCTTGCATGACAACTTGATACTTGTTTGACCACAATAAGCCCGTCAATAACCAAAAATGACGCTTAACCACCCCGCCCGAATTGCGCTCCTCTAGCAAATTTTGTACTGTTTCAAATGTTTCCTCATCAATCAATGGCACATGGTCGCCAATGAAGGTCTCCCCTTTATAATCGTATTTCCCCATGTATAGCGTATTTCGCAAAATTGCAACGCACTGTGAGGTATACATGGGCTTCCCATTTTTCCCCAGTAGCCCTTTCGCCAAACTTTCTAACGTATGTTTACCTGTTGCATAATCCCGAAACATTTGGCGGACTACTTCCGCCTTGTCATCATCAATCACCAGCTTTTTATCCACCCGTTTATAGCCAATGGGGGGAATTGAGCCATGCCAAGTGCCTGACCGCGCCATGTGAGCGCGCCCCTTGCGAGACTCCCGCCCAATGTTATCGCTGGTGTATTCAGCCACCGCCCCAATAATTGAAGCCACCATGCGACTTTCGGGGCTGTCATCATTCAAAAATGGCTCACTGGCAGACAGCAAGCGAGAGCCTGATTTTTCTAGTAAGTGGCGATAGCCTAGATAATCCTGCAAATTACGGGCAAAGCGGTCCAACTTGTGAACCAAAATCGCCTCCGCCCCACCGACACGAACAAAATTTATGGCTTGAATGAACATAGGCCGCTTATCCGTTCGCGCTGATTGCCCTTGCTCAACAAAAACCTCAATGACTTCATGCCCCTGCTCGCTGGCCCACTTTTTGCAAAGCTCCGTTTGCGCGTCCAAACTGTAGCCGCTAACCTGTTCTTGTGATGAAACCCGTACATAAATGACCGTTTTCACTTTATCCCCCTGCGCTTTCTTGACCGTTCTAAGATGTAAGGTTTCGCCAAATTCAAGAAGTGGCAATACCAGGCCAAATCAGGAGCGTGCTGTAAACATGCCTCTAACAAGTCAATTTCAGAATTATAACTTTTTGCCCCATCAGCCCATGCAATCGTTACGGGATATTCTCCAAGTTGGGGCATTACAATGGCTTGTGATGTCACCACCTCTAGGGACGGTTCACTTTTTTCTACCGTAACCGTTTCTATTTCAAGCTGTTTTTGTTGTTGATTGAACTGTGATAATTTGCCCATTGTCGTGTCAATTCTTTTATGCACATGAAAAGCCTTAGAGTCTTAGGATTACAAATTTAAAAACCCTTATGTACATTTTAATTAAGCAGCCTCTTTAGCTACTAGAAATGAATTTTTATATTACACCTAAGACTCTTAGACTTTTTATGTGCATAAATGCGTTTTGCACATGGTAATTTTTTTGAGAAAATTACTGATTTGCCTCTTTTTTGGGGCAAAGTTCGGGATAAATAGCCTTAAGGTCAAAGACCATGACATGTTCAGCAGTGGATTTACCAGCAATCCAGCGCACTGCTATTTCTTTCAAAACGCCACCTTCACGCAACCTAGCATACAATTCATTACGCTTGCTGAGAGGGAATTTCTTGCCCTCATAATCGCCTTCAAAAATCGCACGGGCATAAATGGGGTACAAACAAAATTCCTCTTGTGCCTGATTGATAAATCCAACCAACTTAACCCCATGCGGTACATCTTCGTAACTGCTCTTAACTGTATAATTTTTATCGGCAGTTGCATTGTCGTTATACAGTGTCATGTTTTTCGCAACGTACCAATCGCTACGGCCCAGATTTTCCTTCAGCAAATCAACAAAAATAATTACAGGGTCGCCACCTGATATAATTTCATTGTGTTTCAACATCACCCGTAAGAGTGTTTTCTTCGCCATGTCCCGATAAGAGGCACTTTCATTCAGGTTAATCGCGCCCGTTTCCACTGCAAAGGCCAGCCAAACATCAATGGCCGTCATCAATTGGGCGAAGGCTTCGGGCTGTCGGGCATAAGAACTTTTATTGAAGTAATGGGTATGTTCCTTGACCTGTTCCGCTAAATCCTCTTTAATATCTTCCCAATTTTCCTTAAGGTAGTAGATAAAAGCAGACATAGCATGGGGCAACAGGGGCGCGGTCTGCTCTTGGGCTTCGGTCAATTTTTCCTTAAATTTGACCAATTCAGGCGAATCTTCGGTTTCATTAGACCATGAGCGCGCCTTCACGCTGATAATCCGTGCCAAAGCACTTTGATTTACGCCAGGCACTTCCTCCGCCAAAATAATGCTTAAGCAACGCACTTTATCCGTTGTCGCTTGAAACCTCCGCCCATTCGCCAGCCGTTCCCGTCCATCGTTATTACCCGCCAAACGAATGATATTACTGGCCGTTTCAAGCTGTTCATCCGTTTCTTTGCGAGTTTCACGCGGGTAATAATCATCAATGACCATTAAACTATCTTGCGCCACGCTCGCATTTTTCAGCGTGCTAAAGGGCGTGCGCTTGAATGAGCAGGGCAAAAACTTCCAGCCGTCGCGCCCCGTCCAATCCCCAAAATGGCACATGGCTAACGCCCCTTTCGTGCTTTTGAATGAGGTTGTTCGTGCCACAATCACTAAGGTAAATGACGGATTAAGCAACGGTTTCATGGGCGCAATATAGGCCATGGCCGTCATCATCAACATATCGTCACCTAGCCCCATTTCCCATAAACCCAAACTAGCCCTTATCGCCTCTTTCACCTGTTGCGGCTCAACAGGCAAGTTATACCGTTCCATCGTGGTGCTGTCTCGCCCCAGCTTTAGGTCAATCTCCACATCGCTAATTTCAGTCATACCCAAAGGAACTTTGCTCAAATAGACCCATTCCCCGCCAATTTTGGCCCAGCCCATGCGCTCATAAATCGTTTTCTCGCTGTAATTCCCATCACTCATAATGGTTATCGCCGCCACCAAATGTTCTCTCACGCCCCGCGCCGCGTTCAGGGCCACAAACGGCCAATTTTGCCGTATCCATTTCAGGCTATCAAATTGTTCTACCTCTACGTAAGCAGGCTGTAATTTTACGCCACTAGAACGGGTACAAGCCAATTCAAAAAATTTGGTCACATTCTCGCCACCGTCCGTCCGCACAATCAAACGCTCAATTTTGATGACCGCCTCCACCAACTTATAGGCCCCGTCATTCATAAAAACCATGCACCCTTGAATAACCCGATACATTTGTTTATCTGAGCGTAAATCAACCTCCTCCTCTTTAACTTCACCGTCATCTTTGAAGTATTCATTAAACTCGGTTAATGACATATCAAAAGATTTCATCACCAGCTTTTTATAGCGCATAAAGGGCATTTTATCAAGCCCCTTAAGCAAGATGAATATATCCTTAAGCATTTCATCTTTGGCCTCACCCTGCTCTAAGGTAGTGCGCTCTATCAAAAAATTAAGATACGGTTTGGCCTCCGTCAACATCCCTTTGGCCTGCTCGCTGGTTAGCCCCATTTTTAAGAGGTCGTTACTATCTTTAGGCTGTTTTTTGGTCAGCCAAAACCAGATGTCGGTTAATTTCACAATGCGAGTCAACGGGCAAAAGAAAGGGGCAATTTTATCAATATTCTTTTGCCCTGGTTCATCTTGGTCAGGCACATAATAAATCGTTTTGTAAGGTTTCAACTCGGCTTTATCCAAGCCCGCCGTATTCAACCCGCCCAACGACATGCTATGGAAACCCCACTGCGCCCAAGTCAGCCCATCGGCGCGCCCCTCAGTCACCACCAACACGTCATGGTTACGGTTTGGCCGCAAATGACAAATCTGTTTATCGCCTAATCGTTTATGTTGCGGCTCACGGTCTGGGTCGAGGGCGCGCCCCTCAAACCCTAACACCCGTCCGATTTTGTCATGAATGATATAGACCATGAACCGTTTAGGAATGGCATCATAGACCCGCCCCGTTTCTTCATCTTTGCCCAATAGCCCCAACTGTAAAGCCAAAGGAATGGCACCCAAACGGGTTAAATGTTCAGTGAGCTTCCCGTCAGAATAACCCAGTGAGAAACTCGCTATCATCTTTTCATCAAAACCCCGCCCCTGCCAATAGGCTAAGGCTTCAGGTGAATTATGCATGGCGATAACGTAATAATTAGCCACCATAGCATAAATCTCCCGTTCATCCGCTTGCCGTTGGCGGTGCGCCACTGCTTCAGGTGAGTTATCCAATGAAATATTGGCTTTATCCGCCAACAGCCGCATGGCCTCGACAAAATTCAGCCCTTGTTCCTTCATCACATAATCAAATATATCCCCGCCTTCATTACATGTGCCAAAGCATTTCCATGTTTGGGTATGGGGAAACACCGCAAATGAGGGCGTTTTTGTGTTAGTGTGAAAGGGGCAAAAGCCTGTAAAGCTGTTGCCTGACTTTTTGAGCGTGACCTTATCGCCCACAAAATCCACCAGGTCTATTCTGCTTTTGATGTCGTCAATTATCGTCATATTTCTAGGTATAAAAATAGCCCCCGCCTGATATTCATCATTCAGGGGCTATTTTTTGTTTATGGTTAGTTAGTGCAAGGCTTGCGCGGCTGGCCTTTCCAAGCCTTGCCGCAATCTAGGCATAAAAACTTATCCAATATCTGAACAAGGTAATGCTTTTTAATTATCTGTCCATCTAATGACTTTAGATTGTCAGACAATTTAATCATGTCATCAAAGCGAAACCATGCCACTTTGCCGTATTTTCGCATCCATTCAGGGCGAGCCTCACCCGTAATGGGCAAAGCCTCAATGAGCGTCATGCCTAAAAGCCCTAGCTCGGTCACTTTTTGCATTTGCACTGTTTTGGCTACTATCTGGTCGAGGTTAGTCATCAACTCACCTTCACCCAATCAGGGTATTCACGTTGCCAAACATTGCCCACCCACCGATAGCCAAACCGCCGCAAAACTCGGTATAATTCGTTAGGCGTATAGGGGCTTATGGTCAATTCAGGTGTTCTAAAGTCTACCGCCAAATTGAGAGCCAATACCTTTTGGGCGGTTGCTTGTTTGCGCGTGGTACGGGAAATAGGTAGACCCTTCCCACTTTTCCCCGTCACCACAGGCGCAATAAATGCCTTCCCTTCCCGTCCTACCAATTTTTTAGCCATAACTACCCATTCCCCCTACGTAAAAGTTTTGGTCGGGAAGCGAAACTCTTATGCAATTGCCGCACTTCCTTTTCAGACATTTGCTGTAATCTATCCTGAAATTGTTCCGCCTGTTCATGCCCGCGTATCTCAAAGATTAAATTAAATCGTGAGACTTGAATTGTGGGTGGATTGGCTTTTAGCCATTGGCCCCGCTTCTTAAATTGGTCTGATTCGTTTGATGTAAACATGTCTTTTTGCGTGGGGTTAGTGGGGCGGGTACAATTGCACTCGCTCCACTAACCCTTAATAACTGTCCAGGTTATTGATTGTTTCTTCACAAGCCACGCGCCTTTTGCCGCGTGGTTTTTATTTCATTTCCTCAAATCGTTTATAAAGCCCCTCGAAATATTGCAGTCCGTAAAACTCATACTTTTTCCCGCAATAAATCTTTCTAGTTCGCCCGTTCACTTTCTTAAAAGCGTACCAGAACTCATATCCCCGCCGCGTTTCCTTTCGCATGGCGATACCCCGATACGAAAAGCTGTCTATTTTGTCTAATAGGGTTGACCATTCATGGCTGTCAATTATCCTACTGTCTTGATTCAGCTTTAGACGTTCAGAGTTACCCAATGGCTTACCCATTGGGTAACTCGCTAGGCTTTATCCAGCCCCGAACTTTACTGGCGAGGGTGAAATTTTTATGCCAATTATCGCCATGGCCGAAGTTAAACTCCCCATTAGCCACATCGCCCGTCCATTTGCCCGCATGGAGATTGATGAAACACTTGGTGCAAATGGGCAACTTTGGCCCCGCATCCATCCCGCATGCCCGTTCACAACCAGCCTCACGAGACTCCCGTAATCGCTTATAATCAGCATCTTTGTGGGGATTACCAGATACCACCGGCGATAACTTCCGCCCGCCGCGCACCGATTGACCATTCATATTCAGTTGATACCCAGGGCTGATAAATTGCGCTAATTCAGCGAGTGTGGCCGCCGTGTCTGCCTCAGTATATTCATGATACTTTGGCTCAAAAGGCGCGGGACCGAGGGATAAATCATGGGAATTGCCCACATCACATGGGACTTTTTGCCCACTTAGGGCGGGGGTACTAGAATCAAAAATGCTCATTGTATAGACCTCCTTCGGGTCGTCATGCTGTGACTGAGTGGCCGCACCCCCGTTGCTGACTAAGGCGTGGGGGGGTGCGGCAGTTATAAAATTATCAACACAGGGGGAATACCCTGATGTTTTCTATTGGGGTGGTATTTCTGCAAGTTGAGGTGTAACTTTACCATCAAGCCACATTCTCAACAACATAGTTACCACTGACGAGAGACTTACCTTTTGACGTTTAGCCATGGCCAAGGCAGGCGAGTAAATCTCAGGGATAATGTATATTGACCGTCTATTAGGTTTTTTTACTGTTTCGTCTCTGGTTTCCATAGCAAGCAGTATAGCATAAGGACACACATTTTGTCAATCCCCTTTAACGCAAGCGTAGGGTAGTCGTAGGGTATTGCTCAGGATAGTTGTAATTGTTACTGTAACCGTATAGTGGGGCTGTTGCTCATTTGTTGGGTTTATTGGGCTTTTGGGGTGGTTCTGGCGTGTCTGTGGGTGGTTCTGGCGTGTCTGTGGGTGGTTCTGGCGTGTTTAAGAGGTCATCAAAGCCACCTTTATGCCAGTAGTAGATAAGGGGCACCACAAAAAACATTTGCCCCATTGTACAAATGCAAGGCAAATGATACCCCCATCTTCTTAGGCCATGTTCAATCTCCTGTATGCCAGAGAATAGCCCGACAACCCACATGACCCTCAATATTCGCCTTACGCCCTCATCCTCATAAAACCCAATGAACATAAACAAAAAATACCCTAGGTATCCAATCAGCATAAAAGCATTAATCCATCTATCAAATATATCAGCTACGTCTACGCCCGTCATGCGCTTTATGTAAAACGAAATAGGACACAATATTACACAAAGCCCCATTATAACAACAATCTTTAGCATACGTAATTTCATGTTTTTTCCCTCCCCTTGTTACTCATTATACCACAAGGCACTGAGTAACAGACAGCACGCACAGGGTCGGGGTCTCACATGAATAACAACAGCCCCATGCAAAGCTGCATGGGGCTGTTTTATTCATTATCGCCGCTGCGCCACTGTTCAGAGTGTTCACGGGGCCGCTTATGGTTGCCCGTATCGGTCAGAGCCGCCGTGATGATGTCATCTAATTGGCCTGACGTATCCATTTTACGCATATCAATCCGCAGCTTCCCCACAATCAGCTTTAATATTTCGTTTTGCGTTTGATTGCTCATGAGGATTTCATGCGACAACTTTTCTGTCTTTTCGCGGTTGACCAACAGTTCTTTGAGCAAATTCGCACATGGGGCCATCTGGTCAACGATTTTAGCCATATCTTCACGCATCTGAGCGAACTTATTATTCTGTAAATCCTCCACCTGTAGGCGATATTTCTCCGACTGCTCAATAATATAATTTATCGCCTTCGCCTCCCCCGCCAATTCATGGTCTAAGAGTTTCTCGCCCCGCTTTTGCTGATAGGCTTGCCACTGGGCAAGCACCTCTTTCAGCCCAAGACCTCCAATAAACAGCATCATCACAATCTCAGCCCAGCCCTTTGCATCCATGCGCCTCCCCCAGCTTGGCTAAAGCCTCGCTTAAACTAATTTCGCGGTCATCATGCCCCGTCCCGCCGCACTTGGCACAGGGCATCGCCTCCGCAACCACATTGGCCGCCCCATTATCCGCCATGAAAGTCTGCAATTCAGCCACCGTCCCCAGCTTGCTCACCGCCCAAAATTTATCCCACAAAGGATGGCGGGTAATCCCTAGCCCGCTACATTTTGGGCATAAATGGCGTTCAATCACCATAAACCTCATTTTCCCTCACACACCAAGCGATAAATCACGCCCTCATCAGCAAAATTCAGCGTGATTGATACACACCCAAACACCACCACCCACCCCTGCTGATTAGAGCCAGAGACAATCCCCTCCGTTCCCGCAGGCAACCTATGCCAACACTGTAGCAATTGAACCAATCGCCCCGTCATTCGCGTCATTTCCCCGTTATGACCATCACCGCCGCGCCACAGGTCGCACACGCCCCGCGCATCGCCTTGCGTCCATTCTTCATGGTCACTTCATTTGCCTCTCTTAATTCTCGCTTAGACTTGCACTTCATGCAATAGCCCGTCATGGTTATGTCTCCCTTGTTGGCGGAGGGTTAACAACACTTGTATCGAATGACGTGGTTATAGTCGAAATTCCGCCTAATTGCAACACGGCAGTCATGGCGGCTGGGGCAATGGTAGAACCAGCCGCCATGCCCCCATTTATCCATGCGGTCAGGCTACCACTGCTTTTCTTGAATTGCCAATAATGCCATCCGCTTAAGCCCATGAGTATCGCCGCGCCATTCGCCTCTAAGCGGTCTCCATAAAGATATAATCCCGTCTCAATAGCCGCCGTATCGCCAATTCGTATAATTTCGGCTGTTCCTACGTGATTCGCCCAAAAGCACACCTTACCATAACGGTTAGTGGCATTATAATTATAGATGGTTATGGATTTTGGGGCATTGAGCGCGGCAATCTCCGCCGTCAGGGTCACAATTTGAGCCTCAAGCGCATCAATCTCCGCCTGCAAAGCAGCCTCATTCCCCCCCAAACTTTCTATAAAATCAGCCTGATTATTTTCATGCCATTGCGATAAAGCGGACTCATCCTCCGCCCCATATCGCCATCCATCAGCCAAAGTAAACCATGCACCCAGGGCATTTTCCCGCGCCGCCGCGCTGTTTGGAACGGGAATGGCTAAATATCGTTCTATCGGGCTTGCATCCGTTATGTTGACATCATCCGCGTAGCTCATTGTTTAGTGTATTGCCCGCCATTATGAGTCAAAATTGTACTTAATGTAAATCATCAATCATCACCCATTGCGCTAAGGAACAGACAGCACGCAGACTAAACTTTCGTATAATTCCCGTTGGCATAACTCAATTGCGTACGGTTACTATTGGCGGCAAATGAAAAGTTTTGCGTTGCCCCCGCCGTTGGTGCTGTCTGAATCATTGTGCCACTTGCCCCCAATAAATTGGTGGCTGACACCGTGCATATCACAATATTAAATGCAAAAATAGTCCCAAAAAGGTCCTTGCTAGTGTAATTGCCCGTAATTGTATCGCCTGATTGCGATAAATACCAATGCCGTTCATTTGTGCCAGTTAGCCCATTCCACCAATGCCCCGTGAAGGGGAATTTTTGCACCAGGGCCGCGTTATTTGATGTCAGGCTGCTAATTTGGCTTGCTTGGTTTGCATTGGCTGTAGTCAAGGCCGCGTTATTTGATGTCAGGCTTGAAATTTGACCCGCTTGGCTTGCGTTCGTCGCGGTCAGCGTTGCCACTTGGCTGTTAAGGTCGTCAATTTGTGATTGCAACGCGGCCTTGTCAGCGTTTAGGGTCGTAATTTGCCCGTCAAGGCCATCAATTTCCGCTTGCAACGCGGCCTTGTCAACGCGGCCTTGTCAGCGTTTAGGGTCGTAATTTGCCCGTCAAGGCCATCAATTTCCGCTTGCAACGCGGCCTTGTCAGCGTTTAGGGTCGTAATTTGCCCGTCAAGGCCATCAATTTCCGCTTGCAACGCGGCCTTGTCAGCGTTTGCATTATCAAGCAACGCCTCCAACGCCGATTCACTTCTTTTGATGATGATTACATTTCTTCTCATTGTCGGGTAAATGTCTGAACTGGCGTACCAAAATAAACCTCAGTTCCCTCAATGTTCGTTGACATGGTAAATCCACTGTCAGGGAAACCCGTATGTGATGTTACATGCAATGTCCCGCCTGCTGCCAATTCGTTGTTTACATCAATTAAGCCGTTCACTATTTCACTTTCATACAAAGAACCAAACAAATCTTTAGAGGTACTTGTGCCAGCCACCGTAACCCCATCACTTTCCAAATAAAGATGTTTCTCCCCATTGCCTGTTACTCCATTCCAAAAATGACCACAAAACAACCCCGTTAATGGACAAGGGCAATAGGCTTTATAGTCATTCATATCAATAATGTTAGCGAATTGGTCACTAGCATTGCTATAATCCCAAACATCAGATAATGCTTCATAGGCAAAATAGGCAGACGGATTACCTGTTAGCATAGTGCCAAGTAATGTGAATATTTTAGTCTTGTTCATATTGCTTATCATACCACTGTCACATGCTATCTCGTCAGCATTATTACGTATTGTTTGACTTAGCGCGTATAATGTTGCCATACTGCCATCAACAACATACATAGTAGTAAGTTTAGCGCCCTGTTGCTTAACCAGGTCAACTCCCTTAGCTTTAATCAAATTTACGCTAACTGCAACTGGCATACCTGTACCGCCCGAAAGAATTGTGCCAATAATTGTTGCTACTGTGGTTACGCCATTCGCTATATCAATTGCTGTTATGCCCATTGCGATTGCAGCGTTACCCGCCACTGCACCATATAGTGCCATTTCTTCCAAATAGTCAGCCGT
The DNA here is from genome assembly GCA_020049115.1 of Chloroflexota bacterium. Lineage (GTDB taxonomy): Bacteria > Chloroflexota > Anaerolineae > 4572-78 > J111 > JAIFLK01. The sequence continues at coordinate 11,830 of JAIFLK010000341.1, read as the reverse complement.
GTCAATCAACATCTTGTATGTAAAACCGCATTTTGCGTCATGTGAGGTAGAAGGTTTGATTAAATTCTTGTAATATGGGTTTTCGGTGTAACCATCTTCCAACGGATTATTAACAGTAGAATTGATGACTTTACCCGTGACAGGGTCATAAGGTAGTACTTTGCCTGTGACAGGGTCTAGCAAGGCAGGCTTACCAGTCACGGAGTTAATCGGTTTGTTGATGTCTACTGGTGGTTGTGAGTGGTCTACTGGTGGATTAGGTACTGTAGGTTTAGGAGTAGTGGTATAAGTGCCATCTCCGTTATCTACAGTGTCACTACCGTTGTCTTTAGTTAAATCAACAAGATTCTTAATCTGGTCAGCAATGTCTTGTAGTGGTTTTGTAGTAGTGCTACTGCCATTACCACACATTATGATAGGCTTACAAGGTTGTACCGTAATAGGATTGTTGATAGTAGGATTCACCGTAGACGGTTGTACCGTTATCGTAGGGTTAGACGGCGCAACGTTAATCGTGTTGGTATTGGCTACAGTAGACGGGGTAACTACGGTATTATTGTTTATGGTAGGCGATAGCTGTAATGTGCTTATAGTAGTGTTTATACCACTTAGGTTCGTATTAGTGTTGTCACTTCCTAGCTTGATAGTGTCCTTTAAGTCATCTAATTTGCTACTCCCATTGCCATTTATGAACGCTGTAGGAATAGCACATATACAATCTCTTATAGCAGCCATAATGTTCTCAAAATTAAGCCATGTTGTGGTATACCATACATTAAAGTCAACAAAGTAGCTACCATTGCCTAACCCATTGCTTGCGACACTTGACATGAAACTACCTGCAATGTTCTTAGCTACAATGATGATATTGTTGTTTGCTAGTATCATATTGTCGGATACAACGGTTGCTATGCCTGTGTTGTCAGTTAGTTTCAATGAATTATCAATACCCATTAGATAATCCCTTATGTCTAAAAAGTAATCGCTAAATGCCTTCCAATCAACAGTTAGCCAAGTATTAAGTGAGCGAAGATAACTATTCTTAGCTAAATCCGTATTGGCATCAAACTCCTCATTAAATGTTGTACTAAAATTTTGATTCATTTTATCAATAAAACTGTGCTGCTTAACCCAATAAGGCACACTAACAGTACCCCAAAGCGGAATTGTTACACTTACGTAGCTTTTTTGAGTGTCATTGAATGTGTCTAATACCATTTGATAAAATGTTAGCTTGCCTATTGGATTATTTATTAAGCTAATTGGATTCCAAACCCCCTCACGAAATGAACTAGCAAACCAATTTATTAAATCAGTAAAGTCATTTGTGAAGTGAACTTTTGTTTCGTTTATGTCAGTCCTAATGTCATCTAATTTTGACTCCAAATTAAAGGGGTTAATGTCAGGAAAACCAATCGTTCCGTCATCCAGCATAGCTATTTTCAATACGTCCGTAATACTGTTTGTTTCCAACAAGCTCCCCACCTCTAAATTTGAGGTTCGCCCCGTCTCAATTGATTTATTATCCGTCATGTCCCAAGAGCCATCTTCTAAAAGAGCAGGCTCCGCGGGCTTATCAATAAAAAATTGAATGTCTTTTTTATCCGCCATTTGAGCTAAAAAATGTTTCAGCGTAAATTCAATTTCAATGAGGCTGTTCACGCCCCTGTTTAGCAGTTCGTCGCTCATAAAATGTACCTCAATTCCGTCTAATGCCCTGGCGGTATATTTATAGCCTACATCTTTCTCATTATTAACCACATAATAACGGGCCTTCGCCAAACACAAAATTAAGCCCCTGATATTTTGCCGAATTTCTGGCGTGTCATGAGGGACGTTAAAATAGACGAATAAGCCCTTGCTTTTATCTATTTCATTTTTGGTATTCGCCCCTAATTCTAATCTCATAATCACCTGTAACAAAAAAAACGGTATCACTAATTCAGCCCTTTAAAATTAAAGAGTTGAATCAGTGATACCGTGAAAAGCCTAATTACGGGCTTTTTTGATTTTCACAACCTTCAACGCCCCGCCCGCCGCGTCAACAAACAATGATTCAAACTTAGCAACTAAATCAGCAAACGGTGCGGCTGTAATATCCGCATCCGATGCGCCAGGCAGTAAATCAAAATCCGCCGCGGGAATATAATGAGTTTCTTTATTGCCCAAAGAATTTAAAGCAACAATCGCCCATTTTTGGGAGCGCGCCTCACCTTTCGTTTTGTCGTATGGAACAGCCGTAACTTCAAGCACGGTTGGCAGCGAATAGCTTGCCCCTTCCAATCCCAAACCTTGAGTTACACCCTGCACAGCCGCGAAAAAGCTATCAATAGCAGCCCCATCAGGAGTTGCAACTTTACCGCCTATGCCTGTAGGCTTGCCTTGAGCATCTTTCATTTCAATCTTCAATCTATTTTGAGCCATTTGAACACCATCCTTTTAAGTTTTTTGTGAAAATAGACCAAGTCTATAAATCGCGTCGCGACGCGATTATATCATGGTAAGTCAATAGTAATTTATCTGGTTACACTATATCACATGATTAAATTACGTTCAATCAAGTGTTGACAGGTGTAAACACTTTGGTATAATCTCATTATGGCAACAATAAAACAGCGCAAATCATTAGGCAATGTAACAATTTCTAGCGATATTTGGAAAATGGTTCAGGCACTCATGCGAGTGTCTGGGGAAACCAAGCCGCTAGGGATTGTTTCAGATTGTGTGAAGAAAGAATACATGCGGCTTATGCAACAAAAAACGGGCTAGGGAATTTAATCCCTGGCCCGTTTTTTTGATTTAAACGCAAAACATCACCCAAATAGGTGATGTTTATGCGAAAAAGTTCTTATAAAATAGGCTGTTTTTGGCCTTTTTTGGGCCTAAAATGCACAATAGCCACGAAAAGCGGCTATTGTTATACGAAAAAGTTCTAGTTAAAATTTGTGCTGATGGGTGGACTCGAACCACCGACCTCGAAATTATGAGTTTCGCGCTCTAACCAGCTGAGCTACATCAGCGAATTACGTGGCTTATTGTAGTCTAAACTTGAAATTTGTCAAAAACGACCAGGGCTTTTAGAAGACCTCACAGGTTTGAGAAACCTGTGAGGTCTAAAAATTCAATACTTAAGCAAACATGGCCTCAAAATTCTTGGCATCTAAGGTTTCTTCTTTTAACAACCGTTGAGCAATTTCCTCAAGTTTCGCCTTATTTGCCAATAAAATCTCGCGCGCCTTCTGATGAGCAGTTTCCACAATTCGCCGCACTTCCATATCAATCTTACGGGCAATGGCTTCACTATAGTTACGTTGCTCACCAATTTCTTTACCTAAAAAGACCAATTCCTCTTTTTCGCCAAAGGTCAATGGACCCAGCGCAATGCTCATGCCATATTGCATGACCATTGCCCGTGCCATTTTGGTGGCCTTGTTCAAATCATCACTCGCCCCATTCGTAATTTCATTAAAAATAATTTCCTCAGCCGCCCGACCACCTAAAATAGCGGCTAAATCGGCCTCAAATTTTGTCTTATTTTTAAGATAACGTTCATCAGGCAACGGAATCACATACCCACCCGCCATGCCACGCGCCACAATGCTCACTTTTTGCACCTTGTCACACTCGGCTAACAAGCGCATGACCAAGGCATGCCCCGCTTCATGATGGGCAATAATAATGCGCTCTTTTTGCGGAATGACCCGACTTTTGCGTTCAGGGCCAGCAATCACTTTCTCCACCGCTTCCTGAAACTCTAGCATGGCGATCTGTTTTTTATCGCGCCGCGCCGCTAAAATGGCCGCTTCATTCACTAAGTTTTCAATGTCCGCCCCCACAAAGCCTGGGGTCTGCTTGGCAATCACCGACAAATCCACATCACTCGCTAAAGGTTTCCCTTTGGCATGGATATTCAAAATTTGTTCACGCCCTTTGCGGTCAGGGCGGTCTAACACCACCCGACGGTCAAAACGGCCAGGGCGTAATAACGCAGGGTCTAAAATGTCAGGCCGATTGGTGGCGGCCACGACAATAATGTTAGTGTCGGTATCGAAACCATCCATCTCCACCAAAATTTGGTTCAGGGTTTGCTCACGCTCATCATGGCTACCACCCAAGCCTGCGCCACGATGTCGCCCGACGGCATCAATTTCATCCATGAAAATGATACAGGGGCTATTCCGTTTGGCCTGGTCAAACAAATCACGCACCCGACTCGCGCCCACGCCGACAAACATTTCGACAAATTCAGAACCCGAAATGCTAAAGAAAGGCACGCCTGCCTCACCTGAAATGGCCTTCGCGGTAAGCGTTTTACCACAGCCAGGCGGCCCGACCATTAACACCCCTTTAGGAATCCGCGCGCCCAGCGAGATAAATTTCTCAGGTTCACGCAAAAATTCCACGATTTCCGAGAGTTCTTGCTTGGCTTCATCAACCCCCGCCACATCATCAAATGTTACAGTAGGTTTATCCCCCGTGAACATGCGGGCGCGGCTTTTGCCAAAACTCAGGGCTTGATTACCTGCGCCCTGGGCCTGACGAAGAATAAAAAAGAAAAAACCCCCAATTAGCACCAACGGTAATAACGTTGCCAGAATATTCACCCAGCCTTCCCAGGGGCTACGGGGTTTAATGGTAACTTTCATCTTCCCCAGCATCTCTTGCGTCACCCCTAAACTGCCCAGCGTCTCGACAATGCCCACCTCAGTTTCTTTATAAGAGGCTAATTCAGGCGCACCCTTGATTTTTGCAACCACTTTATCATCTTCAACCGCAATACTTTCCACTTGCCCTTCTTTAATTTTTTGGGCAATGTCGGAAATTTGTACCACTGCCGCGGGGGTGGGGCGCATAATAAAAAAGAGGTATGCAAACCCCAATGAAGCTAACAGCGATATAACTAACACCGTACGTGACCATTTCATAATTTTACCTACCTCGTGTTTTAAAATTGACCTGACAAAATATACCATGTGGCTACCCCTGTGTCAAACTAGGAAACATTCCTGTCCTATAAACCAGGTTATCTTGACACGCCCCTTAATTTGGCTTATCCTTAGACAATAACATTAGCAGGAGTCCGCAATTCTTTGCGGACAGTCCGTAAATGATTACGGACTCCTGAGTAATAACATTAGCGTGAGTGCAACCATGGCAATTCCATCCATCGTCATCACGGGCGCATCAAGCGGGATTGGCCTGGCCTGCGCCCTCCATTTTGATAAATTAGGCTATCAAGTTTTTGCTGGTATACGACGCGAGCAAGATAGAGACGCATTGCAAAAAATGGCTTCGTCGCGTCTACAGCCCTTGATGTTAGAGGTGACAGATGAGGCCATGATTCACGCCGCCGCCACCACCGTGAGCGAAAAGGTCGGTGAGGCGGGCTTGGCGGGCTTGGTGAATAATGCGGGCGTAGCCGTTGCTGGGCCATTGGAGTGCCTCCCGTTGAGTGAATTACGGCGACAATTTGAGGTGAATGTCATCGGCCAAATGGCCGTCACCCAGGCATTTTTACCCTTGTTGCGGCAAGGGCCTGGCCGAATTATTAACATTGGTTCAATTAGCGGCCTCATCGCCATGCCCTTTATTGGGCCATATTCAGCCTCGAAATATGCGATGGAAGCCCTTAACGATTCGTTACGCGTGGAGCTACGGCCCTGGGGCATCCATGTGGCAATTGTTGAGCCAGGGGCAATTGCTACGCCCATTTGGGAAAAATCCATTGACCGAAATCAGCAAATTTTAGAAAGTTTGCCCTCGACGGCCCAAACACTCTATCGTCCTACGTTGCTCAAACTACTTAAGAATGTGCAACGAACTAGCCGTGCCGCCAGCCCCGTTGAGTGGGTCGTTTTAGCCGTTAGCCATGCTTTAACCTCGCCGCAACCACGTAACCGTTATCTCGTGGGGCGAGATGCCCGCGCCGCGTTATGGTTTATTCGGTTTATACCTGATGGGTTACGGGATTGGTTGATTAGTCGTTAGTCATTTGTCCGTTGTTATACGGTGCCAGCCATTATAAGGTTTGAAACCTTATAATGGCTTAAGCTAAATAGGAGAAGTTATGGGTATCAAACAAACTGTATTTCATTTCATTGCGGGTTTGTTCATTGAACGTCCCGCTAGAAAAAAGACGCTGGAACAATTCGTTAGTAGTCTGAACGACGTCGGTAAAACCGTCACTGAACGCATTGCGAAAGGTAACGAAACTGAGGCCAATAGTAAACTCATCCGCCATATTATTGGCATTGAACGGTGGGGGCAACGGCGGCTTAAGGTGGCGTTAGGTGAGCCATTGGTGCTAGATGAATATGATGGTTATCAACCTGAAGAAGACATGAAGGTCAAAAAATTGCAAGAAGTATTTCAAACCACCCGCCATGAGACTATTTATCTAGCGCAACAATTTGCAACGAGAGCCATTGACCCGAACACCACCGTTAAACATAATGATTTTGGTGACATAACCTTGCGCGGCTGGCTACAATATTTACAAGGCCATGCCGAGCGTGAAAGTAGAGGCATTAAGGAAAAAACATCATGAGTACATTCAAGGCGTTGTTATTAGAAAAAAACGAACAAAGCGTAACCGCCACGCTGAAAGAGTTAGCCGTCAACGATTTACCTGAAGGAGAGGTGTTAATTTCAGTCGCTTACTCCACCCTCAATTATAAAGATGGGCTGGCCGTGACCAACCGTGCGCCCGTCGTGCGCCAATTTCCATTGGTGCCAGGGATTGATTTAGCGGGTATCGTGGAGGAGTCCACCTCCGCCGCCTATCAGCCTGGCGACGGGGTGATTTTAACGGGCTGGGGCGTGGGTGAAATGTATTGGGGCGGCTTGGCGCAAAAAGCCCGTGTCCATTCAGATTGGCTCGTGCCATTGCCCGACGGCTTAAGCCTGCAAAATGCCATGGCTCTCGGCACGGCGGGCTTTACGGCCATGCTGGCGGTGTTAGCCTTAGAAGCCCATGACATTACGCCCGATAGCGGCGAGGTGGTGGTTACGGGTGCGGCAGGCGGCGTGGGTAGTGTGGCGATTGCCCTTTTAGCCAAGTTGGGTTATACGGTGGTGGCCTCTACGGGGCGAGTGGATACAGCGACAGATTACTTAATGAAATTGGGGGCGAGCCGCGTCATGGGACGTTTTACACCCTCAAAACGGGCGTTGGAAAAGGAGTTATGGGCGGGGGCGGTGGATACTGTTGGCGGGGAAACGCTGGCCGCGCTCACCCGTCAAATGGTGCGTTGGGGCAGCGTGGCGGTCTGCGGCATGGCGGGCGGCGGCGATTTGCCCGCGACGGTTTACCCGTTTATCTTACGCGGGGTTAATTTATTGGGCATTGATTCGGTCATGTCGCCCTTTATTACTCGCCAAATTGCTTGGCAACGCTTAACGGAAACCATGACTCCAGAGTTATTAGAACTTATCACGGAGCGCGTCATTGGTTTGGTGGAGGTGCCAGCCGTTAGCCAAGACATCATGCAAGGGCAAGTGCGCGGGCGCGTAGTAGTCGATGTGAATCGGTAATAATGATAAATGCAGACCTGTGAGGTTTCAAAGACCTCACAGGTCTAAATTGGGAAGCCGTCAATGAATAGTGAATTGAATTTACAAGGCTTGAATATCTTAATTATTGATGATAATCCAACTAATTTGGGCGTTCTGGCCGATTACTTGGACGAATATGGTTTCATTATATTAACCTCTCGTAATGGTGAAAACGGGATTGAAAATGCCCGACGTAACCAACCTCATTTGATTTTGTTAGATGTCATGATGCCCCCAGGGATAGATGGTTTTGAAACATGTCGTCGCTTAAAAGCAGATGAAGCGACCCGATATATTCCCGTAATTTTCATGACCGCTTTAGCGAGTGAAGCCGATAAAGTGAATGGTTTTAAGGTGGGGGCAGTGGATTATGTGACGAAACCAATCCAACTACGAGAGCTATTAGCGCGAGTAACGACCCATCTTAAAATTCAAGCGCAAGCGGCTGAACTGACCAAATTGAATGCCAATAAAGATAGATTTTTCTCCATTATTGCCCATGACCTGCGTGGGCCATTTATGCCGTTAATGACCAATTTGGAGTTATTGGGCGATTTAGCCGATACCTTAACCCCGCAAGAAATACGAGATATGAGTGGCAGTAGCCTACGTTCGGCCCAAAAAGTACATCAACTGTTAGAAAATCTGCTGCAATGGGCGCAGTTACAAATGGGTGGTTTGAAATATAATCCGACGACATTTAACCTCTACCCGTTAGCCCAAAAATCCCTGGAGGTTTTTCATCAAGTGGCCCAGACCAAAGCCATTACCTTAGTAAATCACACCCCTCCAAATATAACGATTTATGCTGACATCAATATGCTTGATGCAATTATTCGCAACTTAATAAACAACGCGCTCAAGTTCACCCATAACGGCGGCCAAGTGAGCCTCAGCGCAACCGTTCAGCCCGAGTCCCATAAGGTTGAAATTGTCATTGCTGATACGGGCGTGGGCATAAGTCCCGCTGACCAGCAAAAATTATTCCGCTTGGAAGTAAACCATATTACACTAGGCACGGCCCAGGAGAAGGGAACGGGGTTAGGCTTAATTGTTTGTAAGGAAATGATTGGAATGCATGGGGGAAAAATTAGGGTAGAAAGTGAGGTCGGGCAGGGGACAACGGTTAGGTTTACGGTGCAAGCGTCAGAATGACAACAGTAAAAAGCCGCTAATCTCATTGAGAGGTTAGCGGCTTTTTTAGTTCTCACCACAGATAACCGATAGCCTTAAGCAACGCCCGCGCCAAAATAAAATGGCCGCTAGTCGTGGGGTGAACCCTATCCCAGGCGAGGGTCATGGGGTGAACATGTTGTAATATTTCATCAAAGGCCGCTTGCGTATCCACCAAAACCGCCCCATATTCCATGGCTAAGGCTTTGACCACCGCGCCGTAACTATCCATCATCTGCCGCATGGGGTCAGCCCGATTCGGCTCAATGAAATAAGGAGTCATCAAGACCAACCCTTTGAGGCGCGGTTGCGTAATTTTGACGAGGTGCATTAAGGTTTGTTGATAATCTGCTAATGGTACATGCCACTCAGTTTGCATAGGCGTGTCAAATTGTCGCCAGACATCATTAATGCCAATCATAATCACCAGCCAATCGGGGCTAAGGTCTAACACATCACGTTGCCAACGGGCTTGCAGGTCATGGACGGTGTTGCCGCTAGTTCCCATGTTAATGACCCGCCAGCTATGTTGCGGATAAGTGGCTTGCAGCAAACCCGCACTAAAACTAACATAACCATTACCCAATGTGTCCATGCGGCCTTCCCCGATGGGATATTGGCGGCCACAATCCGTAATGGAATCGCCGATGAAAAGCAGTTTACTGTTAGGTTGAATGAGCATGATAATAACTTAAGTACCCAAGCAAAAGTTTTGCGGACTATTTTTAGCCCTTATAAGGGCTGCCGCAGAATTTATGCTCACCTACTCATAACTCAGAATTAGCCTTCATAAAACTAACCACTTCATCAACTTGGGTGAAGGCCAGCCCTGTCACAGTATCGGCTGCGCCGTAGTAAATCGCAATGCGCCCCGTGTCCGCATCGGTCAAAGCGGCGCAGGGAAAGAAAACGTTAGGCACATCGCCGACACATTCATACAGCGTTTGCGGTGAGGCCAAATAGGGCGCAGTACGATAAATAACTTTCCAGGGTTGCTCCAGGTCAAGCAAGGCCGCGCCCATGCTATAGACGAAACCGTTACATGACGTTAATACGCCATGATAGAACAACAGCCAACCTTCACTGGTTTCAATGGGCGTGGGGCCTGCGCCAATTTTCGTGCCTTGCCACGTCCAATTTTTCGGCCCCATGACAAAACGATGTCGCCCCCAATGCACCATGTCAGGACTTTCGCTGTAGAAAATATCGCCAAACGGCGTATGCCCCGTGTCGCTAGGGCGGCTGAACATGGCAAATTTGCCGTTGATTTTGCGGGGAAATAACACCCCATTACGATTATGGGGTAAAAAAGCATTTTCCAATTGATAGAATGTTTCAAAATCAAACGTATAGCCCACGCCGATGGTCGGGCCATGATAGCCATTACACCAGCCAATGTAATAACGGTCTTCCAACCACGTCACACGCGGGTCATAACGATGTAAGAATGTGGTCAGCCCCGCGTCATCATCACTGCGGAAACTATCGCCGATTTGAAAATCAATCGGGTCGGGTTTAATGTGCCAATTGAGGGCATCATTACTTTTGCCTGCGTGCAAATTCATGGCGCGAGTGGTGTCATCCACGCGAAAAACGCCCGCGAATCCGTCCTGATATGGCACAACGGCACTATTAAAAATACTATTTGAGCGCGGGGTGTGGTCGCGCTTGATGACGGGATTTTGCGAATATCGCCATAGCGGGGCTTGGCTATTTTCGGGGCGGGCTTCCCAGGGAATGTTAGGTAAGGCGTTGCCAATAATTTTAACGGTCATACTGATTGCTCCTTGAAATAGATAACAGATAATAGCATAATCAGGTTAGGGACTCAAACCTGACTGTGGTATAATTCCACCTGAAGGCGAGCCTTTATAAGGTTTGAAACCTTATAAAGGCTTAAATCCCTGAAAATTTACAGGTAACTATAATAGACATTATACCGATTTAATGATTTTCGTAGGGGCAGGGCTTGTCCCGCAGGGCTTGTCCCTGCCCACAATGGGGGCAAGCACAAGGCATTGCCCCTACAAAATGTCAACGATTTTTTAATCGGTATAAACTCTAATTAATCCACTGGAGGACGATACTATGAGCAAATTATCCCCGTTTCCTGGCATGGATCCCTATTTGGAAGAACCCTCTGAATGGAGTGAAGTCCATCATGAACTGATTTCAATGATTCGTTATCATTTAGCGGCGGCCTTACAACCCAATTTTGTGGTTTCCATTGAGCATCGGGTCTATTTAAGTTTTGACTCCGATGAAACCAATGGGTCATTACAAAGTTGGCAGACGGTGATGAAACAATTTGTGCCTGATGTGCATATTAGTCAGCCACGCCCCTTTCTGACTACGCCTGAATTTGCGGGCTTTAGAGCCGCCGTCGCCACCGCGTTGCCGATAACGCCGCCGTTGCTGCTTGAGCCGATTGGCGATTTTACGGTGCGTGAAGCCTATTTGGAAATTCGGGACAAGAAAAATCGCCAAGTGATTACGATAATTGAACTCATTTCGCCCTTTAATAAAGTGGATACGGCTGAGGGCTACAAAGTATTTCATCAAAAACGAGATACCATGTTGCAATCTAACGTGAATTGGGTGGAAATTGATTTGGTGCGCGCGGGCAAACGTCCGCCGCAATTGGCAAATAAAAGCGATTATTACGCCTTGCTCAAACGTAAAAATCGGCCAGGGCCGTATGAGGTTTGGTTTTTTAATCTGCGGGATACCATGCCCAATATGACTATTCCCTTACAACCACCTTTTGATGATGTGCCGCTGAATTTACAAGCGGTATTTGATGAGGTCTATCAACGCTCTTTTTATGCCAATAGTGTCAATTATGAGGCCCGCGTGACCTGGCCCATGTTGCTGCCTGCCGATGAAATTTGGGCGAAAAAGCGCATTATGGCTTGGCAAGCCGATGAACCGCCTGAGTCGGAAAGGTAAGATGGAGTCCGCAATTATTGGCGGGCTGTCCGCAAAGGATTGCGGACTCCTGCGTAACTCCTAAAATAGACATTATACCGATTTAATGATTTTCGTAGGGGCAGGGCTTGTCCCTGCCCACAATGGGGGCAAGCACAAGGCATTGCCCCTACAA
>JAIFLK010000078.1 GCA_020049115.1 Chloroflexota bacterium | reverse complement strand
TCCGCAATTATTTGCGGGCTGTCCGCAAAGGATTGCGGACTCCTAATGGTCATCATAAAAGTGTAAGTCTCAAACGAAATGCAGTATAAGACCGTGATTTACCAAACTTAATGACAAAGTTAATTTAGTAATTTCCAGTAAGTATTATAGGAGAAAGAAGTTTTATGCGTAACAAATTAAAATTAGTTTCACTGTTCGCGTTGATAGCCACCCTCTTGTTTGTGGCCTCAACCCAAGCCCAAAACCCCAACACCGATAGCGCGGCCCCTGCCATGCAAAAATCCCATCGGTTGATTGTGGAGTTAAATAGCGATGCCTTAGCCGTTTGGGCTAACGGCGAGTCTTCCGCCCGTGCCACCAATGGGCATTTGAACCTTAATGCACGCGCCGCCCAAAATTATCTGGCGCAACTGCAAACTGAGCAACGCGCTTTTGTGTCCAACATGAAAGCCGCTTTGCCAAGTGCAACCGTGAGTAGTTATATTAATGAAAGTGGCGCGGCCAAAGCAGCCGCTTATCAAGTCACCTTCAATGGTTTAGCCATTGACCCTGGCATGGCTAACGTTGAAGCGGCGCGCCAAGCCTTGTTAAAGGTTTCAGGCGTGAAAAATGTTTATTACGACTTTGCTCATTATCCGTCCCTCTACACCAGTACCGCGCTCATCAATGCGCCGATGGTTTGGAATAGTGCGGCAGTGGGTGGGCAGGCCAATGGCGGTAAAGGCGTTAAAGTCGCCTCCATGGATGGCGGTTTGCATAAAGATGCGGCCATGTTCAGTGGCGTAGGCTGGAGCTACCCCGCAGGCTGGCCGCAAGGTGGTTTAGGCTTAAGTGCCAATAATAACGGTAAAATTATCGCTTCTCGTGCTTATTTCCGTAATTGGGACCCCCCTGCGGCGGGTGATGAAAACCCCTGGCCAGGCGAGAATGGCACTGAGCATGGCACTCACACGGGCAGTACGGCGGCGGGTAACATTGTTACCGCGACTTCGGCTGGGTTTAATGTGGGGCAAATGAGTGGCGTGGCCCCTGGCGCGTGGGTCATGAGCTATCGCGTTTTTTATGCGAGTGTCGAAGGGAACGCCTCTTTCTTCACCGCTGAAGGGATTGCGGCTTTAGAAGATATTGTGAAAGATGGCGCGGATGTGGTTAATAACTCTTGGGGTGAAGGGCCAACTGCCATTGGCGGCGAGTTTGACTCCCTCGACATGGCCTTGATTAACGCTCATCGCTCTGGGGTCTTTGTTTCGCTCGCAGGCGGTAATGCTGGCCCAGGGGAAGGGACAATGGACCACCCCTCAGCCGATTATATTGATGTCGCGGCGAGTACCACCTCTGGCACGTTAGCCAGTGGTCGGGTGAATGTAACTAAGCCGACTCCTATTTCTGAAACCTTACAAGGTTTAGCATATGCGGCCGCTAGTTTTGGCGCACCCTTGCCTGTTGGGGTTAAGGTTTCTTATCCATATGTTGTACCGTCTACCAACATTATCGGTTGTAACCCTGGCTGGCCTGAAGGCTCTTTTACAGGTAAAGCAGTTCTCATTAGTCGTGGTACGTGTGAATTTGGCGAGAAGGTCTTAAACGCCGAACGCGCAGGGGCTACTTTTGCTATTGTTTACAATAGCGCGGCGGGTGGTGAAGGCTTTATCAATATGGGCGAAGGGGCTGTGGGCAGCCAAGTAACTATCTCCTCCATCTTTGTGCAGCGGAGTAGTGGTTTGAACATGATTGCCTGGCAAGCGGCTAATCCTGCCGCCGAATTTGAAATAGATACGGTGGCTTTCCAACAAGGGGAGACCCCTGACCAAATTATTGCCTTTAGTAGCCGTGGGCCTGCTGCGGGCAATGTGTTAAAGCCTGATATTGCGGCCCCTGGCGTGAATATCTTAGCGCAAGGTTATACTCCTGGCGCGAAAGGTGAAGCTCGTCATTTGGGTTATGGGCAAGCCTCTGGTACATCAATGGCCTCGCCCCATGTGGCAGGTGCGGCGGCATTGCTCAAACAACTCTACCCCAAGTGGACTAACGCGGCCATTAAATCGGCCATGATGTCCACCTCCAAATATATGGAGATTTACAACTATGACGAAACTCCCGCCCAACCGTTAGACATGGGCGCGGGGCGGCTTGATGTGGGCGCGGCCATGGATCCTGGTGTGATTCTTGACCCGCCGAGTTTAAGTTACGGTTTAGTACCAACAGGTACGACCAAGAGTATCTCCGTGAAAGTAACTAACATTACTAACGCCTCTGAAACATATAACATTAGCACGCTTTATACGGGCAAGGGCTTTACTCAAACCACCGCGTTACCTGGTTTTAGTGGGCCTGCTTCCGTTACGATTGGGGCGGGTGAAACCAAAACCGTCGAGGTGAAGTTTGACTCTGCCGCTGGTCAAGGGCTAGGCCACAATCAAGGTTACATTGTAATGACGGGTTCAACCCATAAGGCGCACATGCCCGCTTGGGCGCAAGTGACCCATGCCACGAATTTGGCGGATGTGTTGATTATTGATGCCGATTTGAGTGGCTATCCTGAACTAGGCTTCTCGGATTATATAGGTTACTACACCCAAACGTTGACCGCGTTAGGTCATAGTTATAAGGTGTGGGATGTGGTGGTGGAAAATACCGCGGTGCCAGATACGACCACGTTATTTGCTTACAAAGGGGTTATTCTCTATACAGGGAATAACCTTAATGTGGTGTTTACTCAAGCCGACATGGATAACTTAACCCATTATATCAACAATGGGGGCGTGTTCATAGCGATGGGGCAGGATTTAGCGGCCACGATGGGCGCAGATGCAACTAACGCGGGAGTCTTCCTGTTTAATACCAGCTTAGGGGCAAATTGGTTACAAGATAGTGTGACGGCACGGGGGATACCTAACTTACCGATTATTCCGGCTGTGACCGCGCCGCCTGCTTTGCAAAAAATGAGCCTAAATTTAGGCGACCCAACCATGTACTTGGGTGGGGCAACCTTAAGTGGGGCGAATGAAGTGCCTCCCGTAACCACTACTATGACAGGCCAGCTTGATTTGGCCTATAACCTTGAAAATGGGGTGTTAGATTATCTGTTGCAAGTGAATGTAACTGAACCTATCACCGTTACCGCGGCTTATATTCATAATGGGGCTATGGGGGTCAATGGTGGGGTATTGATTCGTTTGCATGGTACGCCTAGATTGGTTACAAATACCTTCCGTGCAACTGGCTCCGGTGTCGTTAGTGCCGATGTTGCAACGGCCATGATGGCGGGGAATACATATGTTAATGTTCGTACGAACCTTAACCCCAGTGGTGAAGTTCGTGGTCAAGTTGTTTTAGCGGCCACCGTAGGAGATGGCGCGGGCAATCAGGGGTTTATTGATGAAATTCGGCCTCTGCCCCCACGAACTGATGTGGGCGACCCGAATACCCCTGAAGAGTTTGACCAATATACAGGGTTGTTTGTCTATCCTGGCTCAAATAATGTGGAAGGTGGTTTTGTGGCGATGGCTAATCGCGCCCAACCTTCGTTGGAAAGCCCTGGTATTTCTTACTGGGGCCGTTCCATTTTGACCACCTTTGGGTTAGAAGGGGTGCATGGGGCCGCTAGTCGGGCCGCTTTAATTCAAGGCTTCCTCAATTGGGGCATGGATAACCCAACCGTCACGATTAGTAATACTACGACTGTCACCGATGCGAATAGTGAACTCATGCGCTTTGAAGCTAGCATGGGGTCAAATGTGGCAGGTGCAACAGGCTGGATGTATCGTTGGAACTTTGGCGATGGCAGCCCTATGACACCCTGGTTTGATACTACGCATGGTAGTCGTAATTACCCCGTTTGTGGCACTTATACGGTGTGGGCGGAAGGCAAGAATGTTTATGGCAACCGCGCCATTGGTAAGTTGCAAAATATAACGATTAATAAAACCAATTGTGGCATGGTTGGCGCGGCGGGTGGTACGGTTAATGGTACGAATGTGAAAGGTTTGCCTGTGACCATTCAAGTGCCTGCGGGCGTGTTGGCTGATGGTTCTAGCTTGGTCTATGCACCAGGGGTGACTTCAACCCACGCCATGCCCACCGATGTGATGTTTGCGGGGCAAACCTTCGACCTGAATTTATATAACAAAGGGGTCATGGTTGAGAACGCTAGGTTTAATCCTGCCATAACCGTTACAATGGGTTATACGGATAGTAATGTGATGGGCTTGAATGAAAGCGCGCTGACCTTACGTTACTGGAACGGTCAGGCTTGGTCTAGTGATGGCATTACGGTGGTTAGCCGAGATGTTGCTAATAATCGTATTGTTTTTGCCATTTCACACCTCAGTGAATTTGCTTTCTTTGCGCCCGCGAAGAGTGCGGGCATTTATTTGCCCATCATTCGTAGTAAAAGTATTACGACCACAACGACCCATTAATCCAGGTTAGGTTTAATCTAACTTAAAGTTAAGGGTTATTGTTTGACTGAGTAGCAAGGTTAATTTAACCTCGCTACTCAGTCCTTTTTTTTTATCATCAAATCAAGGAGCATAAGTTTATATGAAATTCAAATTTCTAAGTTTGTATAGTATATTATGTGTCATTTTGGTCATGGTCAGTTCGGCCAATGCCCAACCTGCATTGTCACCCCAGCCCCTCGCCTACGTAGGCGAGGGGAGTCGTAGCCTCCCCCCGGATTCAGGGGGGGCTGATTCACAAATTCGTAAGATTGACCCCTCTACTTTGAACGCGGAAGCCAATAAAGATAAAGGTGGCGTTAATCAACATGGTCAAGCGACCTCGGAGATTAAGAGAATTTACTATGAAAAAGAATTTGTAGAGACAGGGCATGCCCTGGCTCTATCGCAAAAAGCCCTTTATATTGTGCAATTGGCTGATGAGCCGTTAGCCACTTATAAAGGCGGGGTGCGTGGTTTCCGTGCCACCAGCCCGCGCGCCATTGGCGAAAATAAACTGAATGTGCGGAGTACGGCTAGTCGGGCTTATCGAGGTTATTTAGCCGATAAACGCAGCGAGTTCAAGCAGGCCGCCGCCAAAGAAATAGGCCAAGCCTTGCATGTTGTTTATGATTATGACGTGGTGTTCAATGGGGTGGCAATTTTGGCTACGCCGCAGGAAGCCGCGAAGTTACTCAATGTGAATGGCGTATTGACTCTTCAACGTGACCAATGGCGACATGCCACCACGAATGACTCGACGGTTTTTTTAGGTGTGCCAGGCGTGTGGGATGGCAGTGGCACGGGCATGGCGGGGACAAAAGGCGAAGGCGTGATTGTTGGGGTGATTGATACGGGCATTTGGCCTGAACATCCCTCCTTCAAAGATGACGGTACATTTCCTGCGCCGCCTGCCAGTTGGCCGAAAGAGGGCGTGTGTGATGCGCCTGAATCAAAGGTTAATATGGGGGGGCAAATTCCCTTTGACCCCTACGGTTACACCTGTAATAACAAACTCATTGGGGTGCAATACTTTTTAGGCGGTTATGCCGCCAGTGGTTATGACGGTTTATTCTATTCAGGCCGTGATGATGATGGTCACGGGACGCATACGGCCTCCACTGCGGCGGGCAATGAAAATGTGGCGGTTAGCCTTTATGGGATTAATCGTGGCAAAATTTCAGGTATGGCCCCACGCGCCCATGTTGCGGTCTATAAAGGGCTGGGACCTCAGGGTGGGACGAGTGCGGATTTGACCGCCGCGATTAATAAAGCGGTGGAAGATGGGGTAGATGTTATTAACTATTCTGTCGGCAGTGATACTGCCAACGACCCCTGGGTGGACTCTGACGCGCTATCCTATTTAGCGGCGCGAGAGGCGGGCGTATTTGTGGCAACCTCGGCGGGAAATGATGGCGGTAATGGCCCCAGCACCATTGGCTCACCTGCCAACTCGCCTTGGGTAATGACCGTTGGGGCGAGTTCTTTCAATCGCTTATATCTTAGTGATATTACGATTACGAGTACGGGCGCGCTCACTGCGCCAATGGGCTTGTATGGCGCGACCATGACCCCAGGTATTACTAATTTTAATCTGGTGGATGCGAAGGGCGTGGCAGACGCGGAGGGCGATAGTTCGGGCGCGTGTTTGAATCCCTTCCTGCCAGGTTCTTTCCAAGCCACCGATGTGGTACTTTGTCCGCGTGGAGGGATTGGGACGTGGATTAAAGGGAGTTTTGTCAATGCAGGTGGGGCGGGGGCGATTATCATTTACAATAGTGCCGATAATGCCGACCTCATGTCCTACTTACATGCTATTCCTACGGTTTATATCTATCGTCAAGATGGCTTGGTGTTGAAGGATTATATCAAGCAACATCAAGGTAAAGTGACCGTGAGTTTTACGGCGGGTGAGAAGGCTTTTGGCCCTGCTGACCCGCGTATTCCAGTGGATACGGTGGTTAGCTTTAGCTCACGTGGGCCAAATATCAACGAATATAACAATGAATTGATTAATACCCTGAAACCTGATGTGACGGCCCCAGGTCTGAACATTTTGGCGGGAGCTTCGCCACAACATATTAGTGTTGATGGGATGTATGCTGACCGTTATGGCGCGCAAGGTCAATTGTTCCAAAATATTCAAGGTACGTCCATGTCTAGTCCACATGTGGCGGGTTTGGGGGCGTTGATGAAAGCCCTTTATC
The DNA here is from genome assembly GCA_020049115.1 of Chloroflexota bacterium. GTDB lineage: Bacteria > Chloroflexota > Anaerolineae > 4572-78 > J111 > JAIFLK01. The sequence goes on along the minus strand of JAIFLK010000078.1, from coordinate 11,210 downwards.
CCAAGTGGACTCCGTCCCAAATTCAATCGGCCTTAATGTCTACGGCGGTAGACGTGAATCAGAAAGCGCGCTTTAGCGAAATAAATGATAAGGCCGCCACTTGGTTTGACATGGGCGCGGGTCGGGTGGACATGCGAACTGCACCGAAAGCGGGTTTTGTGTTAGATGAAACGGAGGCTAATTATCAAGCCGCTAATCCTGGTGCAGGTGGCGACCCCGCGACCTTGAATATCGCCAGTTTAGCCCAAGCGAAATGTTTGGGGCAATGTGGTTGGGCGCGCCAAATTCAAAGCAGCATGAACAGTGCCGTTAATTGGACGGTGATGGTGACGGGCGCGGCGGCAAGCCAGATAACGGTGACTCCCGCGACCTTTAGTTTGGCCGCGAACGCCATGCAAACGCTGAACTTTACGGCCACCACGACGGGCTTGCCCTTGAATCAATGGGCGTTTGCCGAGGTGATTTTTACGCCTGATAATGCTCAGGTGGCGGTGGCGCACTTCCCTCTCGCGGTGAAACCGTCGGCGGGGCAAGTGCCAGTGGCGGCGGTGACGATTGATACACGCCGTAATAAAGGCGCGTCCATGATTGAGGGCGTGAAATCACTCGCCACGAATGGTCTGCAAGCAATGGCCTATATGGGTGTACCCGTGTTGGCTGAGGCCACTATTACGGAAGATAGCAATAATGGTGACGCGTATGATGACCTGACCGATGGGGTTTACATTAAGACCTTTGAGGTGCCTGCGGGGAGTAAAGGCGCGGTCGTCGCAATTCTCGACTCCAGTGCCGACGACATGGATATGTTTGTGGGTCTGGATAAGAATGGCGACGGCAAGCCGAGTGCAGATGAGAAACTTTGTGCCAGCACTTCGGGTTCTTGGAACGAAATTTGTACCTTTCCTATGACAGGTAAGCCCCTAAAAACGGGAACGTATTGGGTGTTAGTGCAAAATTGGGCGGGGATTGAAAGTGGTGGCGATACATTTACGTTATCTACCACCGTTGTTTCGGGGACGGTCAGCAGTGAGGTGGTTTTAACTGCGCCGAGTACGGTGGCTCTGAATACGCCGTTTGAGATTCAAGTGGCATGGGATATTCCCACCTTCAAAGCGGGTCAGCGTAAGTTTGCCATTGTGGAGATTGGCACAGCGGCGGCTACGCCCACAGATGTGGCTTCATTATCCTTAACCATCAATCGGTTAGATGATGATGTTACGATTACTTCCAACTCTACGGAGTATGCCTTGCCAGGCGATACGTTGGAATATACCGTTAACATTCAGCCTGAATTGACGGTGAAAGCGGACTCGATTCAGTATGATTTCACGGCGAAATTGCCCACAGGTTTAACCTACGTGGCGGATTCGGCCTCGATTACGCCCACGCAGATGAATGGGCAACTCATTAGTTGGTCAGTGAATGTGCCAAATCCGGGTAAGTATGTGATGACTACCCATGATGATGATGCTGCATGTGATACGCCTTTTGGGAATGGCGGGGGCTATGTCAATTTGGCTGATTTTGGCATTATGCCTAGAGCCGCAATTAGTGGCAATAATGTCAGTTACAATTTTAATGAATTATCCCATAGCACTGACCCTGTGAATTTCTATGGGACAGAGCATGGTAATGGCTTCTCGTTTACGGATGATGGCTTTGCTTCTTTCAATCAAGAGTTGGGTAATCGGGCGAATGTGGACATTCCTAATGCGGCTGACCCCAATAATTTGGTGGCTCCTTTCTGGCGAGATTTGGCGGTGGTGTATGACCCTGACAATAATCGTGGGGTGAGTCTTGCCCCTCGAAGTGGTTATTTGATTACCCAATATAGTGGCGTTGAACCCGCTCCAGTGGGTAGTAGCAGTGACCGCTATAACTTTGAAATGATCATCAGTAGTCAAGTGGATGATACGCCTGGCGCGTATGAAATTGTCTTTGCTTACGATGATATGGACGGGGCGTTAACCCCCGCGACCATCGGTTTGGAAAATGCTAATGCCTCTCAGTTTGTGAAGGTGGCTTACAATGATGCTCAGGTTAAGAAAGGGAGCATTATTTGTTTTGATTATGTACCTAAAGTGCAAGTAACTTTCCAAGCGGTGGTAGATACCAATATTACCCGCCCATCTGAGTTGACGGTGGAGGTTAATCATACCATTCCTGGGAGTTCGGCTTTAATCGCCAAGTCGGATACGGTGTTTGTACCCGAGACGCTGTTAGGCATTAGCCTAGACGCGCCATTAGTGGTGGCTAAAGGTCAAAACATTGAATATACCTTTACGGTCAATAACGGCGGCTCGGTCGCAGCCAATAACCTGAAAGTGGTGACAAATTTGCCTGCTGGCACGAGCCATGTGAGTGGCGGTAAGGTGATGACGAGTGAGGTGGTTTTTGAGAATGTGAATGTGGCGGCGGGGGACAGTAGTGTGATGAAAATGGTGGTTAAGCCTAATCCACCCGTTACATCTACTACGCGTAGCAACACCGTCACGCCACGTGACCCCAAGATTATTGGTGGGATTGTGGCTAAACCTGGGGCCTGGCCCTGGCAAGTGGCGTTGATGAGCGCAGGAGTAGAGAATGGCTTTGAGGCTCAATTTTGTGGTGGCTCATTGATTGCCCCCGATTGGGTGTTGACAGCGGCGCATTGTGTGCATGGGAATAAACCCAGTGATCTGGATGTGACTGTTGGGCGTTTAACGCTCAGTTCCAATGAAGGGCAACGGATACCCATTAGCCAAATCGTCATGAACTCGAAATATACGCCCAATATTGACCCGCCTGATTACGATATTGCGTTAGTTCGTTTGGCGCAACCTGTTCAATTAAACGGTACGACGGTGGCGACGGTTAGCTTATTGACTGCTGTTACGGAAGGGTTATCTGACCCCAATACCTTAGCGGTGGTGACGGGCTGGGGCGATACGAGCAATGGCGAGGATGATTATGCCGATGAATTACATCAAGTGACCGTGCCAATTGTTTCTAATGAAACTTGTAGCGCGGCGTATGATGCGTTGAATTACGACTTCGGCGTAATTACCCCGCGCATTATTTGTGCGGGGTACGTTGAAGGTGGGAAAGATGCTTGTTATGGCGATAGTGGCGGTCCGTTAGTGGTTTCTAATGGGCGCGGCGGTTGGTTGCAGACGGGGATTGTTAGCTCTGGTTATGAGTGCGCGCAACCCGAAGCCTACGGCACCTATACCCGTGTTTCCCAGTTCACTAACTGGATTGAACAGGCCATGAATACCTATACCATTGACTATTATTACGTCACCGATGGCACAGATAAAGTGGGGCATCGGGCTGATGGTGATACCACTGCGACCAATGTTTCCACGTTAGTGAAGGACATGGTGGACTCGACGGCAGTGCGTCAAGCCGTTACGGTTGATGGCATGCGTCGTCACTTACAGGCGTTAGATAATATCTCCCGTGGCTTATCGGCCAAAGGCAACCAAACTTACTTGCCCTGGTTAATTCACACTGGGGCGGTGAGTACGACGGAAACTTACGCTAATGCGGCTATCAATCAACAACAAATCGAGGCCCCCACTCGCGCCGCAGGCACGGTGGGCTTTGCAAAATCAGGGGCTTATGTCATGGAGATGCTCAAGGCCGCAGGTTACAAACCTATCACGCACAGCTTCTCCTACACGGGTTGGCATGAAGTAACTCCATCAACGCTAGAGATGACTGCCCCCACGACCCAAGTTTATACCAACGCCGAGTTAGACGCGGAGACGGGCGTTTTCCGTGCCATGAGCTACTCTGGCAATGGTGATAAGACGGCGGAGGTGCAGGCAGTTGACTTGTCCATTGATGCACCCTCGGCGACCAGTAGCGGGTGTGAAGCGGAGGATTTTGCCACCTTTACGGCGGGTAAAATTGCCCTCATTCAACGGGGTGTTTGTACCTTTGCGGTGAAAGTGACCCATGCCCAAGACGCAGGCGCGGTCGGCGTGATTATCTTTAATCAAGGTACGCCAGGACGTGAACCGGTGTTTGGCGGAACTTTGGGTGGGCCAGTGGCTACTGTTCCCGTTTTTGGCACCAGCTTTGAGTTAGGCAAGAGTATCGCCACGCAATTGAGTGGCGGTCAAACCGTTAAATTGCACCTGGTCGCTAATACCGTGACTGAATTAGTTAATAGTTATAACATTATTGCGGAAACCCCTGGTGGCAATCCTGATAATGTGGTTATGGCGGGCGGACACCTCGACTCGGTGCGGGCTGGCCCTGGCATTAACGATAATGGTACAGGTACAGCCGTCTTATTAGAGTTAGCCATTCAAATGGCGAAACTTGAGATGCAAACCACCAATAAAGTGCGCTTTGCCTGGTGGGGCGGCGAGGAAGATGGCCTGGTCGGTTCAACTGATTATGTGGCCAGTCTTTCCCCCGCCGAGTTAGCTCGGATTAATGTTTATCTCAACTTTGACATGATTGGTTCACCCAACTACATGCGCGGGGTGTATCAATTGGCTGAACCTCGTTTGACCGAGTTGGAAATTGCCAAAGTGTTTAAAGATTACTTTAATGGTCAAAAACTGGCTTGGGATGAATCCCCCGATTCAGGTCGCTCTGACCATGGCCCCTTCTTAGAGGTGGGCGTGCCAGTGGGTGGCTTGTTTACGGGCGCGGAAGAAAAAATGACGGCGGAACAAGCGGCCAAATATCCGCATGGGAAGGTGGAGGTGGCTCTTGACCACTGTTATCATGAAGCCTGTGATGATATTAGCAATGTCAACTTTACCGCATTGGGTGAAATGGGTGGGGCAGTAGTCCATGCCATTTACACCTTCTCTATGGATAAAGCGTTGACGGCGCGGCTGGTGGAAGCCAAACAACAACGGGCCGCAGCCAAGATTCAACCTATCAGATATGCCAGTTCGTTAGACCATGTTTGTCATCAACCCTCGGCAGCAGAGGCAGCCCTGGAAGTGGGTGTGCGTGAGTAAGCCAGTTTAGTTTTAGTCATCGGATGACTACCCCAACAAAAACCCCCAAAGTGAGTTTAACTTTTAGGACTTACGCAAAACCGTTTATTTTGAGGAGTAAAACCGTTTATTTTGAGGAGTGACACACGCCCTCGTGTGTCACTGTTAGCACGAGGGCGTGCTAACTCCGCGATTTTTGCGTAAGTCCTAACTTTGGGGGTTTTGGTTAGCCCTTGTTCGATGAAAATGACTCAGTTGAGTTTGGGATAGCGGTTGCCTGACGCTAAATTCGCTTCATGGATAACTTTTTAACCTATTTCAGTAGGCTGTTTATTGCTTGAGTTATTGCGTTGTTTTTGTTGAGCAAGGGTGGGCTATTATTTGCGATTTATTCCCTAAAATAGCAGTTGTCACTAACTTGCAACTAAACCATGATATAATAAGACGTATTATAGGCAGATTTTTATGACCTTATTATTTCATAACAAAGGAGTTTTAAATTATGATAAAATCATCAGTGACCGCTGAAGAAGCGGTTAAAGCCATTGTTTCTGGTGACCGCGTGTATATCCATAGTATTGCGGCTGCGCCCCAAAAATTAGTTCAGGCCATGACCGCTAGATCGTCTGAATTGCATGACGTGGAAGTGATGCACCTGCATACCGAAGGGGCAGCCCCGTATGCAGAGGAGCAATATAGAGATAGTTTTCGAGTTAACTCGCTATTTGTGGGCGCAAATATTCGCCGAGCCGTTCAAGAAGGCCGAGCCGATTACATTCCTGTTTTTCTCAGTGAAATTCCCTTATTTTTCCGACGGGGTATTTTGCCCTTAGATGTGGCCTTAATTCAAGTTTCACCACCCGATAAACATGGTTTTTGCTCTCTCGGTATTTCCGTAGACGCGACGGTGGCGGCTTTGCGAGCCGCGAGACATGTTATTGCCCAAATTAATCCTTATATGCCCCGTACCCATGGTGATGGGATTATTCATGTGGATAATATTGGTGCGATTGTGGAGTCGGATGAGCCATTACCTGAAATACCCCGTCATCGTCTCAGTGATACGGAACGGGCGATTGGGCGACAGATTGCCCCATTAGTGGAGGATGGCGCGGCCTTACAACTGGGCATTGGGGCGATTCCGAATGCGGTTTTGGGGGAGTTGACTCACCATAAAAATTTGGGGATTCATTCTGAAATGATTTCCGATGGGATATTGAATCTCATCGAAAAAGGGGTCATTAACGGGACGAATAAAATTGTTCACCCTGAAAAAATTGTGGCGACTTTTGCTTGGGGAACGAAACGGTTATACGACTTTTTGGACGATAACCCGCAGGTTTTATTGCGTGAAGTGGATTATGTGAATGATACCAACCACATTTCTCGTAATCCTAAAGCAACGGCTATCAACAGTGCGATTGAGGTGGATTTAACGGGTCAAATTTGCGCTGATTCTATTGGTAGCATGATGTATTCAGGCGTGGGCGGACAAATGGATTTTATTCGTGGGGCTTCTTTATCGGAAGGTGGCAAGCCCATCATTGCCTTGCCCTCAATCACCTCTAAAGGGGAGTCTAAAATTGTCGCTTCTTTGAAGCCAGGCGCAGGCGTGGTGACTACCCGCGCCCACGTTCATTATATTGTGACTGAATATGGCGTGGCGAATTTATATGGCAAGAACTTGCGCCAACGAGCCAAAGCCTTAACAAAAATTGCTCACCCTGACCATCGAGAAACCTTAGAGCGACAAGCCCACGAAATTTGGGGCGTATAAATCACGTAGTTGTTTTCTAAAAATTAAGACCACGCTTGATGGCGTGGTCTTTTTGATTCAAGGTGAAGAATTATAATTTGCTTAATATTTGGCTCAGGTGGGGCTTTATTTTGGGCAAATCAACCTCAATAATTTGCCAAACCTCTTGTAAATCCATGCCTAAATAGTTATGAATTAGAACATCTCTTAAGCCTGCTATATCACGCCAGGAAACTTCAGGGTAGCTTTGTCTAAAATCGCGGGGTAAATTTTTAACCGCCTCGCCCATAATTTCTAGTCGTCGTATGACGGAATCTTGGGCTTGACGTTGCCCTAAAAAGTCTTGGTAGCTTAAATGTTGAGTATATTCTTCAATTAAGGTGTGTTGAGTGTCGTGGCAGTTGGTCAAGGCGTGGATGACCTCATAGCCGCTCATGTCAGGTAGATTAAGGTCAACCAGAAATATATCGGGCATGAGTTGGGTGGCTTGATGCAAGCCGTCGCGACCATTGGCTGCACTGAACACCTCAAAGCCTTCAAATTCTAAAAACCGTTGAATTAAGACCCGATTATCCAAATTATCTTCAATGTACAAAACACGATAAATTTGTTCCATGTTTTTCCTCGTTTGAGCATTGGGTGGCAATGTTGGAGTGCAAACCTTCAGGTTTGCGTCACAATTTTTAGGCAAACCTAAAGGTTTGCACTCCATGTACACGCCAAAAAAAGAGACAACGGGAGGTGCCAAATAGATGGCCTCCCGTTGTCCCTTTGAACAATTATTAAAGTACGAATAATGATAAAAATTTATCGCCGTTTCAAGACGAAATTAACGCCCATCGTGCCGAGTTTTTCAAACATCTCGTCCACATTATAGCCCGTTTTGGGGCTGGCTTCAATGAAATCATACTGGTGGTCTTTAGCCCACTTGGCAATTTTGCTGACAGGCACGCGATGGGGTAAATCCACTTTATTCGCGACCACCAACACGGGGATACCTGGGGCTTTACGTCTACATTCCGTGACCCAATCGGGCAAATGTTGAATGGTTTCGGGGCGGTTCACATCAAAGATTAAGGCCATGGCATGAGAACCTAGATAAAACCCCTCGCGCACCGAGGCCCATTGAGGCTGTCCCGCTAAATCCCAGGTATGAATTTTGACTAACCCTAAACCGGCTACTTTGGTTAATTTACTGTGGGCATCCATGCCAATGGTCATTTTGTGGGCTTCAGTAAATTCTTTAGAAATATACCACAGGAGTAAACTACTTTTACCCACTGCGCCATCACCTGCTAAAATCACTTTTACTTGAAATAAAGGTTTTTCGTTGTTAGTCATTATGGGGTATCCAAGTTCTTAATTATGGCTGACACTATTTTAACTAATTTATGAATTCTACACAACCCATGTAACCCTTTTTAACCTAGTCATGTTGGGCTATTGACCCACTTTTAGGGGAGTCATCAGATGATTTCAACTCAGCTGATGACTATATCTGGGCTAAATTTGCGGGCTTCGTTGACACCTTTCCCCTACCTGTGGTAAAGTTGAAGTAATGAGTTGGACTTTGAGTTTTTACTCCAACTCTAACTCATTATTCCAACTTCAAAAGGAGGTCACTGTGTTACAACTTACCCGTCAACAATGGATTTACTTATTTTTACTGTTCATTATAGCAGATTTTCTGGCTTTTGCAGGTCTAGCCTATTATTTTACCACCACTGACCCACTAGTAATGGCAGGGATACCTACCCCCACACCCACTCGTCCCATTCCTACCGTTACTATGACCCCCACGCCTTGGCCTGGCCCAGGCCCTACCGTGACCCCTACCGCTACCTGGCCGCCCACACCTATTGCCACCGCCATTTTGGGGGAGGCAGGTTATCCGTTAGGCTTCACCCCGACAGCCAGCCCACCACAAGCTGAAGGCGGGTTTAGCGTGAGTTTTCGCTCCTTTGCCAACACCGTGCGGAAAGTTATCATGATGGGTAAAGTGGGTAAAGTTCCGATTATTGACCAAACCATTTACCCTGAATCATTTTTCCCGAAAGGGGGGAATAATGCCTGTGGCCCGGTGGCTTTATATGCGGCCATGAAGGGGTTGGGCGCAGACATTGTTTATGCGGATGTGCGAAATATTGCGGTGAATAATGAATTTGGCTCAGAGGGGATTACGGTTTCGGGCTTGGTTAATACGGCCATTATTTTGAATAATGAATTAGGTTATCCGTTGAAGATTCAACAAAGCCGCAGTTATAAGCTATCAGATTTAGTTCGTTTTCTCAACCAAAAATCGGTGGTAATTGTGTTAGTGCGGGTTAAAAAGGTGGATGGTGACTATTTTATCACTACAGACCGTAATGGCTCATTTGGGCATTATTTGGTCATTCAAAATATCAATATGGTGACGCGGCAAGTGCGGTTAGCTGGCTCAACGTTGGGGATGCAAAATGTATCGTTAGATGACCTATTGGGGTCATGGGCCAGCCAACCGCCTGAACCCAGACCCGACCGTCCCAAAGTCACCTTCAATTTTTTGGACATGCCCAAGCCGCAAATATTAAACCCTAAGCTGAAAGACTCTAAAACGCCTAGCCTGTGGGCGTTGATATTACAACGGAAGCTAGAGTGATATAAAATTCCACCTGTAAGTTTTGAGGGGGTGGTGTAGCGGTGAGGGTGATTTAGTAGTTGCACTCAAATCTTGATATACTGAGTATAGGACTTACGTAAAAATGGCTGATTGAGGCAACATCAGCATAAATTCTGGACTTCCTAGTACAACTTGGCAGAAATAAGTACGTAGTTTAAGACCTACAAGGTTTTGAAAACCTTGCAGGTCGGTGTAGCGTTACTTCACCTGCAAGGTCTCCGAGACCTTGTAGGTGTGATTTTGAACTGGTAAGTTATTTATGCCCAAGTGTACTAGTCGCTTATTTGTTGGACACCAGAATTTATGCTGGTGTTTGGCGGAAGTCCTAAGTTCTTTTTACCCCTTGCGGATTTAGGCTTTTAAGTTGACATAATATAGCAGGCCTGGTATAATGAGGGCGAAAACTTAGCCGACTTACATTCGTGTAGGTCAAACTTTATTGTTAAAGTGTCACGGCAGCGGGGATGGCGTTGGACTAATCGCAGGTAGGCGAGAGGGACGCTGGAAACACCTCCCCGCTGTCTTGCTTATTAGCGGCTAGTTATACTTAGTAATATCCCCCCATCTAGCTCATCCCATGAATTCAATGGCTGATAGGAGAAGCGTGTGGGCGGCACGTTTTTTATACCAGACGATGAATTTAGTCGTAGGTTATGAACGGATTGAAGAAAGAAATTGCAGCAATTAATAATGGGCAATGGGTGATTCTCATCATACTGTCGATGGCGGTGAATGTGGTCATTTTGATAGGTGTTGTAATGTTGACCTCAGCCACCAAATTAGAACTCCTTTTGGCTGGCTCGGTGATAGAATATACCCGCACTCCACTACCAACTTTCACCTCCACGCCCACCAACCAGCCCCATGCCACCCTCATTGGCACGAGAGTTCCCACCTGGACACCCACTGTTACCCCCACCTCTGCTGATACCGCCACGCCCACGCCACGCCCCACCCGTCGGGTGATTGCGGCCTCTGCGGCCATCGCCGCTATTGATTTACCATCCCCAACCCCCACCAACAGCCCGACTCCCGCATATGATTTTGTGGGGACGGTTCGCCAGATGACCCCATGTGAAAATCAAGGTAACCATCATATTTTTGCCTACGTCCGTGACCGTGACGGGCATGGCATCCCGAATATGCGGATGCGCGTTTCCTGGCCAACGGGTGAAGCTTTCCTCATGACAGGCGATAAAATGCAAGACGCTGGCTTGGCCGATTTCGCGATGTTTAAGGGAAGTTACAATATTGAGGTGGTTGGGGCTGGCTCTAGCCAACTCATTGGCCCAATTAGTCCCGACATTCCCCAAAATGAAACCTGTGAGCAAAATGGCAATACCGAAGCTAATTCCCTGTTCCATTATTCATTTGAAGTTATTTTCACCCGCATGAGACCATGATTTAGGACTTACGCAAACACCTCACCCCAGCCCTCTCCTACGTAGGAGAGGGAGCAAAATCTCCCCCCAGCCCTCTCCTACGTAGGAGAGGGAGCAAAATCTCCCTCCGATGTCGGGGGGATTAAGGGGGGTAGACTTGGCTTTTGCGTAAGTCCCATGATTAAAGAATTTTACGATGATGATTTTCCATTATGACTCAATATCGTCGCGCGAATGGAGTCCAAATCGTTAGATTTGTTAGATTGGGTGGGCAAATCTAAAGATTTGGACTCCATTCGCGAAAGTCGTATGGTTCAATCTAAATTTCGCTTGCACGAATTTGTGAGCTAGGGTACAATCTACGCTATCTGTTATGATGGGAGCCAGCGAATAAAAAGTATGCTTCAAGAAATTGCTGACCAAGTTTTTGTAGATTTAGATTATGAAGGGGCCAACGTTGCGTGCAT
>JAIFLK010000046.1 GCA_020049115.1 Chloroflexota bacterium | reverse complement strand
AGTTGCCATGGCTGACTCCCTCTCCTGTTAGGAGAGGGCAGGGGTGAGGTTTCAGGGAGTTGAGAACCATAACCCACTAACTCTAAATCATCAGCCCAAATTGCGGCGGCGGATTTTATGGGCATGGTGGCGGGGAAAAGGGGCAATAGCTCATGGGGAGAGATGTCATATTGTTGCGCCATGACCTGGCCGAAACGGTCGGTTAAAGGGGTAGCGACACTATTTGAAACCTGACCTACGCTTGTAACCTCACCCCGACCTTCGCCTAAATGGAGAGGAAGTTGACTGACGGCTGAGACGTAGGCCTGGCCGTGATAGAGCCAAACCCAGGCGGGGGATTGAGTTTCGGCGGCGGGATAGGTGGGCATGATGAGGTGAGTTTGTTTAGCTTGGGCGAGTTGCGCGGCGATTTCAGGTGGCATGAAAACGGTTTCGTGGTAATGCGCCCAAAGGCCATAACGAATGGTGGCGTGTTTATAAAGATAAAAGGGAATGACGATATTTTGCTCTGGACGATTGAATAACTCCGCCAACTCCACTAACGGGCCGTCATACGCCTGATAAACTTCGGCGGAATTGCCCCAACGGGTGAAATAAGTGTAACTGGTTGTAGCAGTGTTAATGAATAAAAACAAAACAAGGATTAACGCAAAGACGGAACGCGAAGCAGCGAAAAAGGCGAAGAATACGAAAAAAAAAGGTTCTTTCGCAGTTATTATTTTTTCGATGTTTCGCGTGCCTTTTTCGCTGCTTCGCGTTCCATTTTCGATTCTTCGCGTTCCCCAGACGCTGATTTGCCACCAGCCTAGCGCAACTAGAATGTAATACGTGGGCAAAATGCCCGATAAACGTAAGGTGTGAAAAGCGGGTTCGGATAACAGGGAGGGCAACCACATAACGAAAAGTGAAATGAGTAAAAAACGGTTGATGGCCTGGCGATAGCCGCGAATTGTTACAATTAAGCCAACCCAAAAACCAAGCTGACTCAGCCAATCTAGCCCCGCCTGCCCCACAATGTGATGCCGCCAATTGGGGTCTTCGCCGTCAATAAACAATCGAATAGAGTCTAAAATATGCCAAGCCAACGCGCCCATGCCCTGCGCTGACCACTCCACCTTAAAGGCCACATCACTGCCGCGCTCAATGGAGCTTTCAGGGTGTTGGCTGAAAAACCAAAGCATGGGCGTAACGATAATGAAAGCTACCGTCAACATTAACCCTAATTGTAGCCATGAACGCGAAGGGGCGAAAATGAACGGGAAGGGACGCGAAATCTTCGCGTTCTTTCGCGTTCCCCATGCCCATAACGTTTCCCCTAGCACAAAAAGGACGAAAATAAGCGGGACGAGGCGCGCCGCTAAATAGCTATATTGACAGACACCGAGCGCGCCCCCTGCGGCTAGAAAATATCGCCATTGCCCCGTTTGCCGACCACGCCAGAAAAGATACATGGTCAACAGAATAAAGGGTAACATGGTGTTGGCGCGATAGCTAATGCGGTTCATGGCAACATACCAAAAACAGACGGCGAGGCCACCCGTGCTAAATAAAACCAGGGCATGGCGTGGCAAATTTGGCTGTTGGCGATGGAGTTCTCTGATAACCAAGCGACTCCATTGAGACATGAGAGGAATCGCCAGAATCCCAAACAAGACGGGTACTATGCGAAGGGCATAACTTGTCGGGCCTAAAATAGCCACGGAGAGAGCTAAAATATAATGAAATAAAACCTCTCGCCCCTGCCCACCGAGAATAAAAATCGGCCAGTTGCCACTGTAGCGCATCCAGATGGCCTCCATGCCATTGAAAGATTCATCAAACCACAGGCCAGGTGGGGTGGTGGGCAGTTGCCATAGCCGTAACCAGGTGGCAAGTAATATTATGATTAGTAACGAATAATGAGTGATTTGTTTTCTTTTATTCATTAATTAGCACTAATTCATACAATTCGTTAGCCACCTGTTGATGTACCCACTCGTTGGGGTGGGCATCAAGGGAGTTGACGACTAATTGGTCGGGGGGGATATTATCCAACATAACGCCCACATCAAGGGTAGGAACGCTGCGGGCTTGGTAAAATTCGACTACTTTGTTGGTAATCTCACGACTACCCGAAATGTTGGTTAAGGCGGGGAAAACCACCACAATCAAGCGCGCCCCTTCAGAGACGCTGCCTTGATAAATTGTTTCTAATTCTTGTTGATGCGTCCACCAAATTTGGGGGTCGTTATAGGCCCCCGTGACCAGCGTGAGATAATCGCCCTCAGAACCATGCGGCTGTAACAGCATGAGCCGCCAATAGGCGAAATTGAAGGCGTAAGAATTTTTAATCAGCCAAGTTAGCATGGGGTTTTGTTGCACATGGGGCGCGGAGAGGCGCAAGCCATGCGCGCGGGCCGCGTCCTCGATGTCATTGATGTAATATTGATAAATCAAAATGTCAGGTTTATAGGGGAAGCCTTTAATGCGCTCAATTTCGCCCTGCGTGTTTAGCCCTGCAATCGCCACATTCATAACGATATATTGCGAACCCAATTTGCGCCCCAAAATATCGGAGAAACGGTCAGCGGGGTTTTTGATGCCGTAACCCTCGGCAAAGGAATCGCCCATGACCACAATTTTGCGCTTGCCTGGCAGCGACTCCGCCGTCCATTCCACATCACGATAACCTAACGAATTTAAGTGCCAATAACGGTCTAGCCAATTGCGGGTGGCGAGGGTTGCCATCATGCTATCGGTTTGGGCATAGAACGCAAAAAAGCACTCGGCGGCCATGCCCGTGAGGAACAACGCGCATAAGGCCAAAACCACATTGGTCAACATGGGGCGGTGGCGGTGGTAGCGGCTGCTGAGGCCGATGGCGATAAGCAGGCCAGTGAGTAATAAGGTGAAATAGATGAGCCAGTAGGTCATGGGAATTAGGAATTAGGAATTAGGAATTAGGAATTAGGAATTATAAAACAATTAATTCGTAATTTTTAGTTCATAAATCGCAATTTCATTCAGCTTGGGTTCGCCATGTTCATCTAAAACAGGCAAACGGAGTTTATCTTGCGGCAAATATAACCCTGCCTTAAGCATATATTTTCCTGATGGTAAGTCAGCAGGCAAATTGATGAGGTGATTATCGGCAATCACTTCATCAACCGCCCAAGTAGAGGTAGGCCGCTGGCCGCAATCAGGCGGGTGATTATCTTGCGCCCAAACTTTGCCTGACGAATCGGTTAGCTCAACAAAGGTATTGAGATTAAGCGGAGTGACAGTATTGGTTTGCCAATAAAGCGTAATGGCTATCGGTTGAGGCAATTGCAATCCCTCATGGTAACGCACTGTATATTGTTGTAAGGTGAAGACATTGACAAATTTAATATCAAGCTGCCCCATGTGTTGCTGAGGTTGCACAAACATGGCAGGATAGGCGTTAGGATCAAATGCGGCCTCAAGTTGCGCCGTACTCCCCCCAATCCCCCCCCGAATCGGGGGGGGCAGGGGGGGGTAGCCCAAATCGGGAGTCGCATCTTTTTGATATACGGTCAGCCCCTTGCCATTGGCTAGGGCTAAATCGCCCCACACGCGGTAGGCGGGAAAATCGGCGGGATTGATGAGTCTATCTTTCAGGGCGAAAAAGTTTTGGGCTTGATAATAACAACCCCGTAATTGATAGTAAGTATACCAATCGCTAATTTCATAAATGCCATTGGTTTGATAATCGCCCTGAATTTGGCGGGTGGCATATAGCCCACCCGCCGCTTTCCAGCCCACTTTATGCACCAAACCAAAGCCCGTATCCGTTTCAGGCCACGCGGTATAAGGTGACGGATAAAGCCATATTACGCCGCGCGGCCAATCGGTCATGAACTCAATATCTTGGCGTAAGTAAACGATATAAAGGTAGCCACTCATTAGTAAGGCGAAAAGCATGAACGCGAAAGGGCGAAAAAGGCGAAGGACGCGAAAAAATACCAGAATTTCGCGCTTTTCGCTTTTTTCGTATTTTCGCGTTCCCATTTCGCCCACTAACATCAGCCAGGGCGTGAACATGACATAAATGTGGGTGCGCGGGTCGGCTACGAGAAAATTATAGGCTAAAAAAGTGGTGGCTAACCAAATAATTAAGACGCGCTCGGCGTTAGGAGACCTCACCCCCAGCCCCTCTCCTATGTAAGAGAGGGGAGCATTAGTAGATAAATTGGAGTGCAAACCTTCAGGTTTGCTTCTTTGTAGTGCGGCAAACCTGAAGGTTTGCACTCCTGCAAAAGGTGGGGCAGCGTTTCGCCAGGCCATGAAAAATATAACGGCAAAGGGAACAAAAGCTAGATTAACCCCATATATGACTAATAATTGCGGCCAATAAGCAAGGGCAATCGTAAGCAAAATGAGCGCGAAAGGGCGAAAAAGGAACGCGAAAATACGAAAAAAACGAAGGACGCGAAAAAATACGAAATTTTCGCGCTTTTCGCCTTTTTCATATCCTTTTTTCGCGTTCATTATTCGCCAGGCGAGGGCGAGGCCAATGAGGGCGAGGTAGTAAATGGAGTTGTAAAAAATCGTTAGCTCCATGAAGCTGTCTAACTTATTTTTGAACAGGCCGCCGCCAATGCGTTCACCCAAGAGATATTGGCTGGTGCGATTGGCCTGTGCGCTGAGGGTGTAGGGAATGAAAAAGAGGCCAATCAGTGTTATAAATAGCAAGGCCGCACCAAGTAGAGTTTGCCAGTGACGTTGTAAAAATGCTTTATCTAGCAACAAATAAATGATGGCGGGGAAGATTAAGAGGGTGTCATAATGCGCTAGAAAACTAATGGCGAGAAAGAGGCTAAGTAATAATCCGTACTGTTTTTGGTAAGTCTGTCGCCATTGCCAAGCACAGAGTAGGGCCAATAAGGAGAACCATATTACTAATGATTGATATTGTACAATGCGCGCAAAGGCCACCATGAAGCCGTTCATGGTGAATAACGCGGCGGTGATGAGGGCAGTTTGCGGGGTGAATAACTCGGCGGTGAGGGCATAAACGGTTAATAATGCGGCAAGGCTGGCAATGGCAAAGGGCAGGCGCGCCCGTAATTCGGAGGTGGTAGCCGTAAGTTGCCATAATATAGCGGGCAGTAAGACTTCGGCGGGACCTTTGCGGCGGTCTATAAAGAGCGCGTCCTCATGCCCACTTAGGGCTTCGGCGGCGGCGGTCATGGCATCAACCTCATCATCTTGAAATTCGCTGTAACCTAAATGGGTGAGGCGGAAGAGAGCGGCGCATAACACAACAATAAGTAATACATAATGAGTAATGCGTAATGTAGGAATTTGAAAAGGTGGTTTATGGGTTAGAGTTAAACCCAACAAACTCGGAATATTTAGAATGAGCCAGATGTGCCAAAAAGTGACGGGGCCAGGGAGGTAGTGGCAGAACAGCCCCGCGATGATAAGCCAACTGTAACTTAAGCCTAAGCCGATAACGCTACGTTGCAAACGGCTAGGGGCGAGAGTCAAACCCTCTGCCCAAATGAGGCCAGGGAGGAGCATGAGGCCGAGCGCGCCAATGAGCCGCGCAGGGTTGTCGGGGGGTAAAAATAACAGTAGATTACTTAATATGAGGGTGAAGGGATTGAGACGGTTCATGGTTGGTTTTAATGGGTAATAAAGCCAGCCATTATAAGGTTCAGAACCTTATAATGGCTTAAATTTTATTTTAATCAGTAATGTCAAATTCTTTCAATTTAATACCATCAGGCAGAGAGTTGCCTGCCTCATCAACCAACGGTAGGCGTAATTTTTGTTCAGGTAGATATAGCCCCGTCATAAGGCGATAGTAGCCTGGCGGCAAGGTGGCGGGGGTGATGAGATGCAGGTCGTCTATCCTATCGCCCTCATGCCAGACGGAAGTGGGCTGGTCACCGCAATCGGGCTGGTTTTGGGATAGGGCGTAACGCTGCCCCGTTGCGGATTGTAACTCGACCCACGACTCTAAATTGAGGGGGGTATATTGCTGTGATTGCCAATAAAGCGTAATAGCTATCGGCTGCCCCGCCACCAATTGCGGCCTGGTTAGGTCATAACCGATTAAGCGAATTGCCCCTGCTAAGTTAAAATTGGTTTGATGTGACTCCACTGTGGGAGGGATAAAACGGGTGGGATAGGCTTGTTGGTCAAAGATGTCAGTTAAGTAATTTAACGGCATATCGCCTAAATGAAGGGTCGTTGGCTGGCGTTGATGTAAGATTAAGCGGTTGACCTCGGGCGAATATTGCAATGTTCCGATAGGCATGTAAGCGGCAAAGGCAATCGGGTCAATAGGGCTGTTGGCGAGTTGAAAAAATTGGCTTGCGCTATGATAACAGCCACGCAATTGATAATGGGTGTACCAATCGGCAATCTCATATTTATCATTGGTTTGATAATCGCCGCTTAACTGCTCCGTTAGGTATAGCCCACCAATGGCTTTCCAGCCGACGCGGTGGACGAAGCCAAAGCCAAAATCCGCGCCAGGGCGACTGTAGGGCGACCAGTAAAATGACACTTTACTTAACGGCCAGTCGCGGGTAAATTCAGGATAGGGGCGAAGGTAGACGAGGTAGAGGTAGCCACTGAACGCGAAGAAGGCGAAGATGAACGCGAAAAGGGCGAAGAGACGAATAGGCGGTTTATTCATCAGGTGACTTGAAGTCACCTGATGAATATTGCTGATGAGCATGAGCCATGAAGGAAAGATAATGTAAATGTGGGTGCGGGGGTCGGCGACAATGAAGTTATAGCCTAAAAAAGTGACGGCCAACCAAATTAATAGGGCGCGTGTGCCAATGTCTAAGGGGGGTGATAAAATCGCGCCGCTAAAGATGACAGTAAATAAAAGGGCTGCGCCATCAAATTGGTTGAAAGTGAGTAAATCAGGGCGCAGAAACAACGCGAGAGTGCTTAGGCTAACAAATAATGTCCCAATGTAACGCAAACGGGGGTGTAGCTGATGCCACGTCCAAGCAATAAAAATTAATAATAATAGCCCAATAATGAGAAAATAATAAAATGAATTGAAGGTGATGGTCACATCAAAAAAACTATCTAGCCGATTTTTTATCACGCCTTCGCCACCACCGATACGCGAGGTGAGATAATTACCTGTGCTAGTAATTTGTGGGTCAAGTAGATAGGGTAGAAAAAAGAAGCTGCTCACGCTGATAAACATGGCCGCAGTGAGCATGGTTGCTTGGAAACGAACCTTAAGGGAATTAGGGCGAGCTAAAATGAGATAGGCGAGGGGCGCGCCCACAAGCAAGGCATCGTAATGTGAAAGTAAGCCGATAGCGTAAAATGTGCCACTGAAGGCGAGCCAATAAAAACGACCTGTTTGATACCATTGCCAAGCGGTGGCTAAGACCAATAGGCACATTAAAACAACAATCACTTGATATTGCACCACCCGCCCAAAACCTATCATAAAGCCATTTAGCGTAATAAATGAGGCAGACAATAGGGCAACATAATGAGCCTTTATAACGTTTGAAACGTTATAAAGGCTTAGGTCGTGAGTAAGGAAATAAGTTGTTAGAATAATGGCGAAACCTGCTAGGGCAAAGAGGGAACGGGCAGTCGCTTCATTAATAGTACCCATCAACGGCCAGAGCAACATGGGCAAAATGACCTCAACGGGGCCTTTTTTGCGGGGGAAAAAGAGGGCATCGGGCTGCCCCTCTATGGCTTGGGCGGCGGCGGTCATGGCCTTGACTTCATCTATTTGAAATTCACTGTAACCTAAGCGGGTCAGGCGGAAGAGCGCGCCCCAAAGTAAAATGAACGCGAACAGGGCGAAAAAAGAACGCGAAGAAGGCGAAAAACGGCGAAGGGACGCGAAAAAAGTTGTCTCATTATTTCTCGTTATTACGTGCCATTTCGGGAGTGCGCTGAGGGTGAGAAGGTTGAAGGTGAGCATGATTTGCCAAGTATAGATGGGGCCAGGGAGGTAGTGTAGGGCGAGTCCCGCGAGGGTCATGAGGGTGTAACTTAGCCCTATGCCTAACAAAATGCGCCAGCCGCGTGAGGGGCTGAGGGTGAGACGGTGCGCCCAAACAAGGCCAGGCAGAAGGAGGAGTAATATCGCGCCGAATAGACGGGGGAGGCTGCCGTCAGGTGTAATAAATATTGATATATTACTAATAATCAGGCTGATTAGCCCAAGAGAATTGGTCATGTATGGGGCAAAGCTAATGAAGGTTCGGGAAATAAATCGGTCAAGAATAACCTGTAAGAAACAAGGAGTCCGCAATCCTTTGCGGACAGCCCGCAAATAATTGCGGACTCCTTTCATTGCCGAAATAATTCTCGAACCTTCATTAGCTTTGCACTCCTGTTGAGAAAGGATTTAATGCTCAACCTGTAATTCAATAGTAATATGATTTTGGTCACTCATTGCGCCGTTAATAACTAACGGTAAATTAACGGCACTCTCGCCTACAGTCAGATAATAGCCGACATCCAAATAATATGTTCCCGTTGGCGCGGCGGGGTCAATGGTCAGGGTGTAGCCGTCAGCGATAATTTCGCCTGCAGCCCATAATAACGTGGAATAATTTTCTAAGGGAATACGGTCATGGCCGCCGTAGAGTTTGCCCACGCCGTCATGAAGATGATTAAATTGAATGAAATCGGCTTGGGGGGCTTTATCGGGCGGGGCTTGCCAATAAAGCGTAATGGGGAAAGGCTGGCCTGGTTTGAGGGGCATGGGCGGCAAATCATAGCCCAGAAAATAAAGTTGATTGGCAAAATTGGCTTGGGCGGGGTGTTGAATGGGCGGGAGATTAAAGTTTCTGTCCCATTCATTCTCTATCGTTACGGTCATGGTGCGGTCAGGGGCATGGAGTTGATAGAGGCCACTCGGCCAGCGCGCGCCAACGATGAACAGGGCGGTTGTCCCTACGACGCGCAAGGGTTTCCAAACATTATCGTCATGTTGTAAGGTGATAGATTGCGGGTCGGGGCTAATGACCGTGATGGTTTGGCGATAGTGATAATTGGGAGTAGGAGGTAGGAGATAGGAAGTAGGGGGTAGGGGGGGAGTAGGGAGTAGGGAGTAGGGAGTAAGGAGTATTTCAGTTATGATAGGTTGCAAAGTGTTGGTGGTCAATAAATGTAAGATGATGGTATAATTTCCTGCTGTTACTTCATGTAAAGGGAGTTTTATGGTGTCGCGTACCACGTCGCCTGCGTCCCAGGCGCGGGTGGGGTAGCGTCCATTGAGGGGGTGGCCGAGCCATTGGCTAACGGTGTGGGTAGCTGTTGAAACTAAACTTAACTCGGTGAGGTAATCGGTAGGTATTATGCCTGTGGCTTGCCAGATTAATTCTATTTGTAACGATTCGTTGACAATTTGCGGGTCATTGTAGCCAATCAAGGTTAAATTTTCGGCCATGACTTTATCTAAACGGTGTTGGGCTTGTTGGGTGGCGGTTGGCACGGTTTGCACAGGCAAGGGCGCGGGGTAAGCATGGGTCATTACGGTCAGTTGCTGGATGTTCCAAAAGATGAGAAGTAGGGAGTAGGTTTTAATTCCTAATTCGTAATTCCTAATTCCTAATTCACTGATGCCCCAAACGAATAAAATGGCGAGGGCGGAGGCGGCGGGAAAGAGTAGATGGCGGCCTTGCCCCGTGTCGGACACGTTGCCTGTGACGGCAAAGCGGATTAAGGGCAGAGGCAGGAATACTGCAACATGCAGTAATAATAGGGTAAGTTGTGGGCGCACGGTACTATTTCGTTGCCATAATTGCGCCAAGCCTAACAATGCGCTTAGGCCGAGAGCGGCGGTGGGGATTAATGCCCATGACCAGACCCAACCATATTGCGGCACATTAACAACTAGCATGCTGCTATAAAATGTAAGTAGCCACCGCCACCAGGGTTCGTGATTGAGGCCGTTTATAGTAGTGGGTTTATCGCTACTCAGCCAGGACATTAAGAAAGTGGTCGTTTGGTCGCTTTTATCGCTACCGATAATCGCGTGAAGTGACCCCATAAACCAGCCAAGTTCAGTTATATTGTTAAAATGCCCCCAGATGAAGCCGAGCCATAAGCTGACGGGAATGGCTAGGCCAAAGACGAAGAAGGCGAAAGAAGAACGCGAAAGGCGCGAAAAAGGCGAAGGGAGCGAAAGGATTGTTAAAATGATGATAGCTTCAAGAGGGAGTAAAATCGCGCTATATTTGGTAATGATGGCAAGGCCAATGATGAACCCTAAAATAAATAATTGTAAGGTAAATTTAGCCATTATAAGGTTTAAAACCTTATAATGGCTATCTTGCCCATTCGCAATCGCCATGAGCCACCATAAGGCCAGGGCAGTGAGTAGCCCTTGCAATGATTCGTAATTCATCATGGCACTGGTGAAGGTGAACATGGGCAAGGTTGCCAGCCCTAGCGTGGCGGTGGTGACGAGAAAGGGGTTATCAGGCCAGATGCGCCGCGCCGTTAGCCAGGTGAAATAAACCATGCCCGCGCCACAGAGCAGGCTTATCCACCGTCCAATATGCCAACGCAGATAATCGCCACGATAGGGAAATATATATTCATCTTCGGTATGGTAGATATTCCATATATCTTTATTACGGGTAATCAATTGACGGCGGGGCGAGTCGGTGACTCGTTTGAGGGTGGGGGCAGTGTGTGGGTCAACCCAAGCGTTAGGCAAGGCTACCAAGAGATGATATAACGGCGGCAAGTCGGATTTATAGGCGGCCTCAGCCCGTTCCTCATGCGTCATGGGCAGGCGGTGCTGGTCGGCAATGAAACTCATGTAAATAAAATGTGCCATTTCGTCAGGCCCACTGTTGAGGGGAATAAAGATGCTATAGGCTAGGCCAAAGGCGAAATATAAAGTTAAGCTGAAAATTAAGCCGAGTTTGTGAGTGGTCATTGGTCATTTCTAAGCCTTTATAAAGTTTGAAACCTTATAAAGGCTAACGAATCACCTCAATTGGCCCGATGGTCACATGGCTAATGTCGCTCATCTTACCATCTATGACTAACGGTAAATTGACGGCACTGCCACCGACATTAATATAGTAGCCCACATCCAAATAATATTGGCCTGGCGGGGCATCCGCCGCCACGGGAATGGTATAACCGTCAGCCACAACCTCGCCTGGCGACCAGAGCAAGGTACTGTAATATTCTAGGGGGCGGCGTTCATAACCCCCATGCGGCTGGCCTGCGCTATCTAACAGATGATTAAATTGCATAAAGTCGGCTTGGGGCGCTTTATCGGCGGGGGCTTGCCAATAAAGCGTCAGGGGCAAGGCTTCACCTGCTTTCACCTGATTTTGCGGCAACGTATAACCCAAAAATTGCAATTGATTGGCAAAATTTGCAGTTTGCGGGCTGGCAATCGGCTCAGGCGGGGCAAAATGGCGCGGCCACCAATTTTCTACGGTCAACATGGGCGAGCTAGTCACATGCTCAATGCTTTGGTCAGCGTGACGAGTAAGGCGCAGCCGATAGCCTCCGCTTGACCAACGGGGGCTGATGATAAAATTGTAAACTCCATTAATATAACTAGTCGGCAGCCATGCCTGATTAGCCGTGTCAAGTAACTCTACGGTAATATTTTCTTCAAGCGGCGAGGTCAGCAATAAAATGGTGGCGGGGTAACGAAAGGTGGGCGTTACCTCAGTCGTCCAAATTTTGTAGCCAATTTCCTGCCCACTTAATGTTAAGAATTGGTTGAACACGAAAGGAGATGAAAAGGACGAAGGGCGCGAAAACTCCCCAATCTTCGGGCTTTTGCGTTCTCCATTTTGTC
>JAIFLK010000251.1 GCA_020049115.1 Chloroflexota bacterium | reverse complement strand
ACAAATGGTCAACCGAGCGCACCATATAGGTTACAACAGGTTCAGGCGTGTAATAAACGCCCCGCAACTCCCGTAATTTAGGGTCATACGCGGCCAAAAAGGTCTCATAAAAATGGACAATTGGGTCTTCCTGTTGCGTGGCGCGGCCAAAATCCGCCAAAATCGCCTCCATGTCCGCATGAGCCAACAATTGCACCAAATCGGTAATCCAGCCGATATATGGCTCATCATCTAAATCTGGCCCCGTTAAAGTGGTAAAAAGTCGCCGCAAAAAGGGATTCGTTTTAGGGATTTCCGCCGCCGCATCATTACGACTAAATGGCCGCGCCCCCCGATGATTACAGCGCGCCGCAAATAAACCGTAAGCAATCGTTTGGGCATAAATATCGGCAAACTCACTCACCCGTGACGGCAAATCCAAATCAGGCAACAGCGTTTCCGCCAACGCTGACCGCAAATCACTCAACATGGGCGAGGCGGCCTCATGCTCAAAAAGCTCAATGACCGCATCTCGTAATAAATGGGTCAATTCCGCCATGCGTTTGGCAATGGCTTGGGCTGAACCAATTTGCTCAGGCCCCCGCGCCAAAAACTCCCCTAACAATTTACTTAAGGGGCTGGTATCACTGGTTAGCTCTAATTTGCCCCGTTTCACCTGCCCCAATGACACCGTTTGGCGTAATTCACCGTCCACAAACCAGCGAAATTCCAGGTAATCGGTCAAAATGAGGTTTTTCAGTGCCTTAAGATACCGTTTTAATTGGTCACTTTTTTCGCTCTCATCTAACGATTTGCCAATATCTTTGGCCTCAACATAACCAATCGTGAACTCATTGGCCTGAATCGTTAAATCAGGCGCGCCACAAGTCAGGCGTTTAGCTTCATTGATAACGGTTAATTTCTTACCCTGACTTTCCATCAGGGCTTGCAACTCCGCCCGATAACTATGCTCGGTGGCCTGTTGGGTGCGGTACATGTCGTTAATGCGTTTGATATAATGCTTAATGGGGTCGGTCATGGTGAGGGGTAAGTCATACGGAGTCGCACCGCTTGCTTTGCATAGCGCACAGCAAGCGGTACGACTCCCATTTGGGGTGGCAAAAATTTAGAAACACATTTATCATTTTAGCATAGCCGCTTTATTTGTGCTACCTGTAAATTTTCAGGGGATAAGGCAGGACTTAGACGTTTCCCGTCAGAAATCCGATGTCTTGAAGACATCGGATTTCTAGCCATCGCCGAATTATTTACAGGTGAAAAACCCCCGCGCCTATCTCATGGATAGCGCGGGGGTTTTGGGTTTGCCAAGTGATGACTTTATCGTTATACTTTCGGTATAACCAGGAGGTATTTCCATGACCACAATTAAAACAGCCATATCCATCAATGAACCCCTTTTCTTGGCGGTGGAAAAGTTAGCCCAAGAACTTAATATTTCTCGGAGTTCTCTATTTGTGATGGCCGTAGAGCGTTTTTTACAACAACATCAAAACCAAAAACTGCTCGCCAAGTTGAATGAGGTTTATGCCCGCCCTGATAAAGATGAAGCTACGCGGCAAGTCATCAGCCAATATCATCAAAAATTAGTGCAAGGGGCATGGCAAGATGAAACAAGGTGACATATTTTGGGTTGATTTAGGTGCGCCATCAGGTTCAGCCCCAGGCTATCGCCATCCGCATGTCGTTATTCAGAACAATATTTTTAACCAAAGCCGTATCAATACGGTGGTAGTGTGTGTCATCACTTCTAACCTTGACCGTGCCGATGCGCCTGGCAATGTGTTGTTAGATGCAGGCGAGGCCAATTTAGCCAAAGCCTGTGTCGTGAATGTATCCCAAATGATTACGCTAGATAAACGTGATTTAGGCCAAAAAATAGGCACTTTATCCCCTGATAGAGTGACGGAAATTATTGCGGGAGTGCATTTAGTGATTGACCCGCGTGAGCTAGATGAATGGCTGGGCTAGATAAAAAGTTAAACCACATCCCATACTATCTTACAATCGCATAAACAAAAAAGCCCGTTAATAACGGACTTTTTGATTTACGCCACATAACAGCCATACTTACCCCGCCATCTGATTAAGAATGTCTAATAAAGCGGCCCCATATGTTTCCACTTGCCAGGGACTTAAAGCCCCGATTTTGGTTAAACTGGTGGGGTTGCGGGGGTTATGGTGGGCAATAGCCATGAGCGATTGGTTGTCCATAATGACATCTGGCTCCATGCCCTGATGGGCAGCCAACTCATTGCGCCAACTACGGAGGGCTTCATAACGATTAGTTACATAAACATCAGGACGACTCCGTTGGTGGGTGTATACGGGTGGCGGGGAGGTTAGTCCGAGGTGAACCGCTTGGAGAATGTCGGTGGCATGGAGTTGCATGGCTTTGGGGTGAAGACCTTTTATGTTAGCCAAATCGTCTAAGCGGCGGGGTTTCTGTTGGGCGAGTTGCAATAAAACGGAGTTATGCCAAATTTTGAATAATGGGACATTAAACTCTTGGGCAATTTGCTCTCGCAGAATAAAAAGTTGGCGCGCGGCCCCTTGTTCATGGGGGTGGAGGTGACGAATATCGGGCAAACGCCAAAAATCATCGGGGTTAAATTGTTTGGGGGTGGGCTTGATTTGGGCTAAACGCTTAAAAGCGTCATTGGCTTGCTGAAAGCGTTTGCGTCGTTGGAGTTGTTCTAGTTGAATTTGTTGCAGGCGTAACAAGTAGTGGGTATCTAGGCGAGCGTAGTTCAGAGCCTCCTCATCTAAAGGGCGTTGTCCCCAGTTATATCGTTGAAATTTCTTATTGAGGGTGACTTCAAAATGTTTGGCTAAAATTGGCCCTAAGCCATATTGCTCCCAACCTAAAATGCGGGCGGCTAACATGGTATCAAATAGATTATTAAACGTAAAATCATAATCTCGTTTTAGACACAATATGTCATATTCGGCGGCATGAAACACTTTTTGAATGTCTGAATTGGCAAAAATAGCCCCTAAACTAGATATATCTACATTTAAGGGGTCGATAAGATAATCGGCTTGGGGAGTCGAAAATTGGATGAGACACACTTTTTCAACGTAACTGTAAAGGCTATCGCTTTCCGTATCAACTGCAATCATGGTTTCATGGGTCAGTTGGTCAATAAAGTGGTGGAGTTGGGCAGGAGTATCTACCCAAATTGCTTGATTGTGTAGGTTTAGATTTGACATAATTGGCTGAATATAGTAAACAGTAGTAGCAACATAATTATTAACCGTTGTATTTCCCTAATAATAGCAGAATTTGAGTGAATGCCAAGTTATGCTTTGGTTGGATGTGAGTCCGTTAGGTGAATTACTATAAAGTTAAGATAATACTATTTCTTTCAGTTAATAGGTCGCTATAGTTTAAGGGGCCGCAGAAGAATTAAAATCTTGACTGGGCTACAAGGATAATTCCTTTTTAACGTAATTCCATCGTTCAGATTGACTCATATCCAATCACAGAGTATAATAGGCCAAATCTTAGAAAATCATGAACTGCTCCTTTGGTGATGGTAGGTAGGAATGGCTTTAAAAGGAAACCTAAAGGATTTTAGTACTACACAGTTACTAAATCTAGTTAATCTCGCTCGGAAAACAGGGAAGTTAAATGTTAAAGAGGAGAACCAAGCTGCCTTTTTATATTTCAAAGAAGGTAAGTTGGTTCATGCGTCTGGAAATGGTGATAGTGACCATCTGATGGTTATGCTCATCAAAACAGGCAAACTAACTAAAGACCAAGCAGGTGGTGTGCCAAGTAGTAATTCTGATAAAATTATTGGCAAATACCTGATGGACCAGAAGTTAGTCTCGCGCGAGGATATTGTTCAAGGAGTTAAAGATTATATGCTAGAAATTGTGTATAATCTTTTCACCTGGCAAGGTGGAGAATTTTTCTTTGAACAAGATACTGAGCCATCCACGAACAGAATTACCATGCCTCTGAATTTAGAGAATGTTATTCTGGAAGGTAGCCGTCGGATTCAAGAATCTGATAAGTTACAGGATGAGTTGCCTGACCTTAGCCGAATAGCTTTGAAGATTACGGATAAGCCGTTGCGCGGGGTCAAATTGACGCAAGACGATTGGCGGGTTATTTCCCACATTCATCCTCGAAATTCAGTGAAGCAAATTGCCCAAAATAACAAGATGGACGAATTTCAAATTCGTAAAATTGTTTATGGGATGTTGCAAGCTGGTTTAGTTGAACTTATTTCCCCTGAAGGTCTTGAGCAGAAACAGCAACGTCGTCCCGTAACACGGGCGGGTCAGAAAATCGCGAAGCAAACCCCTGCTGAAAAGCGGAGTGTGGTGACTAAGTTGATTGACCGAATTAAGCGTATTTAGTTTTTAGACTTAATTCATGGGCTGTTTAAGGGAAGTGTTTATTTTTTTTTGTTGGCATAAATAGTTGTTGTAATTAGATTATCCAAAGTCTTTAGAGGTAGGTCGATTCGATGCAAACCGTAAAAATGGTCGTCACGGGTCCCTTTAGTGCCGGAAAAACTCAGTTTATCCAAAGTGTTAGTGAGATAGATGTTGTTAAGACTGAGCGTAAAATATCCAGTGATGCCGAACGAGTCAAAAATGAAACCACAGTGGCTATGGACTTTGGTCGTATCACCGTAGATGATGATTTGGTGCTTTATCTATTTGGTACACCCGGCCAGAGACGCTTTGATTTCATGTGGGAAATTTTATCAGAAGGGATGCTAGGCTTTATCGTGCTAGTGGATAGCGTACGGCCTGAAACCTTCCGTGAGGCCAAGCATATCTTAGAAATTTTTAAGAGTTATGCTTCTACTCCTTATGTCATTGCTGCTAATAAGCAGGATTTACCAGACGCATGGTCTCCTGAAGACATTAAAATTGCGTTGAAGCTAGAAAAAGACACCAAAGTATTATCATGTGTTGCTAATGACAAAGAAACCGTAAAAGCGGTTCTTTTAGAATTGCTGTATTCTATTTTAGAAAGAATGCAGGGTGATGAAGAGGGGCAGTAAAGTTTTTTTGTTATAATGCTCTAAATTAATTATTGTCTACTCTATTTCGCTTACTGGTAACTCCAAAAAACCAGTAGAAAGTTGTTGTCTCATTAAAAAAATCTTCTTAATCACGATAGAGATTAGCCTGTGAGTTCTATTGTTACCGACCAAGGAATAGTGCATTACGAAGCATATGGTCGTGGGCAGCCTGTTATTTTATTGCATGGGTGGCTAGGTTCATGGGGTTATTGGCTTAAAACCATGGAGTCTCTCCGACGGCAATATCGTTGCTATGCGTTAGATTTTTGGGGGTTTGGTGACTCTGGTAAGCGACGTAGTAGTTACAATGTAACAGATTTTGTCAACTTAGTTGATCAGTTTATGGATCGCTTAGGGATTGAAGCAGCCCCCATTGTAGGTCACTCTATGGGTGGCACAGTAGCTGTTTGTTTGGCCTTAACAAAACCTCATCGGGTTAAAAAAGTAATCGTGGTTGGTTCGCCCATCACAGGGAGTTCACTCAATATATTTCTACGGTTAGCAGGTAAACCATGGATAGCTAATATTGTGTGGCATTTACCCACAACACTTAAATTTGGTATTAAACTCTCTTCACCTTATGTTGTGAAAGATTGGCCCAAATGGTACCAAATGATTACCCGTGACCTCTCTAGTACCACTCTAGAAGCATTCTTTTCAAGTATTAACTCCTTACATCAAACTGATCTTAGCCTTGAGTTATCCAAAGCATCATCTCCTATTATGGGGATTTATGGTGTGGGTGATAATGTGGTTGACCCAAACCAAGCTGGTGTCATCATGAAGTATGCCCAGGTTTCTCGTATCAAGATGATGAGCAATTGCAAACACTTCCCCATGTTAGATGAACCTCAACTTTTTAATTCTTGCCTGGCAGATTTCCTGTCATGGGAATTTACTAATCCTCATTGCAAATAATGAGTTTTCGTTAGGTTTTATAGCTACTCAATAATAGCTATAAACTACAGAGACTCTGGGCTTTTGAACTCTAACAGATGAAGAAAATTATCATCCGGGACAACATAAATATCTCTCCCTTTAATGAACCGGCGCGTAATTTACGTATCATGAATAAGCCATTATGGCTTTATCAACGAGATGTTTTAAGTTCTTATTGTAATGAAGAAGTTGAATGTGACTCGCTTGAGGAAGTTATTGCTTTACCTCAAAGTTTCTTATCCGATGAAGTTTTAATTTATCGAGACAATCTTTTCTTTGATGAATTTCTCTTCAAAGATTTCATTGAAACTGCCCGCAAGTCAGGTAAAGCAGTTCAAATTGCTTTTGCGCTGGATGATGCGGCGATTACGACCCATGCGTTACCTTTACAAAACGGAATTCGGTTGGAAAACGGGGTCTATGTCGCTGATTTGTTTTATTACCCTGATGGTACAAAGATAGGAACTTTTTCTGCGAACCCCCTCATTATAGATACTGAGTCTCGTGAAATGGGGTACTATCATGTACCAACTTATATGGCTGGTGATAGTGGTCATTTAGGGTTTAGAGTTCCTCTTAAAGCTTTTTTGTCGGTGGAGAGTTGGGTCCATATTTATGTTGCTAATAGTCCTTTTGGGGTGTTTGCTCACGGGGCCCGCGTTGAACAATCTCTGGATACTTTTTCTATGATGACTAAAGTATTATGGCGGTCATTATTAGAACGAAAGCAATTTTTGTCCTCCTCCGCTTTGGTAATTTTGGGGAAAAATAGTCAAATTGACCCCGAAGCCATTGTTCAAGGTCCCACAATTATTGGTAACAATGTGACTATTGGGCCTGGTTGTGTGGTTAATGCTAGTGTCATTGGGAACAATGTCAATTTGATGCAGGGTGTACAAGTTTTATTAAGCGTGGTTGGAGATGGCTCCTATTTAGGTTTTCGGGCGGCTTTATTTATGACTACGTTGATGGAAAATTGCATGGTGGCTCAAAATACTTGTTTACAAATGAGTGTGGTTGGGCGTGATAGTTTTGTTGGGGCGGGAAATACCTTTACTGATTTTAATATTATGGGAGACCCATTAAAAATTTGGCATAAAGGTAAGTTAACGGCAGTAGGTATGCCTGTGTTGGGCGGATGTGTTGGTCATAATTGTCGGATTGGTTCAGGGCATATTGTTTACCCCGCCCGTTCAATTGAATCAGATGTTGTTTTGCAGGCAAAACAAGAACGCACTATTATTACTAATAATGTAACTTATGCCGAAAGTGACCATCATCGCTATCCTAATTCAGCCCATTTTCCTAAATATCAATCTGTGCTGCTGACCTAAATATATGTGCCATGTTGACCAAGCCCATGGATAATTTTGCCTTTATTATTCATCCTGTAGACCCAAAACGGGATGTGCAACGGAAATTCCCGCTTTTAAGCAAGATTCTCACTGAATCAGCCATTAATTTTTTCTCTCAATATTTTCCGCCTGTTTACATTTCGCATATTACAGGTATAATGTCTCAGGCAACGGGTAAAGAAATTGAGGGGTGGTTTATTGCATGTCCTCTAACTCCTCAGCAAATGGTTTCTTTACCCCCTGAAGTGGTTTACAAAAAAGTTATTCAAGCAGGTAAATTGGCTCAGAAATTGGGAGCTAAAATTTTGGGCTTGGGTGGTTTTACCTCCGTTGTTGGTGATGCAGGTTTAACTATTGCTAAACATTTGGATATTCCTGTGACTACCGGTGATAGTTATACCATTGCTGTTGCAGTCGAAGCAACTTACAAAGCGGCTATTCAAATGAATATTAATCCTACTCAGGCAACCGCCGCAGTGGTTGGAGCTACCGGCTCAATTGGTCGAGTGTGCGCTCAATTATTAGCTCCACAAGTGGCTAAGTTGATTTTAGTTGGCCGAAACATGGAAGCCCTTCATAATATTCGAGAGCATATTCAGGTTGCAGGTGGGGCTGAAATTATTCTTAGCACTAACTTGGAAGATTTACGCCAATGTGACATGGTACTGACCGTAACTAATGCCATTGAAGCTATTATTGAACCTCACCACTTAAAAAGTGGGGCCGTAGTGTGTGATGTGGCTCGCCCCCGTGATGTGGCTCGTCAGGTGATGCAGGAACGGGATGATGTTTTGGTCATTGAAGGGGGCATGGTGCGAGTGCCTGGCGCAGCCAATTTTAATTTTGATTTTGGTCTCCCGCCTGGCATGGTTTTTGCTTGTATGGCTGAAACAATGACTTTGGCTTTAGAGGGACATTACCAAAGTTATACCTTGGGTAAGCAAATTACCTTAGAGCAGGTAAACACCATGCACACCATGTCTACACGGCATGGCTTTAAGGTCAGTGGTTTTCGTGGCTTAGAATTAGCGATTAGCAATGAAAAAATTGACCAAATAAAACAAAATGCACATCAAAAACAAGCTCAACTTTATTGGGCTAATTCATAAATGGTTTAACTATTAGTCAGTTTATATGGGCTGACATCTGATATTGAGATAAAAAGAGGTGAATTATGGGTAAAGGTCGAATTTTAGTGGTTGAAGATGACCTTGATATTTCTAAAATGTTACGTATCTACTTTGACTCACAAGGGTATGATGTCTTTGTAGCTAACCGAGGGCATGATGCCTTAGATACCGTGCGTAAAAAATTACCTGATGTTGCCATTTTAGATATTAACTTACCTGATATTGATGGCTATGAAATTTGTCGGACTTTGCGGACTAATGTACGCACAAGTCAGGTACCCGTTATTTTTCTGACCCAAAAAGATGAACGCAGCGATAAAATACATGGGCTAGAATTAGGGGCTGATGATTACATTACCAAACCTTTTGATATTGAAGAGCTAAAATTGCGAGTTCAAGGGGCAATAACTCGCTCTAAACGGGCCGCTTTAACTCACCCTGTAACAAATTTACCCGCAGGTGAGTTGATTGAAGACCAATTGAAAAAGGTTAAAGATGCCAAAGAACCATGGACATTACTCTATTTTGGTATTAGAAATGTGAATGCCTTCAAAGAAGTCGCTGGCCCAATTGCCGTGAATGAAGTTTTGGTTTTCTTGGCCGATATTATGCGCGATGTGGTTGAGCAACATGGCACGTTGAATGATTTTGTAGGACAAGCTTCAGATAATGATTTTATTGTCATCACAGCCCCTAGTATGGGTGGTGAGATTTGTCGTAATGTAAGAGAACGTTTTGATAATCAAAATCAAATCTTTTATCCTTTCTCTATTCGCGAGGAGGGGAAAGTTATTTATACCGATATGGACGGTACTAGTCAGGTTTCTGATTTTATGAAATTAGCGGTAGGCGTTGTTTCTAGTAATGATGGGCCCTTCTCTGACATTGTACAAATTACTGAGGATGCAGCGGAAGACCGTCGTCGAAATACGGGCTGTCCTGAATAAAAATTTGGCCTAATTGCCTTTTTCAAAGGTAAAAATTGGGGTATAATCCAATTTGTTGTATACTGACCTAATTAGGTTTAAGTTTCCCTTTACAATGACGAGAATTTAAGTTAATCAAGGGAAAAATTGTAACCACTTTTTGATACATCTATCAATCTGTATGACATGGGACAAGGATGAGTGCTGTTGTAATTGATGGTGGTTTGGTTCATTATGAAGCTTTTGGGCGGGGTAAACCTGTTCTATTTTTGCATGGCTGGTTGGGTTCATGGCGTTATTGGATGCGAACCATGGAGTCCGTTTCAGATAAAAATAGAACATATGCCTTAGATTTATGGGGGTTTGGCGACTCTGATAAATCTAAACCTCGTTATAATGTGACAGATTATGTGGCCCTGGTACATAATTTTTTGCATGACATGGGCATTCAGGAAACGCCTATCATTGGTCATGCTTTAGGCGCAACGGTGGCTCTGGCTTATGCCGCGCGTTACCCTGACCGAGTGAAAAAAATTATGGCAATTAGTTTGCCTGTTGGCTCAAATAGTATCAGCCGACGGTTGCTTGATTTTACCGATACCTCTATGGTGAGTAAAGTGATGTGGTGGCGGCAAAAAATCGAACACAAAGAAGTTGAAAAAGAGTTCGAGAAAGCCTCACGTGAAGCAATTATGGCCAGTATGCAATCTGTGGCTGATTTTGATATTACAACACGGATACAAAGTTTGCTTAACGACTCCGTTTTATTAACGGTGACGGGCGAAAAAGATGATATTGTTGACCCTAATGCCACCAATGATTTAGATGATAGTTGGTTTCAAGATAAGCATAATGTGCGACGTATCTTTATGGGCGAATCGAAACACTTTCCCATGTTAGACGAAGCAGTTAAGTTTAATCGGTTATTAAAAGATTTTCTCGAAACAAGTGATGATTTATGGTTACTAGAAATTAAAGATGAATGGCGACGACGACATCGTTAATATTAAGCCGTTAGCAAGGAGTTGAAAAATACTCAGGGCTAACGGCTTTTTTGTCTTAAGAGATAAAGTTCATGTTACCCGACCGTCCTATACCTAACGCTACCTTGCGAGTTTTATTGGACTCCATTGAAGAAGTCATGGGGCAAAGTGGCGCGCACGCAGTTTTGCAGGCAAGTAACTTAGAAAAATATATTAACAATTATCCGCCCAAAACATTGGACATGGAGACTACTTTTGCTGAATACGGCGCGGCGCAACAAGGCATTGAAGATTTTTATGGCAAACGAGGCGCGCGGGCAATTATGTTGCGGATTGGACGAGCCACCTTTCAATTTGCCTTGCGTGACCAACCCGCTATTTTGGGCTTGAGTGGGGTTATCCTAAAAGCCTTACCAGAAAAAACTCGCATGAAATTTATTTTGGGGCAGATGGCGAAGGCATTGACAGAACAAGTTAATCAACCTGCTTATCTGCGGGATGAACCCGATGCGTTTTACTTCATCATGGATGAATGTCCATGTCGTTGGCGACCAAAGCATGATAAACCCTGCGGTTTTGTGGCGGCAGGCACATTCATGGAGGCCATGGCCTGGGCAACGGGCAAGTTATATCGGGTAGAGGAAGTGGCTTGCATTTGTAGCGGGGCGGCGAGTGGGGTATTTCGGATACCTAAAACGGAAGAATAACCATCAAAAAGGGCAGGATTAACTCCTGCCCTTTTTTATTTATAACAATTGTAATGGCGTTGGCATGAACAATAATACAAACACCACCAACATGACATAAGCCAAAATTGTACGCGGCGCGCCTAATTCGGCCAATTCATTCAAGGGCGCGGGGTGGCCTACGCCAATGACAAACACGATTAATACGGCCCATAACAACCACCCCGTCCAACTCACTAGGCCAATAATTGCCATGATGGCAACCAAAATGATACCTAACCAACGCGCTTTTTCGCCCAGTAGACAGTACATTAAATGTCCACCGTCCAACTGACCCACAGGCAAAAGATTCATGGCGGTCACGAATAAACCAAACCAGGCCGCTAATGTGAATGAATTGATAATAATATCACTCCCGTTACCTGCGGGCAAAACCCCACCAAGAAGATAAAAATACTCTTGCCAAAAAGGTAAATGGGCGTATTCATCAAAACTTGGTAACAATTGCCCATGCGTAAGGTATTTCAGGCTGAGGTAGAAAATAGAATTACCCTCTAAAAAAGAAGCCCCTTGCCGTTGAAACGGTTGCACAGGCGACATGGCTACACCGATAACCGTTAAAGGCAAAGCCAAAATTAACCCGCCAATTGGCCCCGCCACGCCAATATCAAAAAGCTGTTTCTTGGTTTTGAAATTAACCCGCCAATTGGCCCCGCCACGCCAATATCAAAAAGCTGTTTCTTGGTTTTGAAAGGGGAACGTAATTGAATGAACGCCCCCAATGTGCCTATGGGTGATAACGGTGGCGGCAGTGGTAGAAAGTAAGGCAGCGTAACAGCTACGTTATGGTAACGGGCGGCGAAATAATGCCCAAATTCATGGGCTAATAAAATGGACATCATGGCTAACATCATGGGGAGGCCACCCGCCCATTGTGATAAAGTGGTGGGGAAGCTACATTGACATTCATACAACGCCCCCGTCAGTTGGATGGATAGAATTGTAACTAATCCTAACGCCAAGTTAATCC
>JAIFLK010000091.1 GCA_020049115.1 Chloroflexota bacterium | reverse complement strand
AATTGGGCAACCGTTCGGCGTTGGAGTGGGTGCTTGACCAATATAAGGAAAAGACGGCGCGTGATGAGACGATTCAGGCGGAGTTTAATAGTTATCGTTT
Organism: Chloroflexota bacterium; assembly: GCA_020049115.1. GTDB lineage: Bacteria > Chloroflexota > Anaerolineae > 4572-78 > J111 > JAIFLK01. The sequence continues at coordinate 7,116 of JAIFLK010000091.1, read as the reverse complement.
GGCGGATTATAAAGCTGACGTGATTGATTTGTTAGGCCGTTTATGTACGGTGTCGGTGGAGACGATGCGGATTGTGGGGGAGATGACGGAATATGAATAAAAAGACTGTGGTAGGTGAATAGTGGGCAGGTAGAAACATGAGCAAAATTTATGAAATAATTATAGATACAAATGTTCTTTTATCAGGGTTACGTTCACGACAAGGGGCTTCATTTAAGTTATTGAGCATGTTGAATGACCCTCGCTGGCAAGTGAATATTTCAACTACATTAGTCATGGAATATGAAGCCGTGTTAAAACGTGAGCTATCAAGTTTAAATTTATCGTTAGCTGATATAGACAGTCTACTAGATAGCTTCTGTGCTATTGCTAAACAACATAACATTTTTTACATTTGGCGACCTACCACTCCTGACCCTAACGATGATTTTTTAGTCGATTTGGCAATAGAAGCCCAAATAGATTATATTATCAGCTATAACAAAAAAGATTTATACCCCATCAAAAAATTAGGAGTTGGGGTGATAACACCCAAAGAATTTTTACAACTCACGGGAGAAATTAAACAATGATAACGTTACAAGCACAGTTACCCAATCGGCTCTACCAACAAGTGGAAGCCTTAGCTGCCACCGAGAAATTATCTATAGACCAATTTGTCATGATGGCTTTGTCAGCCCAAGTATCCGCCTGGTTAACGCGAAATTATTTGCAAGAACGGGCTAAACGAGGCAGTTGGGAACAGTTCCAACAAATTTTAGCTAAAGTGGCTGACATAGAGCCAGAGCCACATGACCGTTTATGATACACTGCCGCGGTAATTAATAGCGTAATTGCTAAGAATAAATTTCAGGAGGTTAAGATGAGTCAACTTGTGACGCAACAAGTGCTGCAACGGTTAGAAATTATGCCTGAATTGTTACAACAGCAGGTGCTGGAATTTGTAGAACGATTATATGTTGAACAACAGGTGACGGATAAGCAGATGTTGGCGGAGGTTAAGGCATTTCGCCGCCTCCATGCTGAATTATGGGCGAACTATCCCTATCAATATGTTGCCATTTATCAAGGGCGGCTGATTGACCATGACCCCGCTAAATGGCCTTTATGGGAACGATTGGAGCAAAATTATCCCCATGAAACGGTGTTAATGCGCCAAGTGACCCCTGAGATTGAACGGGTGTACCGTATTCGTTCACCGAGGTTGATTCGTCATGACGAAAATTTATAGTTATCCTTATCAACAAAGCTATATTCCCTCCATGATAGATTTACATAATTTAGCTAGAAGCTATCAGCAGTGGGGCGAGACGGCTAAGGCCATTGCTTATTATAAACAAGTCTTAATCATGAGCCAGCAATTTCAAGATAAGTCAGCCAGTGGCGTTATATTACGTGATTTAGGTCAAGTCTATCGTAATTATGGTCAGACAGGAATGTCTGACCTACCAATGGTAGAACAGACATTCCTGTCTGTTCGGATATACTAAAAATTAAGTGAACAATCCAGTAGACCAGGCGCGGGATTATCTGCAACAAGCATTGGTAATTTTTGAGGAGCTTAAGTCACCGTATACGGAACAGACGCGACAAATGTTAACGAAATAGAACAGGATAACCAGAATGGGCGGATAACGTTATTTTGCCCTCTCGCCCCGCCCCATGTACCATGCCACTCACCGTGATGATAAGGCTATGCCAAAATTGATTATCAGGAGGTTAAGATGAGTCACCTTGTGACGCAACAAGTGCTGCAACGGTTAGAAATTATGCCTGAAATATTACAACAACAGGTGTTAGAATTTATTGCGAGAATAGGTGGCTTGAATTATCCGCCCATTCTCGCAATCCTGTTCTCAAGGAAACAGCCATGAAAAAACGTAAATTTCAAGATTGGGAATATGGTCAAATTAACAAAGAGTTTGGCTACAAACGTTATTATGAGGGCTTTGCCCTATTAGAAAGTTGGCAACAGGCCGATGATGCCATCAGTGAAAGCGAAAAAACAGTTTTAGCGCAATTAGCGAAACGGCTATTTTATAATGTTGAGGCATGGAATGAAGATGAACTGAAATTTTTCTTTATCAGTTCCTTGACCAATTTGGTTGATTTTCAACATACCCAATATAAAGCCTTTACCCAACGCAAATTTGCGGCGGTCATCGGCGAATGGCAAGTGAATGGCGTGGTTGATTTTGTGGTATCAAAGGGTGAACAACATCCTGAACAACCTTTCTTTTTCTTGCATGAATATAAACAAGAACGCAAACGGGACAATGACCCGCTAGGGCAATTGCTCATTGAAATGTTGGTGGCGCAACAGCAAAATGAGGCCAAATATCCGTTATATGGCTGTTATGTCGTGGGGCGAAACTATTTCTTTGTGGTGGTAAATGGCAAGGAATATGCGGTTAGCCCTGAGTATGATGCTAGTTCTAACGACATCATGGCTATTTTTCGCATGTTTCGTTGGGTCAAACGTTTCATTGAAACCCAACTTGGTGTTTAAATAGGTAACAAATGAGAAATCCGATATCTTCAAAACATCAGATTTCTGACGAGAAACGCCCAAATCCCTTTAGGATACAAATTCATGACTACTATAGCCCTTGAAACCAAAGATTTAACCAAAATTTACCAAAGCAGTGGCCTGACTGTCAAGGCCGTAGATAACGTTTCCTTGCAAATTCATCTCGGTGAGTTTGTCGCCTTAGTCGGCCCCAGTGGGTCGGGTAAAACCACCATGTTAGCCATTCTCGCAGGTTTACTCAAGCCAACGAGTGGGCAGGTGTTGATTGATGGGCAAGATTTAAGCCAGATGAATGACGGACAATTAACGGCCTTTCGCCGCCAAAATATCGGCTTCACCTTTCAAGCCAATAACGCCGTGCCATTTTTGACCGCCCTAGAGAATGTGGAGTTAATGTTGCGTCTCAATGGGCGATTGGATAAAACCAACCGTCAACGCGCCCAAGAATTACTAACAAGACTCGGTTTGGGCGAACGGCTCAATAACTTGCCCTATCAACTCTCAGGCGGTCAACAACAACGGGTCGCCATTGCCCGCGCCCTCATCCACAACCCCACCGTCGTGTTAGCCGATGAACCCACCGCCAGCCTTGATACTGAGCGCGCCTTCCAAGTGGTTGAAACATTTGCTAATCTCATCCATGAACACAACCGCGCGGGGGTCATGGTGACGCATGATTTACGGTTGTGTCGTTATGTTGAGCGCGTCTTTCAAATGCGTGACGGGATGATGGCGCGGGTGATTGAGGATAAGAAAGAGATTATCGCCCTCGCCGATATGAGTAAAGATGGGCATTAAGTTTATAGACAGAATTAACATAATTTACAGGATTTTTGTTTTTAATCTTGTAAATCATGTTAATCCTGTCTAAAATCAAAAGAATGACTCCAGAAGAATTTTACGATAAATGGGGCAACCCTGAACTAATTGACCAATTAACGGAACGGCAAGCAGCCCAAACACATTTCAATGACATTTGTGCTTTAGTTGACCATGCCGACCCGATTGCCTTTGGTCAGCCTGACATATTTAGTTTCGAGGCTAAAAATATTAAGCCTGATGGCAACAAAGGCTGGGCTGATGCCTATTATCAAAATCGTTTTATTTGGGAATATAAAGGGCCGCATGGCAATTTGCACAAGGCATATCAACAATTATTACTTTATAAAGATGAGTTAGGCAATCCCCCCCTGCTGATTACCTGCGACTTGCAAACCATTATTATTCATGCCAATTACACCAATACCGTCAGGCAAAGCCACGAAATTACCCTTGAGCGTTTGGTTAAACGTGATGGGCTAGAGTTGCTCCAACGGGTGTTTCATGCCCCGCGCCCTGAATTTGATGAGTTTTTCAAGCCCAAGCAAACGAAGGAACATCGCACCTTAGCCACCGCCGAAGCCTTTGTAAAGGTTGCGAACAGTCTCGGCGGGTTAGCCAAGCGCGAGTTTCCCCACTACACGCCTGAACAGCAAGCCCATTTTCTCATTCGCTTGCTCTTNTCCCCACTACACGCCCGAACAGCAAGCCCATTTTTTGATTCGCTTGCTATTCTGTCTCTTTGCCGAAAATATTGGCCTATTGCCCGACAAATTATTAACGGCCATGGTCACGATTCCCCAACCAACGACCAAAGATACCACCGATTTTTTAGTCAACTTAAGTCACCTGTTCCAAAAAATGCGTCAGGGCGGTCATTTTGGGCGCGATAAAATTCAATATTTCAATGGCGCACTGTTTGATGACGCGACAGTGCCACCGACTTTAACCAGTGACATTGTTGAAAGTTTACGTAAGGCGTGCCAACAAGATTGGTCACAATTAGAACCTTCCATTTTTGGCACGCTCTTTGAACGGGTCTTAAATGAAGCCAAACGGAAACAATTAGGCGCGCATTACACCAGCCGTGACGATATATTGCTCATTGTCTACCCCATTTTGATGAAACCCTTACGGGAAAAATGGCAAACCTTAAAATTTGAGGCCGAATCTGGGTTAAGGCAAGGTCAATCAGCCCAAATTAACACCGCCTTACAACAATTTGCCCAAGAGATTGCCCAAACAACGGTGCTTGACCCCGCTTGTGGCAGTGGTAATTTTTTGTATGTTGCCTTACGTGAATTGTTAGACTTGCAAAAAGAGGTCATCACTTTTGCTCGCCGCCACGACCTAGACCTCATTCCCCTCACCGTCAGCCCTAGCCAATTATATGGCCTAGAAATAGATATTTATGCCCATGAATTGGCGCAAATTACGGTTTGGATTGGCTATATTCAATGGCGGTTTGAGAACGGCTTAGAGAACATGGCTGAACCTATCTTACAACCTCTGCAAAATGTAAGGCGCATGGATGCCATTTTAGCCTACGATGAGCAAGGTCAACCCATAAACCCCACCTGGCCGCCCGCCGATATTGTCATTGGCAACCCGCCCTTTTTGGGGCATAAAAAAATGCGGCAAATGTTAGAGCATGATTACATTGAGGCATTATTCAAACTTTATCAAAACCGCTTGCCCCATGAGGCCGATTTGGTCTGTTATTGGTTTGAAAAAGCCCGCGCCTTAATCGCTCAAGGGCAATTAAAACGGGCAGGGTTATTGTCTACGCAAGCCATTCGCGCGGGGGTTAATCGGTATGTATTGGAACAAATTAAAATAACAGGTAATATATTCATGGGCTGGAGTGACCGTGAATGGGTTTTAGAAGGCGCGGCGGTTCGCATTTCTATGATTGGTTTTGATAATGGTACGGAACAAGAGTATCAACTTGATGGGCAACCCGTCGCTCAAATTACGGCCAACCTCAGTGAAAATTTTGATTTAAGTCAAGTTAAAATTCTGGCAGAAAATAAAGAGATTGCTTTCATGGGCGATATTAAGGTGGGCAGTTTTGAGATAACAAATGACATCGCTCAACAAATGCTTAAGGCCACTAATCCTAGTGGACGCTCTAATGATGACGTAATTCGCCGTTGGATGAATGGCACCGACATTGCCAGCCGACCACGTAATATGTGGATTATTGATTTTGGGGTCGATATGTCGCAAGAAGAGGCCGCGTTATATGAGCTACCTTTTGAACATGTGCGGCAGCATGTCCAACCTTCACGAGTAGATAATCGCATGAAAAAACGGGCCGAAAAATGGTGGATTCATGGGGATGCCGCGCCCCGTATCCGCAAAATTTTCGCCACGAATAAGCGTTATTTGGTTATTCCGCGTGTGGCTAAATATCGCTTATTTGTTTGGTTAGACAATACGGTTTTGCCTGATAGTCGGCTACAAGTTTTTGCCCGTGATGATGACTATTTTGCAGGTGTGCTTAACTCGCGAGTCCATGAGGCTTGGGCTATTGTTACGACTTCACGACATGGTGACGGAAATACACCAACCTACAACATTAATACTTGTTTCGAGACTTTCCCTTTCCCCTGGTCGCTTGGGACAGAACCCAGTGAGAGCGAAAATCCCACCGTCAAACGCATTGCGGATTTCGCCCGTCATTTAGTTGAGTTTCGGGACAGTTGGCTTAATCCACCTGACGTGGGTGAGGCCATCTTACAAAAAAGAACGCTAACCAATTTATATAACGTTCTGGTCTATTATCGCGCCGAAGTTAAAGGTAAATATCGCGACCCGAAACGCTGGTTTAGTGAAATCGGCCAATTATTACAACTAGGTAGAGTTCGCCCCGAAACGGTCATCACGCTAGAGGAAATTGAACGTCTGGATTACATTCATCAACAGTTAGACCAAGCGGTTCTGGCCGCCTATCATTGGCCGCTTCACTTGAATGATGGACAGATTTTGGCGCGGTTATTGGCCTTGAATTTGGCGCGGGCGGCTGAATAAATAGAGTCCACTGTGAAACATTACCTCGTCGCCATCTTTAGCCTCATTACCCTCACTCTCCTATTCTTCTGGAAAATCCTCCTCACTAACCTCATTCTGGTTGGCACAGACACCTTCCTTTATTTTTACCCCTATAAAGCCGCCGCCACCACCGCCATGCGCGCGGGTCACATTCCGTTATGGAATCCCGACCTCTTCATGGGCGCGCCCCTCATGGCAAACAGTCAAGTGGGCGTATTTTATCCCCTCAATTGGCTACTCCTCTGGCTTAATCCCCCGCAACAATTGGCCTGGTCAATTGGTCTGCATATCCTCATTGCCGCCCTCGGCATGGTTATTTTCACCCGCCATAGCTTACAATTCAGTTACCACGCTTCATTAACCGCCGCCATTTTATTCGCCTTCGGTGGCTATCTCGGCGCGCAAGTGGAGCATATTAACCAACTGCAAGGCATGGCCTGGTTGCCATATCTTTTTTTATGTTACGATTGGGGCATGACCAACACGCGGAATCCACGAACAGACCTGCAAGGTTTCAAAAACCTTGCAGGTCTAACACCTTTCCTATTATTAACCATCGTTATCGCCTTCATCTTACTCGCAGGTCACGCCCAAACTGCCTTCATCAGCCTCTTTGGGCTAGGGTTATACGCCATGTGGCAAGGATTAGAATCAACCAACCTTTATAAGGTTTCAAACCTTATAAAGGTTTTTCTTTCACTGACTTACGCCCT